>NZ_JBBNNA010000003.1:0-183174 GCF_040098065.1 Collinsella sp. CLA-JM-H32B | reverse complement strand
GCTCACCTGGGGCCACGTGCCAGGAGCGACCCGCTACGCGGTCGCCGTCCGCCAGGGGTCCGGCTACAAGACCTACACGCTCGACTGCGCCGAGGAGTCCTACACCGTGAAGGGCCTCTCGAACGGCGCTTCCTACAAGTTCCTGGTCCAGGCCTGGAACGGATCGTCCTGGTCGCCCTTCTCCGACGCCGACCTCGTGGCGTGCCGCCCGTCGGACCCCAGGGCCCCCGAGGCTCAGGCCGAGGCGACCGGCGACGGTGAGGTCACCGTCTCCTGGAAGGCCGTCGCCGGCGCCGAGCGCTACGCCGTCGCCGAGAGGCTCGCGGACGGGTCGTACAGGACCTACACGCTCGACGAGAAGGGCACCTCCTTCAAGGTCTCCGACCTCGCCAACGGCGTTACCCACCGCTTCCTGGTCCAGGCCCGGGTCGACGGGTCCTGGTCGTCGACCGCCGACGGCTACCTGTGCTCCGCCGCCCCCTCGGGCACCGTCAGCCCCAAGGTCTCCGCGAAGGCCGGCGACAGGTCGGTCGAGCTCACCTGGGGCCACGTGCCAGGAGCGACCCGCTACGCGGTCGCCGTCCGCCAGGGGTCCGGCTACAAGACCTACACGCTCGACTGCGCCGAGGAGTCCTACACCGTGAAGGGCCTCTCGAACGGCGCTTCCTACAAGTTCCTGGTCCAGGCCTGGAACGGATCGTCCTGGTCGCCCTTCTCCGACGCCGACCTCGTGGCGTGTACAACTTTGGGCACGCCCATTATGGGTAAGTCTGCTGCAACGGTTTCGAGCATGGTTTCTCTATTTAAGTCCACTGGGCATACCTATCCGACTATTTATGCATCGAAAGGTGCAACAACTATTAATGACTTTTGCCAGATAGTATTAGAGGAAGCGAATGCTGAAGGTGTTAAGGCAGAGATCCTGTTTGCCCAAGCAATGCTTGAAACGGGCTGGCTTCAATTTGGCGGCAGCGTAAAAGCAGAACAATGCAATTTTGGTGGCATTGGCGCAATAAATACATCTGCAGCTGGCGTGACTTTTGATAACGTTCGAATTGGGCTGCGTGCGCAGGTGCAGCATTTGAAGGCGTACGCCTCATCCGAGCCTCTGAATACTGTATGCGTTGACCCCCGTTTTAATAAGGTCGACCGTGGAATCGCTCCGTGTCTCGAAGATCTTGACGGTCGTTGGGCTGTACCGGGTGTGGGCTACGGAAAAAGAATTGCCTTAATTGTAGCAAAGTGTTGTTAACATCTATTATTGGTTTTGTTTCGACTGATTCTAGGAGGGCATATGAAGGGCATTATATTGGCCGGAGGCTCAGGCACTCGCTTGCACCCCATTACCAAGTCTGTTAATAAGCAATTGCTTCCTATTTATGACAAACCGTTGGTTTATTATCCTTTGTCAGTTTTGATGCTCGCAGGAATTCGTGAGGTGCTGCTCATTTCTACACCTAGGGATTTGCCTGCATTTAAGGATTTGTTCGGGGATGGCTCTTTGCTGGGAATGCGGATTTGCTATGCTCAGCAAGATGAGCCCAGGGGTCTAGCGGAGGCCTTTACGATTGGTCGTGAGTTCCTTGCGGGGGAGCCTTGCGCTTTGGTTCTTGGCGATAATATGTTCCATGGTCAGGATTTGACCCGTATTTTATCAAACGCCCGTATGACTGTAGAAAACAAGGGCGGGGCCGTTGTGTTTGGCTACCCTGTTAAAGACGCACGCGCGTTTGGCGTAGTCGAATTTGATGAAGACCATAAGGTTGTTGGAATTGAGGAAAAGCCTAGTGATCCAAAGTCCAATTATGCCGTGCCAGGTCTGTATTTCTATGACGGTCAGGTCTCTGATTTTGCATCCAAGGTTGAGCCGTCATCACGTGGCGAGCTTGAGATAACCAGTATCAATAACGCATATCTTGAGCGTGGGGAGCTTTCTGTCGAGCTTATGGGTCGTGGGATGGCCTGGCTTGATACTGGAACTCCTGCGGGCATGTTAAAGGCGGCTGAGTACGTTGAAGCTGTGCAGAGCCGTCAAGGTTACTTCATTGCATGCATAGAGGAGATAGCCTACCGCCGCAAGTTTATTGATTCCGATCAGCTTCGAACACTTGGTGAGAAGCTGAAAAAGACCGATTATGGTCGTTATTTAATTTCAATTGCAGATGAAGAACAGGTTAATTAGCATGTGCATTCCTTTTGAACCTAAAAATATAATTGTTACAGGTGGCTGTGGCTTTATTGGATCTAACTTCGTTCATTACGTTGTTAATAATCACCCTGAAGTTCATGTCACTGTTCTCGATAAACTTACCTATGCCGGTAATCCGGAGAACATTGCCTCCTTGCCTAAGGATAGGGTTGAGCTTGTCGTCGGTGATATCTGTGATTCGGCATTGCTTGATGAACTAATTCCCGGGCATGATGCAATTGTGCATTATGCCGCGGAATCACATAACGACAATTCGATTAATGATCCCTTTCCGTTCCTACGAACTAATGTTGAGGGAACCTATCGTTTACTGGAATCAGTTCGCAAGTATAATATTCGCTATCATCACGTCTCGACTGATGAGGTATATGGCGATCTTGCCCTAGACGATCCGGCAAGATTTACCGAGCAAACTCCATATCGTCCCAGCTCGCCTTACAGTTCAACAAAAGCTAGCTCGGATATGCTGGTCAGAGCATGGACCCGTACGTACGGTTTACGTACCACCATTTCGAACTGTTCCAATAACTACGGCCCTTATCAACATGTCGAAAAGTTCATTCCAAGGCAAATTACAAACATTATTGATGGAAGACGTCCCAAGCTGTACGGTTCAGGCGAAAACGTACGCGATTGGATTTACACAGAGGACCATTCTTCGGCTGTTTGGGATATTTTAACCAAGGGAAGAATCGGAGAAACCTATCTTATTGGCGCCGATGGTGAGAAGAGCAATATAGAAGTATTGCGTATGATTCTTAGGGCCATGGGCAGGGATGCTGATGATTTTGACTGGGTCGCTGATCGTCCCGGCCATGATCGGCGTTATGCCATCGATAGTTCAAAGCTTCGTAGAGAGCTTGGTTGGAAACCACAGCATACTGATTTCGCCGCTGGTCTGAAAAGAACTATTAAATGGTATGTTGAAAATGAGAGCTGGTGGCGTCAGGCAAAGGCTGCGACCGAGGAGAAATATCAACGTAATGGTCAATAATTCATTAGCTATGTCTAGGTTTCATGCATTTGGAAAGGTTTATGAGTTCTGTCTGAGGCATAAATCGTGCTCCCTATTTTTATTCTATCTATTGCTTCTTACCCTTGTTTCCGTCTTTCTCTACGCTCGATATTTATTTGGGGGTAGTTATCTAATCTATGTAGATTATGGTTCTGACAGCTTTGGCCAGTCTGTACCCTTTTTTCTAAATGCGGCTGATCGATTTTCTCAGTTAAATTTTTCTACCTGGAATGCGTCACAGTTTTTAGGTGGAACGACTGTACAATTATTTAACCCGGAGTACATCGTTTCATGGTTCGGTAGGGATAACTTACCCAGGATGATGTGTATATTCCAGATTGCTAAGATCCTTCTCGCCGGCTCGTTTTTCTACTTGTTTTTGGGTTATTTTAATTGTAGATATCAGACGAAGTTTATATTCGGTTTTGGCATTGCATTCTCGGGCAGGATGCTGGCGCTTTGTGCATGGACTGCCTATACGCTGGAAGTAACTTTGCTCTCGGCATTTCTTTGGGCTGTTGCAAGAGTGCTGCACGATAAAAAGAAATTCGTTGCATTTCCAATTACGCTTGCTTTAATAATCATGACTTTAAGTGTATATGGACTCGTTCTATATACATGTATTTTGGTTATGTTTACAGCTTTTTATTTAGGTTATTTTGGTAAAAGTCAGTGCTACAGGTCCTATATTCATTGCTTTGCAAATTTGGGTTTCCTTTATGTAATGGGCATTGCCGTTTCTGCGCCTTCCCTTCTTCCAAATATCTCAACCTATTTAGACAGCGCCCGTGTCTCTAAAGATTCTGGTGGTAACCTAGCGGTTAACTCGATATCCCTTTTATCTAACCCACAAATTCTTGCTGAACAATGGTTGGGTTTCATCTCGAGTACTTCTTTTGGATTTATGAGTGAATGCTCGAGTCCATCTGGTTTTTTGGGCAACGCTTTCTATTCTTCAAGTGTTGCTGCGGTTGTATGCTTGCCTTTTTGCTTTAAGGGTCAGACTAGAGCTCGTCGTTGCTGGCTTTCGGTGCTATTAATTTCCGTGGCCGCTTATGTTTGTCTTGATGTTTTTAGGTTCTTGCTCGGCGGCGGCGCTGTTGGCTCATTTGATTTCCGAATGTCATCGGTTTGGGTTATTTTCGTTCTCGCCTTATGCGGAGCCATCGGCTTTGAAAATCTACTCAATGGGAACAATGCCATTCAAGTATTTGTCTGGATCTGCGCTGCATTCGTGGTCACGATTGTCTCTGCCGCTTTCCTTGAATTTAACGTGAATAAACACGCTCTGCTCTATTTTTCTTTGTTCGCAATTTTGGTATTTTTATTAGTCAGCTTCCTTCGCCATTCGTCTTTCTTTAACTATTTAATTGTTTTCATATCGGTTGCATCTGTATTGTTCGGTGGATATCAGCTTGTTAATGATGTTCCGACAGTCAGTAAACAGCAGTATTGGGATTCCTTCAATACTGATTTGCGCGACACGATTTCCGAATATGCGATAAAACAGCCAGCTAGGATTGATTTTCAAACTCAAATGCTGACCGCTCCTATGGCAAATTCATATATGGGAACTGAATCTTATATTGGAGGGGTTGGCACTTCTTCCGCTGTTACGGAGTTTATGTCTGCTGTTGGCAACGATTATATCGAGCAGCTGGGCTATTCGCGATATACCTATGGCTTTTCTGATATTAGTCTGAACGCGATGCTTGGAGTGGGCTACTCGGTTTACTCAAACCCTGACATTAGCTATATCAGCCCATTTGGTTATACCAATTTAAATAGTGATGGTTATTACCAAGTATATGAGAATCAAAATTCAATTCAGCCGATTTCGTTCTACTCCGCATCAAGTGTAATCAGCGACTCTGATTTCTATAAGTCTGAACGTTCTGATAGAGGAGCGCTTCTTCTGGATGCGTTGGTGTTAGACGATTCTAAGTCTGCTGAAGGTAAAACCATTGTTGAGAAAAATCATGAGGCACTGACTTATGGAGACTGCATCGGATCTTCACCAAACAATGTAACCGTCTCGAAGTCTTCGCAATTTGATATTCAGGATTTCGATGGATGTATCGCATTGAATTTTAAGTTTCATGCGTCGGCTACAACGAGTGGTAGCGTCTCGATCGTTGCAAAGTTTTATAACTCTCAAGATGATTCTGAGGATGTTTTGCCGGTGTATCTCGCTGCTGGCGATGAATCTGTAAGGATTCCATTCAGCAATAATCATTACAACAAGGTTGAGATTTCTATCGTTGGTGTCAACTGTGCCGATGATGCCGAGTTAAGCAATATATGGGTTGAGGCTGTTCCCGATAAATATATTGATCACTATCTAAGTTCTTGTAACGAAAGGAACAAAGCAAATTGTTCGGTGATTTCATTTACCAATGATGAGTTGTCCGTTTCCATTGACGCTCCAAGCGCAGGTTATTTATTTGCACCAATTCCTTATTCTGCTAATTGGAGGGCTTTTGTTGATGGCACTGAGGTGAATACCCATTTAGCAAACTTGGCTTTTACTTCAATTAAAATTGGACATGGAAAACATACTGTCACTCTTAAATATATTGATTCCACCTATCGCTTGGGATTGACTCTGTTCTTTGTGGCTATTGCAATTCTGCTTGCCGTGAAGTTGTTTCCACTTATCGTTTCATATGTACGTAAGGGTAAAGATGCCAACCGAGATTAATCAGCCTGCTCATTCGCTTGGGTTTACCAAAACAATGACGTCATGTGCTAAGGGCCTGGCGCTCATATTGCTTTTTGTTCACCATATTATTCCCAATAATCCGGGGGTTAATTTACCTATTGCTCAGCTATCTATTTCACAGGTATTGGCTACTTCTGCAAAATCATGCGTTTCTATTTTTATGATCCTGTCAGGTTACGGCATCTGTTTTAAATTGAGCAAGACAGATGGGTCTTTTTCCAATATGGCCGCTGCTATTTGCAATCGGTTGCGTAAGTTCTGGTCGTCTTTTATCCCGATGTACTTATTCTCGCTGTTAGTTTCTGTTTGCGTCGGTGTTTCGGTTGTATCAGTTTACGGTAAGGGTTTTGGATTTCTTCTGTTTCTGGTAAAAGACATGTTCGGATTGGCCTCAGAATTCTTTAGCTCACCTACGCTATGTGGAGCGTGGTGGTATTTGGGTGCTGCTATATGCTGCTATGTGCTTGCGCCGTTTTTTTATATGGTCATCTCGAAGGGAAAGCTCGCTAACTGCATCCTGCTACTTGTTGCTTATACGCCTTGGCTGGTTTATCTCATCGTTGATGACCCTAATATGCATACCGACAGAGAATTGTTTTATATTTTTGCTTTTGTTTTGGGAATGACTGCATGTAAAAGGGGATTATTTGTTAAGTTTTTGGAGTGCCGTAACACTTATAAATATCCACTTGCCGGCATCGTTCTCCTGGGATTGTGCGTTGCGCGTTTTAAATTGAACTTAATGGTTGATTCGTTTATTGCATTCTGTTTAATCCTTCTGATGACTCAAATCGCAAGAGAAGGCTCCCTCTTGGGTAGTTTTTTCAAATATTTGGGCGAGTCAAGTGGAAACGTTTATATGTTTCACGTTTCGATACTTGGTGTTTTGGGTTCTGTGCCATTCGTTAATCACTGGGTGGAGATTATTTTCTCTTTATTTTTGTGTTTGTCTATTAACGCCATGTTAGTTGAAATTCGAAGGAACTTATTTCAATTGATACACAGTTAGATCTTGATCCTCTTGGCATCTCTGAGCATTATTCTGGTCGATTCGTTTTGAACGACTGGACACCGCCTATTTTATGTTTCCAATTTTTTATGGATTAGCTTTAGCCAAGCTGCATTATGCTGATTCGTGTTTGCTCTCACTTATGATTAGGAGCGTAGTCTTGTCTCGTTTTTCTATTTGTGTTTCTTCCTATAAAGACGCGGAATACCTGCCTGCCTGCATCGATAGCGTGCTGCATCAGTCTTTTGCTGATTTTGAATTGATTATTGTCGACGACGGCAGTCCTGATAATACTGCTTCAATTCTTAAAGACTACGCCGAGCGCGATAGCCGTGTTAAGCCCATTATTAAATCGCACAACGAGGGCGTTCATCTTGGCCGCAAATCTGCTGTCGAACAATGCTCTGGCGATCTCATTATTCTTTTAGATTCTGATGACGAACTTGAGCCCGGCTTTCTTTCAGAGCTCAATGACTACTCTCTTGCTCATCCTGCAGACATCTACCATTTTGGGATTAAGGTTGTAAATGCGGGCGTATCTGAGCAAGAACGTATTGAATTTGAGTCCTATGTTAATCGTGATATTGAGCCTTTGAACGGTTCGGATATCTGTAACGCTGCATTCAGCAGCGAGGCTGGTTATCGCCAAGATTGGCGCATCACACAACGTGCTTATGACGCCCGTTACTTTAAACGAGCGTTCTCCGATATGACAAACGATAGGATGGGTCGCGCTCAAGACGGTTACGAATGTTTTGTTGCTCTTGCAGAGGCAGATTCTCAGCTTACCTGTAACGATATTGTCGGGCTTAAGTATTATTTGGGTCGCGGAGTTAACTCAGGGTCCAAGATGTCGCCTGACTCTTTCCTGCGGAGCACTCAGGGCTTCTGGAGTTCTGTGACACATATGGCAGAATTCTCCGAGAATTTCAATAAATTTGATTTGTCTATGGCCTTCAGTGGCGGTAAGACAAAGTTGATGGATCTTCTATTTAACGATTGGTTTGTTCGCGTAGATAATTCCAATAAAATCGATGCAGCTAAAAAAGCGGCTTCCGTGGTTGGTGACTTGGAAGTTGCTGAACAAGTTATGCGCCTGACTCGTGATGCAGCTTATGCGGAGTGGGTAAATGACAGTGGCGATGTTTCGGTAGATACATTAAGGACTTGGTATCGCGAGGCCAAATCAATGGCAGGTACAGATTATTTTGTTTCCAATCGCCTTATGGATTTCGCTGATGCTGCCAAGCTTCATATTTGCGAAGTTGAAGAGAGGGCAAAAAAGCGTTGTTGCGCGAAACAGGATATCCGGATCTTTGTATCAACTCATAAAAGAGTCGATTTGTTCGACAGCGAATTATTCCAGCCTGTTCAGGTCGGTTGTTCATCTCGAAGTGATATTTTCCACTGGGCATTCCAGGATAACGACGGCGAGAATATTTCTGATCAAAACCCTATGTATTGCGAACTGACTACGCAGTATTGGGCTTGGAAGAATACCGGCAGCGATTATGTTGGTTTTTGTCACTATCGTCGCTATTTTGATTTTGCTCGAAAACGCCATGAGGAAAATCTTTATGGCGAGGTGATGGACGCCTATATTGATGCTAAATCTCAGGCTGAGTATTGTCTTGACGACGATAGCGTCCGTAAATACGTGAAAGAATTTGACGTGATTACGACCGAGCGTAAGGATATTCGTCCTTACTGCGGGTCTTCTGCAACCATTCGCAAGCAATACGATCTTGCCGACAAATTGTTTGTCGAGGATCTTGATAAAGTCGTTTCCATTCTCGGTAAACAGCATCCTGAGTATCTTGAGGATGCTCAGGCTTTCCTCAAAGGGCACACCGCGCGCTTCTGCAACATGTTCATCATGAAGCGGGCCATTTTTAACGCATATTGCGAATGGTTATTCCCGATTCTCGAAGAGTTTGTTAATACGACAGACATGTCGAAATACAGCAAGGAAGGCCTGCGCACACCCGGTCACCTTGCTGAAAGGCTCTTGAATATTTATTTGCTTCATCATGAGCGTGTTGGTGAGGGTTGGAAAACTGCCGAGCTGCAGTGTGTTCACTTCACTGAGCCAGATTATCATGGCGAACTCGGTCTTCCGCGTCTTTCTGGCGATCCCCGCCCCATAATCCCTGTTGTCTTTGCCTCGGACAATAATTATGTCCCCATGCTTACGACCACAATCTATTCAATGCTTGCAAATGCTTCTACAGACTATCGCTACGATATCGTCGTGCTGCATCGTGATATCAATGGGGAAAATCAAGCTCGTATGAAGAGCTTCTTTGGGGCTTTCCCTCACGCCGGTGTGAGGTTCTGCAGCGTCTCTGCCATCATCGATCGATATGAGCTGACTACAAATAATCCGCATATTAGTGTTGAGACTTATTATCGCTTCCTTATTCAGAAGCTATTGCCTTACTACAATAAAGTCCTTTATCTTGATTCTGATCTTATTGTTAAGGGTGACGTTTCGGAGCTGTATGAAACCGAACTCGGTACTAACCTGCTCGGCGCAACACGGGATATCGATTTCCTAGGCAACTTAAACATGAAAAATGGTGAGCGTTTAAAGTATGCCAAGACGGTACTAGGGATGACTAACCCCTATGATTACTTCCAGGCCGGTGTTCTGCTGCTTAACACGCGTGAAATGCGGAGTCTTCACACGATTGAAGAGTGGCTCGAATTTGCTTCTGACGATCGTTTTATTTATAACGACCAGGATGTGTTGAATGCTCATTGCGAAGGGCGCGTTACCTGGCTTAACTATGACTGGAACGTTATGATTGATTGTGGCAATCGCATCGCAAACGTGTTCAGCTATGCTCCTCACCAGGTTTTTGATGCATTTAATGATTCGCGTAGCCATGAGCGGATTGTGCACTATGCCGGGTTTGAAAAGCCATGGAAGTTCGCTTATTGCGATCGTAGCCAGCTGTATTGGAAGTATGCCCGTGAGACACCTTTCTATGAGAAGCTTCTTGCTTTGCTTGTTGGATCCGGTTCTTCAGCTGACACACCGCTGTTGATGCACGAAAAGGCCGTTTCTGAAACCAGCCCGCTGCGTAAAATAGTTGACCCGTTATGTCCCGTTGGCTCTGCGCGGCGTGAAGTTCTTAAATCTATTGGTAGAGCTGTTCAGGGAAAGAAGTAGCCGAGTCTGTTTCGAGGCATGGAGCGCACGCTCCATGCCTTTCTTTAGATAAAGTATGGGTTAATACCCCTCTTTTAGGCGCCCGTTCATTCTGCGAGCTACGGGAGGATATACTTCTCTCTCGACATGATATTGTTGTTAAGGAGTCGTTTGTGGCGAATAGCATGGATGGCCGCGTTGGTGCGAAGAGTATTCAATCGCACGCGGCCAATGATATTCAAAAGGATTTTTACATCCTAAAACAGCTAGTTACCAAGGATTTTAAGCTGAAATATCGTCGTAGCGTTCTTGGCGTCGCGTGGTCAGTGCTTAATCCTTTGCTTATGATGATCGTGATGGCGGTCGTTTTTTCGACGATTTTTGCCCAGGGCCGAAATGGTTCTATTACGCCAGAGATGTATCCGCTTTATTTAATTGTTGGTAATGTTACTTTCGCCGTTATGTCCGATTCCACATCGCAGGCCATGACGTCGATACTTGCTGCAGCGTCATTGTTAAAGAAGGTCAAAGTCCATCGCTGGGTATTTCCCGTTCAAAAGGCTTTGTTTGCCTTGGTAAATTTTGCTTTTTCGCTTGTTGCTGTTGCCTTAGTCATGTTGTGGTTCCGTGTAGTGCCCACATGGCATCTTGTTTGGCTTCCGGTGTGTCTGATTCTTTTAATGTTGTTTTGCATGGGTATTGGTCTGGCGCTTTCTGCCCTTGCAGTTTTCTTTAGAGATGTGATCCATCTTTGGAGCGTTGTGATTACCGCCTGGACGTACTTTACTCCTATTTTTTGGACTACAGATTTTATTGCCGGAATGCCACATATCCTTAGGGTTCTAATGTATGCGAACCCCATGTATAACTATTTGACTTTCATGCGTGATATCTTCCTGTTTCAATGCAATCCTTCCACACAGGTATTGGTTTTTTGCGTCCTATGGGCAGTCCTTTCACTGGTTATAGGGTATGCAGTATTTCATAAGAGCGAGCATAAGTTCATTCTTTATATCTAGGGGAATAGTATGTCTGGAGTTATTCAAGCGGGTGCTATGCCCTCGGTTGACTATGAGAAGAAGCCTCTTTCGGTTGAAGTCAAAGATGTCTCTATGGTCTTTAATATGGCTTCTGAGTCGCTGGGTAGCTTTAAAGAGTATTTTATAAAGCTTGCGAAACACGAACTCTTTTTTGAGGAGTTTAGGGCACTTAAACACATCTCATTCGAAGTTCATCAGGGCGAGGTCGTTGGTCTGGTCGGAACGAATGGATCCGGCAAATCCACTATGCTTAAGATCATTGCTGGCGTTCTTGAGCCGAGCGAAGGCGAGGTCAGGGTTCATGGCAACATTGCTCCGCTTATTGAGCTTGGTGCCGGTTTTGACCCGGAGCTGACGGCTCGCGAGAATATCTACCTTAACGGCTCGCTTCTCGGATATACCAAGGAATTTATCGATGCAAACTTTGATGGGATCATCGATTTTGCTGAGCTTAATGATTTTGTCGATATGCCGCTAAAGAATTTTTCTTCGGGTATGGTGGCACGTATCGCCTTTGCAATTGCTACGATTACCGAGCCTGATATTTTGATTGTTGATGAAACGCTATCGGTTGGTGACGTGTTCTTCCAGGAAAAGTGCGAAAGGCGAATTCAACATTTTATTGAATCCGGTGATGTTACTGTCCTATTCGTTTCGCACTCAATGGATCAGGTTGAGCGTATTTGCCAGCGCGCTGTGTGGATCGAGAAAGGCGATCTTCGCATGGACGGTCCCGTTGATGCGGTTTGCAGAGCATACCGTGATCAGTTCAATTAGGGTATAATCAATTTTTACCCGCTCCATTAGCTCAGTTGGATAGAGCAGGGGACTTCTAATCCCAAGGTCGACGGTTCGAATCCGCCATGGAGCACCTTGTTTTTGTTGGGTCGTCTGCAGCTTGTTGGCGGCCTTTGTTTTTTTGAGTGATTAATGGATCATTGCTTACTGTTGCGATGTGATTTTTGAGCGTTAGCCACGGTCTGGTTAGTGATTAGTAAAACTAGAGTCAAGGGTGTTGCTAATTTGCAGTATTTATGTCGTTATCATGTGAAACCGTCTTCTGCTCATATGGCCATTGGCTCTAGGGTTAATAAGCTTGACTATATAAGATGTCTTGCAATTTTGCTTGTGGTTGTTTGTCATTGTAACGAGCGCTTATATGGCAAGATTGCGGCACCACAGTTGAGGATCACGCTATCTTATTCGGCTTTCTTTGCGCTTGGTCGTATAGGCGTGCCGCTGTTTTTATTTTTGACCGGAAGCCTTGTTCTTTCTAAATTAGTTAAGGGCAATGATGATGTTGTTTCGTTTTATAAGCGTAAGCTGCTTCCATTAGTTGTTTCTGCAGCCCTTTGCACAGCGTTTTATTATGTCCGATCTATCCTAATTCTTGATCAGCCGTTTGATATATTTCAGGCATTTCGTATTTTATTGTTGCTGGAAAACTGCCCGCGTGCGGTTCTCTGGTATCTTCCAATGATAATTGGGATATACATCGCGCTGCCTTTTGTTGCAGTGGTTTTTCGAAATTTTACGTTCCGAAGTTTTTCTTTACCGCTGGGCGTTCTGCTTCTCGTTCAGTTTGTCCTGCCCTTTGTATCGAATATATCGGTTGTCTTTGGGTTTTCGCCTATTGGCGGGAACTCTGCTCTCGATATTTCATTTCTTGGTGGAGCATACGGTCTGTATATTGTTTTTGGCTACTTCGTTCAGAGCGGCGCTTTTGACGTTCGTTGTAAATCGAGGATTGTTTTAGTTATAGGCGCAGCCAGCTATTTCCTGCTAGTCGCCATGTTATTTATATCTTCCGTTTACCAACGTGGGTATGTGCTCTGGTATTCCGATTTGCTGCTTCTAATTGCATCCTGCTGCTTATATTTAATCCTATTCAATTATTTAAGACTAAATCGCTGCCATGTGATTGAGTTGGTTTCTAGGGCTTCTTTCGGCATCTATTTAGTGCATTATGCAGTAATTGATTTGTTTCAGTCTCCGTTTTTTGTGATGTCTCAAATGGGTGCTTTAGGCTATTTTGCTTCAGTCTCTATTCTTTCCGCAATCGTTTTTGGAGCAACTTTTTTGTTGATTCTGATTATTAATAAGGTTTCCCCAAAAATAGCTGAGTTGCTGTTTTTATATAAGTGATAATTCGCTTTGAGCGATGGATGAGTTGAATCGCGCTATTGCAGACATAAGAAATAAAGGGTTGTACTGGGCTGTGCAACCCTTTATTGATGTCCGATATTGCTTAGTGGGACTATCATTAAAGATGTGTTGCTGGGACCCTGCTAACTGGGTTGAGCCCGAAGGGTTTAATCCCCTTGAGGACTATAACGCTCCTGAGTACTTGCTTCCTGAAGGATATGGTGTCCTCGGGATTTCGGATTATGGCTGGATAGTTGACAACGAGTCGCTTAAAGACTCTACAGGAAATCCAGCAGGTACCATTTTTACCGTGCATCCTAGGGGCGCTGATTCTCCTAAAGTTACTTGGCGAGTTAACTGGAACCGCAATGCCGGCAAGCCCTTTAACCCCTCTCAGCCTAAGATGCTCACTCGAATCAACGGCGCCACTCGCTATCAGACCATGAGTGGATTGGTAGACCTAATGAGTGCTGGGAAAAACGGCGTCGTTATTGTGGCCTCTGCGACTAACTATCCTGATGCCCTCGCTGCGTCTTCGCTGGCTGGCTGCTATGATCCAGCTCCTATTCTGCTGACCGATCCGAGTGATTTAACCGCAGAGGTTAAGGAACAGATTCAAAAACTCAATCCCAGTTTTATTTATATTGTCGGAGGCGAAAGTGCTGTTTCCTCAACTGTGGAGGATCAGCTGAAGGCCAATTCTCAAGCCTATATTCAGCGATTGAGTGGTCAGACGAGGTACGAAACTTCGCTGCGCATAGCTAAAACAGCCTATAACGTTGCCAATATCGACGGGGAGGCGCCTTGGCAGGTCATAATTGCTACGGGCACAACCTTCGCCGATGCGCTGTCTGTAAGTCCTTATGCATATGCGGGTAAAATGCCCATCCTTTTGTGCGATCCTGTGGCTGGTTTATCGGATGACGCATTAGCTTTTCTTAAAGCTAAGGGCATAAGAAACGCCATGATCGTTGGAGGCAATCAAGCCGTTCCGTCATCCGTTGAGGCTCAGCTCGAGTCCGTTGGCGTGTCGTATAACCGCTATTTTGGTAGTACGCGCTATGAAACAAGCGTGAAAATCGCCGAACGCGCTTCCTCGTTATTTAATAATTCAAGCGTTCTTGGTCTAAGCGGTTCGATATTTGCTACGGGAAAGAATTTCCCCGATGCTTTGGCGGCTGGTCCGGTTGCCGGTCATTCACGGTCTTTTGTTCTTTTGGTTGATGATTATAATGATGCGGCGGTTCAGTATGCACGCAAGTGGACTGAGGACTACGGGAGTCGTCCTGACATGCAGGACATGGTTCCGACGGCTGCCTATATTGCCGGTGGAGTAAATGCGGTTGGTGAAACTACTGCCAATAGCCTTTCAGAGGCTATGAATATGCAGATTAAGTAGCACACCTTGTTTTAATGCGTACAGCGAAGGGGTCCTTTAGGCCTCTTCGCTTTTTTCGGGTTTGCAGCGCCACGGAATACAAGCAATTGTCGATGGCGAGGTCACAGCAATCTTAATGTCGGGGGTAACGACGTAATCCTCGATAGCCTTCTTGGCGATCTGGAGGGCAGCTGTGTGCAGCCCGAGCCTTTTGCCGAGCTTGTGCGCGATGACAGTCTGGACATCTGTCTTCCTATGTTTTGGGGTGCCTTGATGGCCTCTGGTGTGAATTTGCCATGGAGCACTTTGAAAGTAAAAGGGCCACATCGTTTGATGTGGCCCTTCTTGTGTGTTATGACATGCGTTTACGTCAAAGCGTGTGCGGGTTTAATCGTCACCAACATTCGTGCCGGTGAAGTCATAGACAATCGCCATGTAGTAGGTTCCATTCTTGTTTACTACGCCTACGCCTGCTTTTGTTACGGTTCTGCAATTCATCATAATTCGATGCTCCTTGTGATTCTTCCATTTGGTTACAGCGTCGTCGCCGGTCATTCGGTATGTGGCGTATTGTAGGATGTCTGAGTAGATGTGATACTGTTTCCTCATGGTATGTTCAAGTTTGCCAACATCTGCGCAATGTTGTGCAGACTGGTGTGCGAGGGCCTCCATGTAGCTGTCGCGCACGGGAATCGAGAAACCCTTGCTCCTGCGGTAATTGCAGTAAGCCGTCCAGATCTCGTTTTCCATGCTACGGCACTCTTCATTGGGGTCGATTTGCTTGGACGTGCGCCTGAGTGTCCAAGACTGGTTGGCGCTTAGGTTCCTGTCTTGTATGGTGACGTTGGCACCGTTTGTTGCCGTATTGCCGGTAATATTCAGTGCGCGCTGTGTGGCCAGGTTCAAAAACACGAGCTTATTGTCTTTGGTAAGCCACAGTTTCCATTTCTGATTGTTGCCTCCAACGTAGTCCCATTGTTGGACATTACCGCCGTTGACGTTTGTATCCTGGCCAGCGACTTCTAGGCATTTTCCCGAATTTACGTTGATAATCTTGTAGATGCCATTTTCAGTTTTGACGAACTGCCATTTTTGCCAATTGGTTCCGTTGCTTGACCAAGAATTAACGTTGACGCCGTTGTCTTTGCCGCCCCCAACCACATCAAGGACCTGATTGCTGCCAGAACAGCTCTGAATAATGTACATACCTTCGGAGACTACGTAATAGCGATCGCCGTTATCGTAGGTATGCTCGGTAACGCTTACGTTGCCAACCGTAATGGTCCTCGTGCCTTTTGTTTTAATCGTCTCGGGCTTGAGCTCGAATAGCTGGGCCTTACTGTTATTGCGGCTCCAGACCTGGATGTTGGTTCCATTGTCGGCGTATCCGCCGTAGCAATCGAGGACATAATTGGAATGCACGTTTATGAACATCAGCTTGTTGTTGTAGACCTCGGCACGCCACAGCTGATCGTCTCTACCGCTTGAACTCAACTGAAGAACGTTACAACCCTCTTCATTTTTATGATTAGAGTCAAGGCTCAGATACTTATCCGAATAGGCGTTCTTTATGCGGTATACGCCCTCAGATTCCTCAACGAATTTCCAGATCTGGCCTGTTACACCGTTGTTGTCCCAGAGCTGAACATTAGCGCCGTTGTCCTTGGAAACCGCTGCCACATCGACGCATCGATTGGTGTTGTTACATGTGCTAATCGAAAGCCATTGATTAGGGACGTCGACGTAACTGTATCCATCGGGATAGCTGTAGACCGTGACGGTAATTTCGCCGACCTTTACCTTTTTGACGGTTGCCTGACCCCTAGTGATCTTAAACGTCGAAGTTGCCGATCCAGTGTAGTCGTCCTTGCCGGTGACGGTAATGTTTGCGGTTCCGACTTTGATGTTGTTGCTGTAGGAGGTTGTAAAGTCCGTACCGGATTCGAGCGACTTGCCGTCGAGCGTGACCGTGGGTACGGGCGTAAGCTGCGAGCCGGTGTAGTTTTGGGCTGCAACGCTAATGCTCGCCTCCGAGATGTTTGCGGGCGAGATGGTGAACGTCCCGCTAGCGGTGCCGGTGTAGTTGCCTTTGCCGGTTACGGTTGCCTCGGCGGTGCCCGCATGCTGATTGTTTGAATATGAGACGGCGTAGTCCGTTCCGCTCTTAAGGGTACGGTCACCGAGCTTAACAGTGACGCTAGGGGACAGAGCCTGACCATTGAACGTCTGTTTGGCGGCGCTGACCTTGGCCGACGAAATGCTTGCCGCAGAGATGGACCAGTTCACTTCGACGTCGTCGGATTTGCCGGTTGAAGCCCACTGATAACGGGTCTTGTCCTTGAGCGAAAGCGTGGCCTTATAGGAACCCGCATTTGTGGCCGCGCCGTTCTTGACGGTATAGATTTCGTTTGAGGCTATGGCGGTTTGGCTGGACCCGCTGTAGGTTAGCTTGGCGGGGGAGGGTATATTTACGCTCTGCTTGGAGACGGAAGGTTTATCGATAATTTCAAAAGTGCCTTTGGCGACTCCCGTGTATTGATTAATGCCAGTAACTGTGACGGTTGCCGTTCCAGCCTTAGTATTGTTCGAATACGAGACACTGTAATCGACATCCTTTTTGAGCTTTTGATCACCAAGGGTGACTTCGGGGGCCGGCGTGAGCGGCTGGCCCGTGTATTGTTGTTGCGGTACTTTAACTTGAGCGCCTGATAGGTCCGTGAGGTTCGGTTTCGGCTGCGTTGGTGTATCATTCGGCGTCAACGCCACAACTATGCGTTGATAGTCATCGTCGGATACTGCGTTAATGCCGCCAGCAACGAAGGCGTTGCCAACATTGCCCTTAAACCGTTCAATGTAAGCGCATGCTGTTTGCGCTCCACTATCAACAAGAAGAAGGGGTGAGTTGATTCTGCCCATGCAGGGTTCCATTGCAAGGGCGTCGGCGTAGTTTGAGCCAGTCGCAAATCCCAGCGGGTCTGCCGTAAAGAGGCTGGTTTCCGATATTTCAAAAGCAGTAATCTGCGTACTTGTTTCGTAGCGAGTCACTCCACTCAGACGGCGAATTCCATCGGTGGCAATATTTGCATTATTGAGTTGAGAGATCACGACATCGGGGACAGCTGCGTTGCCGCCAACAAGGATTGCCCTGGAGAATCCTCCTGCGCGAATTGCTTCGACAGCCTCTTGCGTGATGCCGCCGTAAGGGTCGCACAATACGATGGGACTCTTGGTTACATACGCGAATGGGCTTATCGATAGGGAATCTGCGTAATTTGCGCCTGTAGCGACAATTACTGTGTCAGACGAAGAATTGCATTGGCGCAAGATCTCTAGGCTAGTTTCGTATCGAGTTGAGCCGTATAGCCGAATCGTATTGCTTCCGCATATATTGCTTGCCGCCTGTAGTGCCGCGTCGCTCACGGCTGAAGGGCCGCCAACAACATAAATGGTTGACGGGCCAAGCTGTTTAATTGTTGCAGCTGCCTTGCTTGATAGCTCAGTGGGGTCTGTAAGGATAATTGGGGCGTCATGTACGCCGGCTAACGCAGAGGCAGACAGCGCGTCAGGATAATTTGTGCCACTGGCAAGTATTACCTTATCGGATGCGCTCCATCCGCCAACGTTCGAAATCAATTCCGACATTGTGTCGTAGCGCGTGTCGCCTGCCACGCGCTGGACATTAACCTGTAAAGCTAGCGCTTCCGTCGCGAAGAGCGGCAGAAATGCCAGTACAAAAAGGGCTCCTAAGAAGGGCAAACAAAGTCTTCCTAGGAAGCATTTTGACTGCGCTTGTTCGCTTCGCATAAAACCACCTCTCATAGGTTGCCTATGTACTTCAGAGTATATGAGGGGAAATGTGAAAACTGTTGCGCAACAACTTTTACTGGTGCTAATCCCTCTGCCAGAGGTCTCGCGTGTAAACCTTGTCTGTCACATCGTCGAGAACGCTGTCGTAGCGATTGGCGATGATCACGTCGCTTGCCTGCTTAAATAAGACGAGGTCGTTGACGACGCGGCAGCCTTGGAGTGTATCGAGGGAACTGGAGGGTTCGTAAACGATGACCTCGACTCCGTGAGTCCTAAGCTTGTCGATTACATCGAGTGTCGAGCTCTGCCTGAAGTTGTCCGAACCGCTCTTCATGGTGAGGCGGAATGCGCCGACGACCTTCGGCTGCATCGCCAGAACTTGATCGACGATAAACTGCTTTCGCGTGCTGTTGGAATCGACGATGGCGCGAATCAGGTTTTGGGGGACGTCCTGGAAGTTGGCGAGGAGCTGCTTGGAATCCTTGGGCAGGCAGTACCCGCCGTAGCCGAAGCTGGGGTTGTTGTAGTGGGTCCCGATGCGCGGGTCCAGGCAAACGCCCTGGATGATATCGCGCGTGTTGAGGCCTTTACTTTTGGCATAGGTGTCGAGCTCGTTAAAGTACGAAACCCTCAGCGCCAGATATGTGTTGGCAAAGAGCTTGATGGCCTCGGCTTCGGTGGAGCCCGTCACTAGGATTTCTGTTCCTGCATCTTCGGAGCCTTCGTCCAAAAGATCGACGAAGGCTTGGGCGGCCTTGCGGTCGGCGGCCTTCGTGATGCCGGCGACGATGCGACTGGGGTGCAGGTTGTCCTCGAGCGCATGGCCCTCGCGCAAAAACTCGGGTGAGAAGATGATTTGGAGCTGAGGATATTTAGCGCTTACGTCCTTGGTGTAGCCAACGGGAATGGTGGACTTGATAACCACGACAGCGCCAGGGTTGAGCTCTTTGACTAAATCCAGGACGCTTTCGATGCTTGAGGTATCAAAGTAGTGGGTGACGTCATCGTAGTTGGTTGGTGTTGCTATGACGACATAGTCCGCGTTTGCGTAAGCCGCGGCGGAGTCCGTTGTCGCTTGCAGGGTGGAGGGGCGATCTGCCAGATATGCCTCGATGCAGGAATCCTTAATGGGGGAGATGCCGTTGTTAATTTCGGCAACCCTGTGCTCGTTGATATCGATGGCGACCACGTCGTTGTACTTGGAGAGCAGGCAGGCAAGCGAAAGGCCTACATAGCCAAGGCCTGCGACGGTGATGTTCATAGATATCTCCCTGCAAAGTTGACGTTTTAGGAATCCGATACTGATAATTCGACGATTAATCTTACCGCGTTATTTGTGATCGGCCGTATTGACGACTCAGTTTGCACGAGGTTTTCGCGTTCGCTGCCGGGTGGGAAATGAAGCTGGACATCCTCGATGATCCATATGCGCTCCTCCAAAACTTTTAGATTGGCACATTTTTGTTGCGCAACATTTATTGATATGTCCTATTTAGAAAATGTGCCGGTCCGCTTGTTGTCGGATAACAGCCGCTCGCATTTGTTGCTCAACATTTGGTTCGCGCACGGTCGTATCATCAAATTTGGATGACTGATACCCCGCGAGAAGAAGGACCTGTGCTATGAAAGCCCTCCGCAAGTGCGCATACGTAGCTGTTCAGCTCGTTGTTACCACCGCGCTTCTGTTCCAGCAGTGCCCTGTTCAGGCAATTGCTCTTGGCTTGGAGCAGGGGAGCGACTATGTCGAGATTCCCGCCAGCGAAGAGGATGCGGATGCTGCGGACGGCTCGGTTGACGCTCCCTCCACTGGTGACAACTCGAATGAGGCTGCGCCTGCTTCTTCTGGGGAAAATGAGGTTAAGACGGCTTCGAGTTCTTCGGTCGATGGCCGTGAGGGAGCTTGTGAATCGATGGCGCAGCGTGCGGAAGATGACTGCCCCATTTTGGATTCTCAGATCGAACCGCTGGAAGCCAAGAAAGAGATTGCTCCATGGGCCAAGTGTGGCCTTTGTGAATGGATGATTGATTCAAACGGTACTTTGATTATTCGCCCCCGAAATAATCTCGCAAGTGCTGAGCTCGACAATTATGCAAAAGCCCCTTGGCGTGAATATAGCGACTCGATTACTGCTGTTTTAGTTGAAAGGGGTGTCGTTGCGGCGGGCACCACTACCAGTCGGATGTTTTATGGCTTGGGGAATGTCGCTAGTGCAGACTTGTCGGGATTGGACACGTCTAGAGCGACGGACATGTCCTACATGTTTTACGGTTTCGGAAAAAAATTGACGCTCGATCTGAGCTCCTTTGAAACATGCAATGTTACTAGTATGTGCGGTATGTTTCAGGGGTCTGGTGTTGTCGGGGTTGATGTCTCATCCTTCGACACTTCGCGAGTCACCAATATGGAGCGTATGTTTTATGAGGCGCATGCAATTCAGTCTCTAGATTTAACCTCTTTTTACGTTCCAGAGCTTCTGAGCATGAAGGAAATGTTCTTTTGGTGTAATCAACTCAAAAGCATAAAGTTCAATAACTTAAATGCGCGGTCGCTCAAGAGTCTCGAGTCGACATTTCAAAATTGCTCAAAACTCGAATCCATTTCTTTAGGAAGTTTGGGACAGACAAGAGTTTGGTGCCTTAAAAACACTTTTAAAGATTGTGACTCTTTGAGGTGCGTCGATCTGCGCGGCTTTTCTTCACCTGTTCTTGAGACCATCGAACATGTTTGTTCTGGCGATAAAATGCTTGAAACTTTTTTGATGTCAGGTTCATTTCCTTCCGCATTGAAGAGTTCTTATTTTGCTTTTGGTGGCTGCAGCTCTTTGGAGACGCTAGATATTTCGGGGCTTACATTCAGTTCAAACAACTATACAGATAATGCCTATATGTTCAGTGGCGTAAATTCATTAAAGCGAATTAGCGTCGGAAACAGCTTCCGAGTTTACAAATCTCAGTCAGATGAGACGTTTTGTACTCCTGGAGATTCAGGCTTATTTACCGGCAAATGGGTCAATCTTGGTAATGGGCACGCATTTCGTGGCCTTGATGACATCAAGGGGGACGGTGGCGTCTATATCTGGCAAAAGGAATTGACGCCCGCAACTGTATCTGTGGATACATCTTCCGTAATATACGATGGTTCTGAACACGAGAAAACAGTCGTCAGTGATCTCATTGAGGGCGAAGATTTTACCTGTGAATATGACTCTAATGTAAATGTCGGAGAGGCCCATCTGAAAGTTGTCGGCCGGGGCGCCTGTATCGGCCAAAGTGTCTCCTTTACATTTATGATTGAGAAGGCCGTTCCCGTTTATGATGTGCCGGCTTCCATCGATTGCGCGTATGGAGAGGCGCTCGAGGATATTGATTTGCCGATAGGTTTTTCATGGGAGGGCAATGCTAAGCGTAGGGTTCTTAAAGTCGGTGACATTTCGTCTTTCACGGTGAAATACACTCCGACGGATACAACAAACTATAAATCCGTACGCGGCATTCCGGTTACTTTAAAGTGTGAAAAGAAATTAAAGCCCAGCCTATTTAGTGTTGATTTGTCTGGTCCATTTAAGTTTACGGGTAGTGAAATTCGTCCAAGGATTAGTAGCCCTATTTTGATTGAGGACACTGATTATCAGGTTTATTATGAAAATAATATTAACGTGGGAAGTGCTCGCATTGTTGTGACTGGTTGTGGCTCCTACTCCGGTCAGTCTATCGATTATTCTTTTGCTATTGAACCTTCTCTTCCCTCGTATAAGGTGCCCACCGGAATTAAGGCCGTCTATGGGCAGAAACTCTTTGATGTCAGGCTCCCCGACGGCTTCTCGTGGGAGGACCCGTCGCTTCCCGTCGGAGACCCTGGGGAGAAGACGTTCAAGTGCAAATATGCCGCTCCCGACGACAACCACACCGGTGTCGAGGGCATTGAGGTCAAGGTCCGCGTGACCAGGCCCATCGAAGCGTCGATGTTCTCGGTCGACGCCGAGGGGCTGGCCTACATCGGCAAGGCCCTCGAGCCCGCCGTCTCCTCCGAGGTGGTCCCTGCAGACTCCTTCTCGGTCTCGTATCGCGATAACGTCGCTGCGGGCAAGGCGGCCGCCGTCGTGAAGGGCTCCGGCTTCTACACCGGGACGTGCGAGTTGCCGTTCTCCATCGCCAAGGCGAAGCCAGCCTTCAAGGCCCCGACTGGGCTCAAGGCCGCTTACGGGCAGAAGCTCTCTGACGTCAGGCTCCCCGAGGGCTTCTCGTGGGAGGACCCGTCTCTCTCCGTCGGTAACCCCGGGGAGAACACGTTCAAATGCAAGTACGCCGCTCCCGACGACAACCACACCGGTGTCGAGAGCATTGAGGTCAAGGTCCGCGTGACCAGGCCCGTCGAGGCGTCCATGTTCTCTGTCGACGCAGAGGGGCTGGCCTACATCGGCAAGGCCCTCGAGCCCGCCGTCTCCTCCGAGGTGGTCCCCGAGGGCTCCTTCTCCGTCTCGTACCGCGACAACGTCAAGGCGGGCGGGGCGGCTGCCGTCGTGAAGGGTTCCGGCTTCTACACCGGGACGTGCGAGGTACCGTTCACCATCGCGAAGGCAAAGCCGAGCTACACGGTTCCCGCTACGTTAAAGGGCGTCTACGGTAAAAAGCTCTCTGACGTCAAACTTCCGGAAGGTTTCTCCTGGCCGGATCCGAGCATGCGTATCGATTGGTATGGGTCAAAGAGCATTGAGGCGACGTTCACTCCATCCGATACCAAAAACTATGAGGTCGTGAAGGGAATCGAAGTATCGGTTATTGTCGGCCGCAGTGTGATTGCCGTTCCCACTATTAAGGAGCTTGTCTATTCCGGATCTGTTCAGGCTCCTTCGGTCAGCATTGATGGCATTCATGTCGTTAAAAATGCCGGCGGCGTCAATGTGGGGGAGTATTCTGTCGAGCTTGCCCTCGATGATCCCGTTCTTGACTGCTGGAAAGACGGAACTACCGAGAACAAGAAGGTTGAATACAGGATCCTTCCTGCTGATATCAATTCCGCCGACATAGCCCCTATTTCTCCCTGCCTTCTCAAGAACGGTAGGGCCGAACCTGGCGTCTCGGTGACTTTCGGTGGGCAAGAGCTCTCCGTGGACAAGGACTTCGACGTTTCCTATTTCGATAACGGGAAGGTAGGGACCGCTTCTGTCACCATAAAGGGTAAGGGCAACTTTACTGGCGAAAAGACCGTCTACTTCCAGATCGCGAAGGGCGATCTAGGGGAGTGTCTCGTTTCCACTAAACAGAATGTCTATCTGTATAAGGGAAGTGCGATTGGACCTCGTGTCTTCGTTTCGACTAAGGACGGTGGCGCCGTTCTTCGCGAGGGCGTTGACTATAAGGTGACGTACGCTAATAACAATGCTTTGGGGACCGGCCATGCCACAATTAACGGCATGGGTGACTACATCGGTAGCAGCTCAGTTGATTTCGCAATCGTTGATACTATCGACTTGAGCACCTACTGTACGGCCCATGCATACGATGCTTTCTATACCGGTGGGGAGGTTTGCCCCAGGGTGGACGTCCGCCTGAATACTGAGAGCTATGACGAGGCCTACGGAAACGGCGGTGCTTCGAGATCCGAGGACGCCCCGATCGAAGGCCAGGACTACACGGTTTCGTATGAGGATAACGTCGAGCCCGGTATGGCTACCGCTGTCGTCCGTGGTCGCGGCAGATATACCGGCGAGGCCCGAGTCCAGTTTCATATCCTTCGCAAGTCGGACTTCGACCTGTCCGATTGCAGCGTGCGTCTCGACCCGCCTTCCGGTGCGGACAGGTATTCCTATGCGTTGAAGGGCGGCGAGTACAGCTTCCTGTATACCGGCTCCGCAGTTGAGCCGGATGTCAGCGTTTCCCTTTACGGTGGGTCCGGAATCTATGTTGAGCTGAGGGCCGGCGTCGACTACGAGCTGGACTACCGCTCCAACACCGAGCCCGGCTCCGCAACGGTTGCTGTCCGTGGCATCAACGGGCTCTCCGGTTCGCAGTCCCTCGGATTCAACGTGGTGCGAAAGCTCTCGGTCGCCGACCTGCTCCTTACGAAGTATGACTTTGAGCAGTCCGTGTATCAGCTTAAGCCTGGCTTCGCGCTGGCGCCTAAGCTCAAGGCTTCCTCCTCCTTTATCGAGGGTGCCGATTACACGCTCTCGTATTCCAACTGCGATAAGGCGGGCAACGGCCTTGTGACCGTGACCGGAATTGGGCGTTATGCGGGCAATGTTGTGATTGAGGTTCCCATCGTCGAGTCGCTCGATCGTTCGCTGCTTTCAGACTGCAGCTTTGACAAGATCGAGGACCAGGTCTACACGGGTTCGGAGATTTACCCCAGCGTGGTGCTCAGGAACGCATCTGGTGCCGAGGTCGACCAAGCAAGGGAGTGCAGCCTCCACTATTCAAATAACGTTAACGTTGGCAAGGCTACGGTTACTGCTAGCGAGGGCGCGTCTAGCTCAAGCTATATCGGAGAAACGTCGATAAACTTCAATATTCTTCCCGCTGACATCGACGACGCCTATTTTGCGCCGATTGGCGATGAGATCTACACTGGCAACGCGATAAAGCCTGATGTTCTCGTCCGCTTTAATGGAAAAACGCTTGTCAAGGGCATAGACTACGACCTGTCCTATTCCGATAACATCGAGGTTGGCACGGCGCAGGTTGTCGTTACGGGCAAGGGCAACTTTGGCGGCAAGCGTGAGATGACCTTTAATATCGTTCGGCCGGTGATCGAATTCGATCAGGACATGGTCGAGGGCAAAACGGTCTCCACTAGTTGGACCAAAAAGGTCAATGTCACCAGTTATCGCATGGTGCTTAATAGGGGCGGAATGGTTCGCATCCGTACGAGCTTCTCGCGCATCGATTCGGTGCTCTGTTCTATCCAAAATGAAAACGGAGATATTATTCAAAGCTGGGCGCCTTCGGATGGCGGCGACTATGGGTTCTTCGCCCTCCCGGCTGGCACATACTATTTCCAGTACATTGGTAGTCCAAAGTCCTACGGTGGCTTTGTTTACGCAAGCTACTCCATGACTCCCTTTGGTGAGCCCGCGGACACAATCTACGAGGTAGAGGATAACAACGGCACCGGGGATGGTCACACCATTGATGGAGACGCTACCCCCATTGAGATTGGGCGTTGCTTCGCCGGATCGAACTATTATGCGATTACCGATGGCTATGGCGATCTTGACTACTTTAAGTTCACGGTAACCAAACGCGGTCATTACTCTATGAGTTTGTCCACCAACGCGCGATTGATGTTTGCGCTTACGGACGCCCAAGGGAATATACTCGATAATCGCGATACGGGATCTGGCATCGTTGCTCAAAGTTATTCTGGCTCGCTGACGGGTCTCGACTTTGGCACGCTTGAACCGGGCACCTATTATGTTCTGGTGCTGTCAAAGGATGCGGATGCGATCGGCGCTGCTTACTTTGGCTGTGTTTTCGACTCGTCCGATCCCGCGCCGACCAAAAAGGGCGTTGGAAGAGTTTCTGGTAACACTCGTTACGATACCATGGGCAGCCTAACCGAGCGCGGCAATTGGGCCAAGGGCGGCTCGGTGGTGCTTGCGAGCGGCGCCAACTATCCCGATGCCCTGGCGGCTTCGTCGCTTGCGGGCGGGTTCAACGGCCCCATCTTGTTGACTGACCCCAACGGTCTTTCGACATCCGCTAGGGACCAGCTTAAGTTACTCTGTCCTTCTAGGGTGTTCATCGTGGGTGGCAATGCTGCGGTGTCGCCTTCCGTTGAACGTCAGGTTAAGGAATTACTTGGCTCTGGTTGTGCGGTGTTCCGCGTTGCAGGGCAGACGCGTTATGAGACGAGTCTGGTGGCTGCCGAGATCAACCCCAAGTCCTCCGATACCGTTATTGTCGCTACTGGCGGCAACTACGCGGATGCGCTCTCTGTAAGTCCTTATGCCTTTGCTTCGGGAAGCCCGGTGGTGCTATGTGATAAGTCGTCTGGCCTTACTCCCGGAGCTATAGATACCATTCATTCCAAGGCATATTC
Source organism: Collinsella sp. CLA-JM-H32B (assembly GCF_040098065.1). Classification (NCBI taxonomy): domain Bacteria; kingdom Bacillati; phylum Actinomycetota; class Coriobacteriia; order Coriobacteriales; family Coriobacteriaceae; genus Collinsella; species Collinsella sp. CLA-JM-H32B. Next base: position 156,654 of record NZ_JBBNNA010000003.1, on the reverse strand, counting down.
CAAGGCGGTGATTGTTGGAGGAAGTGCCGCCGTGCCTGCGTCTGTTGAACGCCAGCTGAGTTCTGCCGGCGTTAAAAACATCACGCGCCTGAGCGGTGCGACCCGATACGAGACTAGTACTAAGATTGCCGACTTTGAGCTTAAGTCGGGATTGGGCTTTACGATGGACGGCGTCATGCTGGCAACGGGCAATAACTTCCCCGACGCGCTCTCTGCTGGACCCCTAGCCGGCCGCTCGCGTTCTCCGTTGCTGCTAGTGGATCCCGGCGCCTCTTATGTTTCGTCCTACTTGTCTAAATATAAGGGCACGGTTCGTTCCGCAACGGTAGTTGGCGGCGCAGCCGCTGTGCCTGAGCGTGATAAGGCGACAATTGCCCGCGTCCTGGGGATATAGGATGTGGCACCGTTTGCTTATTGGGTTGATTAATTGTCGTATTCGAGAAGAAGGGTTAGTGAAATGAAGGCTCTCCGCAAGGGTGTTCTCGTGGTGGCCCAGCTTGTCGTGACCATCTCTCTTTTATTCCCGCAGTGCCCCGTTTTGGCATTTGCGGTGCCGGAGCAGGTTCAATCTGATAGCGAGGTGATTGAACCTACGGCCGATCAAGGGGGTGAAGCGGTTCCTCAGGATGCTGCCGCAGCCGATGCCCAGGCAAGCGATGATTCTGCCTCTGCACCCCAGGCTGTCGCTGCTACGGAGTCCTCCTCTGTACCCAAGCCCTCCAATCCTGGTGAATGGAAAACGGTTGGTTCATGTCTCTGGATGATCGATGGGTCCGGTCTTATGACCATTAAGCCTCAGAGCGATGACGCTGGATGCATCGATGGCAGGGATTATGGGTGTCCTTGGAGTGAGGATAGGGATTCGATTACTGCCATTGTTTTTCAGGGCGATATCGTTCTCAAGGAAACGTACTCGCTTTATGGATACTTCAGTTATTTTTCTAATTTGAAGAGTGTCGATCTGGGTTCTATTCATATCGACGAGTCGTTTAGCATCAATGGATTCTTTTACAAATGCGATTCGCTTGCGTCGATTAAGGTGGGTCAAGGTGCCAGCTTTAATGAAGCTGACTGGGGGGATCGCCGTGTAAGGTGGCGTTCGTCTGCCGACGGTGTTGTTTATCAGCTTGGTCATTTTCCCTGTGGCGTAGCGGCTACCTATGCGCGTGATGACTCAGTCGGCTTCGGCTCTTGGTATCAGGTTGGATCGTGCAAGTGGATGGTTGACGAAAAGGGTTTGCTCGCTATTAAGCCTTTGAACGGCTCTTCGGGATCATTCGGCTCTAGGGATGGCTTTAGAGATCAATATTGCCCTTGGTCGTCATTCAAAGATCAGATTACTTCAGTTGTATTCCAAGGGCATGTCGCTATCAAGGAATGCATGGATGATATGTTCCGCGATTGCAAGCAACTCCGGTCTATCGATTTTGGCTCGATTGATACTTCCGCTGTCACAAGCATGAATGGTCTATTTGCTGGTTGTTCTTCGTTGACTTCCGTTGATCTGTCTACTTTCGATACAAGTAAAATTAGCAGCTACGGTTTTTCCTTCTTCGAAGGCTGCGCCTCCCTCACTAAGATAACGCTCGGCGAATCGGTGTCTTTCGCAAATCCGAATGCTAGGTCTATCATCGATTTCCCCGATAATTCAAAAACTGGCCGTTGGGTTTCTTCTGCGGATGGGATAGCGTATGAGAATAATGGTTTTCCCGTTGGCGCTGCCGCTACGTATACGTCGCAAAAGCCGAGTGCAATTAAGAACAGCTGGAATCAATGCGGTTCTTGCCTTTGGAAATTGGACGATGCAGGCTGCCTGAGCATCAAGCCGCAGTATGACAATAAGGGCGTTTTGAGCAATGGTTTTGGTGACTACTCACATAATCCAGAAACATATGCTTGGCTCAGGTTTCGGAATCAGATTAAGGAGGTCAAGATTGCCGATGGTGTGAGTACGGGGACCAATGCAAGCAACCTGTTCAATGGCTGTTCTAATCTGACTTCTATCAATATCGAGGCTCTTGATACTTCGAACGCCGAAGATATGAGTTATATGTTCCAGGGCTGCTCGTCTCTTGCGTCTTTGGACTTGTCGAAATTCGATACATCCAAGGTCAAGAGAATGTTTTGGATGTTTAAAGGCTGTACGTCTTTAAGGACCCTGGATCTCTCTTCTTTCGATACGAAAAATGTTTCGGAAATAGGGGGCTTGTTTGGTGACTGCAGCTCGTTAAGGACCGTCGATGTTTCATCGTTTGACACTTCGAATGTTAATGATTTGAATGGCATGTTTTCGGGATGCTCTTCACTTGTATCGGTTGATCTTTCGAGCTTTGATACGTCGTCAGTTACTGATGCGTATGGTGTTTTTTATAACTGCAGTTCTCTTAAGCGGCTTGACCTGAGTTCATTTGATATGTCTGCAGCTCAAGAAATGGGCGGGTTTTTCTACGGCTGTACCTCTTTGCAAGAGGTTAGGTTCGGCGATAGCTTTGTTTTTGTCGGCGCTGATTCATTCCTGCCAAGCCAATACTTATGGGATGTTCCTATAACATGGCAAAACTCTAAGGGTAGTGCGTTTGCCGCCAAGGATATCCCCTCGTTTACCGCCGATACGTATCGTGCCGTTGTTGGCTCAATGCCGCGTCTTGCTGGCTACACGCGTTACGAGACGGCAGGTCTGCTGTTTGACCAGGGCAAATGGCAGCAGGGCGGTTCGGTTGTCTTGGCAAGCGGTGCCAACTATCCGGATGCCCTTGCCGCATCTGCTCTTGCCGGCGACTTGAATGCTCCTATTATGCTTACTGATCCCAATGGGCTTTCGTCTGAAACTGAGCAGCGCATTCAAAACTTTAAGCCTTCGCGCGTTTATATCATTGGCGGTAAAGCGGCCGTTTCCGCAAGTGTCGAGCGCCGTGTTGCTCAATTGGCCGGATCGGGTGCAAACATCCATCGCATTGCCGGTGATACGAGGTATGATACGAGCCTAAAGGTTGCCTCTTCGCTCTCGAATCCCTCGGATACGATAATCGTGACTACGGGTACCAATTACGCTGATGCTCTCTCCATTAGCCCGTATGCGTTTGCTACGGGGAGTCCCGTGGTGCTTTCCAGTCCGTCGTCTGGATTGTCTGATTCTGCCTTAAAGGCGATTAAGAAAGCGGGCTATAAAAAGGCTGTCATTGTCGGTGGAACCTCTGCCGTTCCCGCGTCGGTGACATTACAGCTAAAGGCTCAGGGTATTGGCAGCATTACGCGTCTTTCGGGTGATACCCGCTACGAGACTAGCGCTAAGATTGCCGAGTTCGAGCTTAAGCAAAACGTTGGATTTACCATGGACGGCGCCTATTTGGCAACGGGTCAAAACTTCCCCGACGCACTTGCCGCGGGCGCGCTTTCGGGCAAGCATCTGGTGCCCTTGCTGCTCGTCGACCCGAGCGCGCGTGAGGCATGCAGCTTCTTGTCAAAGTACAAGGGCGAGGTATCATGCGTGACCTTTGTTGGCGGAACAAGTGCTATTGGCAACGCCGAAGCCGCATCGATCACCAGAGCGCTTGGCATTAAAAGCGCATAGCATTTTTTCTAACATGTAATTTCTTGATATACCCGCAGACGTCCCTGTAAATGGGATGCCGGCGGGTCTTTTGTTTGGCTTTGGTCGCTGTCTTTTGCCCATTGCGCTCTCGTTTCCTCAGCATATCTTTACGGTTTGACCGTTTACCGAATCAAATGACCCTCCGTGCACATGGGTTGTCTAAGCATGCGCATTACCGGAGAGAATGGTATTGACATATGTTTTCGACCCGAGGGGGGGGAGACATGCTAGTTAAGAAACAAGCTCCAGCTGTCCTATTGCTCCTAGTCTTGGCGGTGGTGTCTGCCTTCGTTCCGACGGTGGGTTATGGCGAGCCAATTTGCTATGACACGGTCGATGCGTTTGATTACGTTGTGCAGGACGGTGACGGCTCCGATACCTCCGATGCCATGGCGGCTTCGGTTGATGGCGAGTCCATTTCCAAGGCAGCTTCCGAAATTGTCGTTCGCATTACTGCCGGGTGGGGCAACTGTTTGTCTTCTGTCGATGTGTCCGATGGGGGCTATACCGTTGGCGATTTCTGGGATGCCTTGGGTATCGTCGCAGTAGATCCTGAATATTATTGGGCCGCATCACAGTTTGGATTTGGGTATATCGACTCCAACGGGAATAGCAGTCCTCAGCGCACGGAACGCTTGACTTCAATTTCGCTGTACTACGTGGTTCCCACCATTACGGTGCCGGATGTTATCAATGCGACCGAGGCTAAGGTTTCGGAGGCGTTGACTTGGATTCCCAGCAACGCTACGCGATTCCAGATCGTTCAGGCGCTCCATGACTATCTGGTGCGGAATTGTGTCTATGACAGGTCTGCTGTGAATGAGGCGGTATCTCCTTCACGCACGGCGTATGGTGCACTTGCAAACGGTAAAGCAGTCTGTCAGGGTTACTCGCTTGCCTTCAAGCTACTTCTGAGGCGCGCCGGCGTTCATGCAGTATATGTGGGTAGTGATTCTATGCAGCATGCATGGAATATGGTTCAGATGGAAAATAACGCCTGGTATCACGTTGACGTTACATGGGACGATCCTATTCTGCATACGTCAACGTATCCTGAAGGGAACGACGGAGGATATTTTCGCGATGTAAGCCACGAGCTGTTCTTGCGTTGCGACAGCACGATGCGCGACGAACTTAATCATTATGGTTGGGCCGCCGCTTATACGAGTCCATATACCGACTATGGCAATCGCGAGTATCCGGAATATAAGGGTCCTGCCTGCCCCGTGCCCGGCATGTATCGCGCTGCCGGTGAGACGCGCTATGCAACTATGGCCGCTTTGCTCCCCAAGGCTCCTTGGAAGGCCGAGCGTACCGTTGTGCTTGCGAGCGGTTCTAACTATCCTGACGCCCTTGCTGCGGCATCGCTCGCTGGGGCCTACGATGCGCCTATCGTCCTGACCGAACCCAATTCGCTTTCTGTCGATGCTGCCGACATGATCGAGCAGCTAAGCCCTAATGTTATTTACGTTGTTGGTGGCGAAGCCGCGGTTTCGAAGTCGGCGGTCGATACCGCTGCATATTATGCGGCTGACGGCTGCAAGGTATTCCGCATCGCAGGCGACACGCGTCTAGAGACGAGTCTTGCAATTGCCAAGCGCGTGCGTCAAAAGAGCACTGCTTCCGATACCCTGATCGTAGCTACCGGGTTTAACTACGCTGACGCGCTGTCCGTCAGTCCGTTTGCGTTTGTCTATAAGTCGCCCATCTTCCTGTGCGGCTCCGATGGACTTTCCGCCGACGCTATCTCCTACATTTCTGGAGCTGGCTTTAAGCGTGCGATTCTTGTTGGTGGCACCGCCGCTGTTCCCGACCGCGTAAAACATCAGCTAACGAGCGCTGGTATCTCCTCCGGTTCTATTACGCGCCTTGCTGGAGCCACGCGTTACGAGACGAGCGCCAAGATTATGTCGTATGCTGTGAACGCTGGTATGAATGTTTCGAACGTATACTTGGCAACGGGTAAGAACTTCCCGGATGCGCTTGCTGCGGGTCCTGTCGCAGGAATGCTGCGTGCCCCGTTGCTGCTCGTCGATCCTGGCATTGAATATGCCCATACTGTTCTTGCGAATTACCGCGGAAGCGTTAATGTCGCAACTGTCGTTGGCGGCACGAGCGCTGTTTCGGCAATCGATGCCTTGTCTCTTGCCCGCACGCTGGGACTCGACCTTTATTAGTGCATGTTTGCATTGACGTGGCTGGTTTATCTGCTCAAAATTGCTAAATGTATGCAGTCGCTTTAGATGGTCCGATAGAGGAGTAATTAGAATGTCCGATGTTTCATGGATGGCAGACAAGAAGAACAAGCTTCGACGTATGATGGAGCATGCGCGCACGCGTGTTTCTGGTGAGCGTCGGGTCATCGTGACACTTACGTCGTATCCTCCCCGAATGAATACCATCTGGATGACGCTTCGGTCTATTTTTAGCCAGTCACGGCTTCCCGATAAAGTTGTCCTCTATTTGGCAAAGAGTGATTTTCCCAATAGGGAAGCCGATTTACCCGATTCGCTCAAAGAGATGCTATGGAATGACTTTGAGATTCGTTGGGTAGATGAGGATCTTAAGCCGCATAAGAAGTACTACTGGGCGTTTCGTGATTTTCCAGACGATCTTATTGTCACCATCGATGACGACCTTATTTACCGCAGGAATATGATTGAGACATTGCTGGCCTGTCAGAAGTCTCATCCTAATGCCATCGTTGCTTCGCGGACCCATTTGATTATGTTCAACGAGGATGGCTCGCTTAAGCCATATGATCAGTGGATCTACGAAGCCCCTCATTTCCATGAAAAGCTCGTTGGCAAGCCTTCTATGCGCCTGTTTGCAACGACGGGCGCGGGAACCATGTTTGATCCTAAGCTCTTCCCAGACATGACCTATGATGCAGATTTGATTAAGAAGCACTGTTTGGTTGCTGATGACGTCTGGCTTAAGGTCATTGAAACGATTTCCGGCGTTCCGGTGGTGGCTGCTACAGCCGATCAGCTTTTGGAGTATGTGCCCGATACTCAGGAAATTGCCCTATGCCACGTTAATACCGAGGCTGGCGGCAATGATGTTATTCTGGCGAGCCTTCTTGGTGAGCTTGAGTCCAAAGGCGTTTTACCCAAACCGTTTGCCGATCTCGTTCGTGATGACAGCTTAGATGCTTGTCTTGACTAGGCATTAGTGCGCCTTTGATGACTCTTGGCATGAAATTGCCCCCTTGAGGAAAGCTCGTGTATCGAGTTTCCTCAAGGGGGCTTTTGTTCTATAGATACAATCTACTTATAGGTGGCTAGCTATAGAACCTTTAGGCCGAGAGCCTCTGCGAGGGTTTGGGCGTCATTCTGGGGAACGACTGCCGTTCCTCCTACAATATAAGCATTCGAAATCGAGCCCTTGTACTCGCCTAGCGTTTTGCATGTGGTTTGCATGCCGGGGTCGACAAGCAGGAGAACGGTGCCCTTCTTGGCGGCAACGGGGCCGGCTGCCAAGGCGTCGGGGAAATTATTGCCGGTTGCCAAGAACACTCCGTCGGTTTTGATACTGGTGGTATGGGTTTCAAAGTCGAGGATTTCGGCGCTCGTTTCGTACCTTGTCGCACCGGAAAGCCTGATCTGATCGTTAAGTGCAAGCCACTTGAGCTGGGTTTCTACATGCTGGGGTACAGCGCTTGTGCCTCCGACAAGGATTGCGTAGTCGTAGCACATCTCGTGCACAAAGTCGAACTCTTCATTTGTTAAGCCCTTCACGGGGTCGCAGAGCAGGATCGGATACCCCTTCTTATACGCGTAAGGACTTATCGATAGGGCGTCGGCATAATTGGTGCCCGTAACAATGATTACCGTCTTGGCTTGTTTAAAGGCCGGGTGGCTTGCGATCTTCATGCACGTCTCGTAACGAGTCTGGCCGGCAATGCGTTCAACCGTGCATTTCTTTCCCGTGATGTTCTGGATCTGCTTATAGGTGGAGGCGCTAATGGCGCTTTCGCCACCTATGACATACACCCTGGTAGGTGCAAGCCTTTTGAGCTCATCTGATGCATCGGTGCTGAGCCCTGAATTTTCGGTAAGGATGACGGGGGCATCCAAGAGTCCAGCCAGCGAGGATGCGGAAAGCGCATCGGGGAAATTGGCGCCTGATGCCACGATTGCGGTGCCGCCCTGTTCCCATTCACCCTTTTCGACGAGTGCCGCCATCGTCTGATACCTTGTTTGGCCGAAGATGCGGTGCAGGCCGTTTTGATTGGGGTTGGGCTGAGGCTGGGGATCCGGATTGGGAGTGGGGTCGGGAGTAGGATCGGGCGTTGGATCGGGATTGGGGTTGCTGGTCTCGGTTGTGTCGTAGAACCACCATTTGCCGTTTGATTTAACCAATACCTTGGAATCGGAAAGGTTCAAATCGCAGTACTCGGAATACTTAAACGGAACAATTACGGTGCCGTTGTCTTTGACCAAACCCCAGTATCCGCGAGAGTCCTGGGCCCACCAGGCCTTGGTGGAAGGGTTGTACGGGGAATTGTTCGTCCTGTACGTCTCGGTCTTAATTGTTGCGACGGAGTATGTGCCAATCGTGAGGGGCTTAAGCTCGTTTTGGGGATCGTAGACGCGCGCCGTGACTGCAGAGGTCTCCTTGTCGACGGGGTTTGCAACAAAGTAGGTCTTTTTGTTGACCGTGATTGGCGTAAGCGAATCGCTGGCCTCAACGCTTCCGATGAAATTGAGCGTGTCGGAGTTGTAGACATATGTTTCTGCGTATTCGGTTTCTGCGTCTTCGGTGGCGATGACGTAGCCGTTTACGAGAGTGCAGTTCTCAAAACCTGTTAAGAGGACTTTTCCGTTTTCGTTAATGAGCGCAGAGTACCACGTAAAGCCGTCGTTGTAATTTAATTGCGCATATTTGCCGCAGGTGGTCAGGTTTGCTTGCTCGATGGTGTCGCCCGTCACGTCATCGCTCGAGATGCTGGCAATCTGTTTTCCGTCGTATGACAGCACGAAGAATCGGTGAACGTACCTGCCGTTTACGGGCTCATATATATGGCAGAGATACTTTTGGCCTCCGGGGAAGGCCACTACCGACCTGTAGCTCTTGAACAGGGTGACCTTGGTGCCGCGGTAGTCGAAGCATTCCTTGATTTGCGTGTGTGTTTCCGTAGTAAAAATATAGTCACCCTGAACGTTCACTTCGCTGTAGGTGCTCGGAAGGGTTGTCGTCGTTCCGTTATAGGTTATCGATGCGAGCTTGGTCGCGGCGCTTGTTGTGACCGTAAACGATTCGCCTTTGTGGTTTTTGCCCTGCACCGTGGTCTTTACGCCCGTGGGATCTTTAGTCTCCTTGAGTTTGTCGCCATCGATGGTGTAGTAATGATCCTCGGGATCTTCGCTAATGTGCTCGTCGCCGTCTTCGATAAACCTGATGGTCGCCAGGAACTCGTTTGCGCTGTTGGTCCACTCTACAGTTGCTTCGGTCGTGCCCATAATGTCTATGGTGTCCAGAAGGGTAGATGAGTGGCCTTGGTAGAGCGAGAGCGTTACGGTATTTTGGTAGTAGTTTGCGACTACATATCTGCTGCCGTCGGGCGAGATGGCGATGTCGTCCGTAGTTTTGTTAAGGGTAATAAGGTCTTCGCCCGTCGTCGCATCTGCCAAGCCGCACGTAAATAACCCGCCATTGTCGGTAACGGTGTTGGAAAGTGTAATGTAACCGTTGCCGAAGGTGGCCAACGCGGATTCCAGTGGGTTGTTCCAGCTCGGCGCGTCGTTAATGTACCAACCGGTGCCGTTCTTTGTTGCTCGTTTAACGGCACCATTAGAGTCGACAAGGTCGATTGAGCCATTGTCGGACTTCATGATTGCCCTGTTGTTTACAACGCCGTAGACATCGTCGTACGCAAGGCCAGTTGCATTGGTTATGCCTTTTGCGGTGTATGCCGCCGCTTGCGAGGGGGCAACAAATAAGGCGAGCATGGTAAGTAAACTGCTTATGAATAAGACGGGCGCGGTTTTCTTCATTTTGGGTCCACCTTTCGATGCAAGACGCTGGAAAGCGAGCTATTCAGAGACTGGCTTTTCAAGCATACACTTTCTATTTCTGCTGTATTCACCCTTTTTATTGCCTGTTGTACAACATGGTTGTAACGCTATTTGTCATGACCCTTTAATGTTGGATATTTAAAATATTTGTAAGGTCATGCCAATTGCTTTCACTGCTGTTTTTGGTCAATAAAGGAGGGCCCTATGAGAAAGAGGATTGTTCGATCCAAGGTGCTTCTTGTGCTGATTTTATCCCTATTCTTAACGCTGGAAGGACTTTTGCCCGTCGTCGCTTTTGCGACAGATGAACCCTCTGAGCAGGAGGTTGTCGGTGAGGCGGAAGCTAAGGGTGAGAGCGTGGCGGAAGATGACGCTAGCGCAATAGGGTCTATGAATGGGCCGAATGGGGAGCCCGTCGAGCCCAATTCACCGGCAGGCTATGATGTGAATGCCACTCCAAGTGAGGATGCCCCAGCTTTGATGTCAAGCGATTCCATTAGGTCTGGTGATTGGTCATACTACGAGAGCGTCAATTCTAGCAATGAGCAAATATATGTGATTGATCACTATTATGGGTCGAATAGATCGATTACTCTTCCCGCCACGCTTGATGGGCTGCCGATGAGTAAGGTCAGCTTCTTCTATGGTGGGTTACCAGGTTGCGTGACGGAGGTTGAATTTCCAGCTTCGATACGTGAAATTGGAGCTTATGGGTTTGCCTATTCCAGGGTATCGTCAGTCGTAATACCCGACAATTCGCAACTTGAAATAATAGGGGAGAGTGCATTTTACAATACGCCGCTTACTTCATTTGTTCTTCCTAAAGCACTTAAAGAGCTTGGGCATGATGCGTTCGCCAATACGCTCATGAAAAGTTTTACGCTCAACGATGATCTTGGGCCCATGTTCTATTTAGAGCACGTCGTGTCGGGCAATAATGAATTCGATGTTTCTAGGCATTTTAATCCCTGTCCGGGCGCTCCCATTGGACTTAAGTTCAACGTTTCTCCCAGCTCAAGGAACTATAAGACCGTTGACGGTGCCCTTTCGTCTAAAGACGGCACGATTCTGTATGCGCAGTATAGCGATCTGGGCGGGGGTCAATATGTCGTTCCTTCGTCTGTTCAAATTCTTGGGCAGTGGTCGATGGAGTTGAATAAAACGTTTTCGAGCATTTCGCTCCCTTCGGGTCTTACCGATATGGAGGGCGGATGCCTCTATGGAACTGCAATTATCGAACTTTCAATGCCGGATTCGGTCACTCGCGTTCAAGGTCTTATCTGTGAAAAATGCGCCGATCTTACAGATGTCACAATAAGTAATAACCTGATAGAACTTGGTGAATCGGCAGGCTGGGAGTGCTTCTATGGTTGCACTAAGCTCAGGGATGTTCGCCTTGGTTCAAAGCTGCGCGTAATCGGTAATTCCTGTTTTGCTGGATCGGCAATTTGGAGTATTGACCTTCCTGATTCCTTGGAGCAAATTAACTACGGAGTATTTGCCGACTGCAAAAGCCTGGCTACCGTTACTGGCGGCAAGAAACTAAAGAGAATCAATCGTCTTGCCTTTAGCAATACCGCTCTTTCTGACTTTAGCTTTGGTGACAGCTGCACGTTCATTTCGAATGAGGCGTTTGATGGCTGCTCTTTTACACCAAATTATCCGTCTTATCTTACGGAGCGCTCAGATGGATACTACTTAGTCGACCAGCTGAGAGTCAAAGGTGATGTAAGTTACTCCATGGCATATCAGGTCCTAGATCTTGTTAATCAGGAGCGTTTAAAGCGGGGGTTAAACGCACTCCAAATGGATCGTGGTCTTCTTGATGCCGCTATGGTTCGTGCGTTTGAAACTTCTATTGGATTTAGTCATACTCGCCCAACTGGTGAGAGATGTTTTTCGGCGTCGAGCAAGATGGTCGGCGAGAATATTGCTTCCGGCCTATGGTCACCTGAGGACGCGATGGCCTCCTGGATGAATTCTCCTGGCCACCGTGCCAACATACTTGATTCTGATTATCAATCGGTAGGTATTGGCTGCGTGAATGTGTCGGGAACGTACTATTGGGTTCAATGCTTTGGTGTTGGCGCGGCTGACGCGTGCGACCAGCCTTCTGATTGTGCTTCGACGGTGGCTAAGATCGACTATACAAAACAGGGTCTTGACGAATTGGGCAGCACGTTCAATCTTGTTCCTGTTACCCTCGATGGCTCTGAGCGTACCTGGAATAATGATACGAATCTTAGTGTTGGGTCTTCGCAGCGCTACGCCTTAACCGTTCAGCCTTGGACGTGGGCTACAACCTTCCTTCTTGATGATTGCGTCTCTTGGACTGTTGATTCATCCGGAACCGTTGGACTTGATAGCAATACACCGACAATTACAGCCAAAAAGGGCGGAGACTACACTTTGACCGCATCGCTTGTCGGCGGCACAGGGACTATAACACGGTCGGTCTCTGGCAAGGTAGTCGCTACGCTTAGCAGACTCGCCGGTGGCACGAGATATCAAACCATGGGTGTTGTTGTCGATGCTGGTTCTTGGAAGAAGGGAGGAACGGCGATAGTCGCTTCGGCCATAAACTTCCCTGATGCTCTTGCGGCTGCCACGCTCGCGGGGGACGAGAACGCTCCCATCCTGCTTACTGACCCCGATTCGCTTTCTCCCGAGGTCGCTTCGAGATTGAGTTCTTTGTTTCCAGCTAAGGTTTATATAATCGGCGGGACGAGCGCTGTTTCCGACACTGTAAAGTCACAGATTAGCAAGAAGGTTGGCAGTGGTTGCGCAGTCACAAGGATTGCGGGCAGCACCAGATACGGCACTGCTCTTAAGCTGCTTGAGGAAACATCCGGTCGCTCTAAAACACTGATAGTTGCTACCGGCGTTAATTTTGCCGACGCGCTGTCGGTCAGTCCATATGCTTTTGAGTCGGGCGCGCCTATTGTTTTGAGTGATCCCGGCTCTGGGCTTGACGCCGATTTACTTGATGAAATTCGCGCCAGAGGCTTTACCAGCGCGATTATTGTTGGCGGGACAAGTGCAGTTCCTACGAAGGTCGAGTCTCAGCTGTCTGGCGTAGGTATCCTAGATGTGGCTCGCTTGTCTGGCTCCACTCGCTTTGAAACGAGCAAAGCGATTGCCGAGTACGAGCTGAACCATGGGTTTAAGTTTGATGGCGTCGTATTTGCTACGGGCATCAATTTCCCCGACGCCCTTGCTGCTGGCGCTCTTGCAGGTAAGAGCTCTTCACCCGTTCTTCTTGTCGGCCAAGATTCCGATGCTGCCGTATCACTTGCAAAGCAGTATTACGGCCAGGTTAGCGCTGCTTATGTTGTGGGAGGAACGAGTGCCGTGTCCGATGACGAGGCCCTATCTCTTGCGTCTGCGCTTGGTATGAAGTACTAGTCTCGTTTCATTAGAGAGGCCGGCCCTCGCTGCTTGTATAAGAGCGAGGGCCGGCCTATTTTGCTATAGGTTCGATTGGCTATTCTGTGGGGTGGTTATAGCCCAACACTTGTTGCGCCGTATTCCGCTTGTTCTTGGGTAAACCCATCGTGTATCAATTGACTAATTAATTGCGATTTGCTGAATGAGACTATTTCTTGATAATTCGCTGCTTGTTTTGCTGCTTGGTCAAACCAATTTGCTCCACAATTATCTGCTGCGTAGATTGCCTGTCCATCGGTAAACTGTTCCGCCTGACAAGTTAGCTGATTTATGAGGCCATTGTATGAAAATGCCTGGAAGCTCAAATAGTTTTTTGCTTTATTGAGGGCTTGCTGGCTCCAGTTGGCACCTGTTGAATTTGCGCCAAACTCTGCATCTGAAGTTGAAAAGCCTTCATATTTGAGTTGATGAACAAGCCCTTGCCTGGAAAATGACATGAAGCGCAAGTAGCTATTCGCCCTATTTGTAGCGTTTGCTTGGGATTGTACTGTTGACGGTGCAGCGTCGCTGCCGTTTTCTAGCCAGCTTTCAATGTTTCCGAAGACTGACGGTGCAATTGCGCCGCAGCCTCCGAGCACATAGCAGTTCTGGATATTGGAACGATTTGAGAGAATCCAATTCTTAATGGCGGTGCCATCGTTTTTGGGGGATAGGATAAGCACGCCACGATTCGAACCAGCTACGGGTCCACCTGCAAGTGCATCGGGAAAGTTCTCGCCTGAAGCGATAGCGACTACGCTTGTATTCCCGGTGCCGCTACTAATAATATTGTCTGCTATCTGTTGCGAGGTCTCATAGCGCGTTTGACCGGCCCATCGCTCGACGGACATCGTTCCTTGCAGCTTTTCTTCGGCTTCCGGCTTAACCGCACTTAGCCCACCCACGATAATCGCATTTGTTGCTCCAGTGGCTTTTATGGCTTCGGTTGTTTTCTCTGATAGAGTGCCGTCTTGGTCTGTTAAAAACACCGGCGAGTGCGTAGCATTAGAGTAAGGGCTAATTGACAGCGAATCCCAAGGTGATAAAGAGCTGGCAATGACGACCGTGCTCGATCTTTCTCCTTTTGAAATATATGAAGCTATAGAGGCTGCCGTATCTTGTCTTGTCGCACCAGCAATTCGTTCAGTTTCAATGCCTTTCGATTTTAGAGTTGACTCGACTTTCGCTGATATCGCAGCTTCACCGCCGACAATGAACGCCTTTCCAGTTTGATTTCTATTGACCCATCTTTCGATGTCGCCAGATAGTTCATCTTTGGACGTAAGAAGGATCGGAGCGTTCTCGGTTCCAGCCAATGCCGATGCCGCCAACGCATCGGGAAAGTTCTCTCCCGATGCGACGATGATGGTTCCGCTCGTACGCGACATTTTCTTTGAAGCCTCATAAGCGGTTTCATATCGTGTCTCACCGCATAACCTTGATGTCGACCCGTTCGATGCGAACGCTTGGTGGGGAAGGGTGCAAAGCGCGGCAGCCATGATTGTGGCGGCGATTGCCCTATATATTTTCATTTGTCTCATATTTCTCCTGTCTGCTGCTCATAATTTTTCTGTCGCTTCAAATAGAGGGGGACGCCCCTTGTTAAAGAGGCGTCCCTTTTTCTGCCTTATAGAAGATGGTTTAAATCCCCATCGCCTTTTTAAGTGTTTGGGCATCTGCAGGCGTAACGGCATTTTCTCCGCCTACGATCAGCGCGCCGCTAATGTCGTTCGCGTGTGCGCTCAGCCATTGCGACGCTGAGGATGCTCCGCTATCCACAAGGAGGAGCGGCGTTAGCTTTCGTCCTGCAACCGGGCCGGCAGCAAGCGCGTCAGGGAAGTTAAGCCCTGTTGCAAGCGCAATTCCGTCAACGCCGAAACCTAGTTGTTGCGACAGCTCAAAGTCTGCAATCAGCTGGCTTGTCTCAAAGCGAGTTTCTCCTGCCAGGCGCTTAATGGTGGCCACACCGTTCTGCTTGAGTTGGTTTTCAACCGACGTGCTGACTGCATTTTTACCGCCAACAATTACGGCGTTTGTGTAACCTCCGTTACGGATCTTGGTCAGTGCGTCTTCCGACAGGCCAGTTGAGGGATCGCATAGAATTACCGGTGACCCCGTTGCATATGAGTAGGGGCTGATGGACAGTGCGTCAGCGAAATTGGTTCCCGTTGCAACGATGACTGTGTTAGAGCGACCGCAGAGCTCACCCATAATATTGAGCGACGTTTCATAACGCGTTTGGCCCCAGATGCGCTTGATTTCTGCGTTCGGTGCAGCATTTTTAGCGGATGAAAGTACACTCTCACTGATGGCGTTGGGGCCGCCGACCGCCACAACCTTAATTGGGGCGAGACGAGTGATCTCCGCTTTTGCCTGCTCGGTGAGCTGGCTTGAGTCTGTCAGCAAGATGGGGGCATCGGCATCGCCTGCTAGCGCCGCTGCTGCTAATGCATCCGGGTAGTTGGCGCCGTAGGCAAGAACTACTGTGCCGCCTTGGCCCCAGTTGCCTTTCTGGCACAGTGATGCCATGGTGTCGTAGCGGGTATTGCCCGAGACGCGGTTGATGCCAGGCTCAGCCTTTTTCACGATTTGGAACGTTCCTAATGCCGTGCCGGTGTAGTTTCCGCATCCTTCTACAGTTGCGTATCCTTCACCCGTGTTTATGTTGTTGACGTAGCTCACTGTAAAGTCGACGTCGGGACTCAGTTCCTTATCACCAATCTTAACGGATGGAACCGGAGTGAGCGGGCTTCCTGTGTATGCCTGCTCGGGAATGGTTACTTGTGCGGAGCTAATATCGGCAGGAGCAATGCTGTACGTAGCGGTGACTCTACCGCTGTAGTTTCCCTTTCCCGTTACAGTTGCGGTTGCATTTCCTGCGTTAGTGTTGTCAGCGTATGTGAGTTCGTATTCGGTTTCTGAACTTAATGACTTTCCGTTAAGCGTTACTGTCGCCTTGGGCTCATGGGCAGTTCCGTCATAGGTGTAGCTCGAAGAATCAAGCTCTACCGTCGCATCTGAAATATTTGCAGGTGCGATCTTGAAGTTTCCAGAAAGCGTTCCGGTGTAGTCGCCCTTGCCATACAGTGTGAACGCCGCTTTGCCAGCGTTGACATTGTCTGAATAAGAGACTTCGTAGTCGGTCCCCTGTTTGAGGGCCTTGTCTTTATAGCTTACCTTGAGTGCGGGCTCAATGGGTTCGCCGGTGAAGGTGACATCATCAATCTTGTTAACAGATGCCTTAGAAATTTCCAGGACCTCTTTGCGAATCTCGAACTTGCCCGTGGCGGTTCCAGAATAATTGCCCTTGCCCTTGATGGTGACGGTTGCGGTTCCTATCTTTACGTTGTCCGAGTAGGAAGCCGTGTAGTCTTTTCCGGCTTTTAGAGTCTTGCCGTTCAGCGTCACGTTGGCATCGGGCTTGAGCTCGCTGCCAGTGTAGCTCTGGCTTGGTATGAGCACGGAAGCCTTTGAGATGTCCGCGGTGGCAATCTCGAACGTCGTTTCGATTGAGCCGCCGTACCGTCCTGCTCCCGTTACTACGGCAGTAGCCTTTCCTGCATCTATGTTGTTCTTATAGGAGACGGTGTAGTCCTTGTTCTCCTCAAGCTCTGCATTATCGATGGATACTTTGAGTTTCGGTTTTTGTTCAGAGCCGTTATAGGCCGAACCGCTAGCGACGGTGACCTTTGCCCCTTCAATCGAGAGGGGTGATATGGTGAACTGTTTAGTTGCCGTTCCTGTGCAGCCAGCATATAAACCGTTACCAGTGAACGTAATCGTTGCTTGACCTGGTTCAACGTTGTTGTCGTAGGAGACCGAGTAGGCATCGCCGGGCAACAATGTGTAACCGTTTAGTTTGAGCTTGGGAAGGGGGCGCTTTTTAATGCCGTCGTACGGTTGAGGGTCAACATCTTCGATACTGAGATTTGGATCGCTCAGATCGGCACAGATATACATCATGTAGCCTCGGCTGCCTGTATAGTTTCCCTTGCCTTCAATTTGCAGATAGGCTGAACCCGGGTTCTTTTGGTTGTTCATCTTGACGGTGTAGTCTTGGTTTTCTTTGAGCTCGGTGGAGCCGTTCTTGATTACAAGGCCGGTGTCAACGTTGGAACCTGTATATGGAATTCTATAGTACGTTTGGCCCCATTCGTCTACCTCTGATGTGACTTTGCTGTCGAAGGAGATATTCATTTGCCGTATATTATTTTGCCCCATGTAAACAATGGGGAAGACATTGACGGATACTCCGCAGTAGGAGGAACCTTTCGGAGCTTTTAGGCGCGAATAGTAAGTGCCTTCGGCCTTCGGTAGCTCGGTCGACCAGTATTTATCATTGTTTAGATAGTCATCCCACGTTAGTTTGCTATCTTCTTTGGCGTATTCAATCGCATAGTCTTTGCCCTCTATCAGTTCGTTGCCCTGTTTGTTGACGACTTTGATCTCGGGACGTTTTCCAATTGAAAGGTAGAGCGGTTCCATGTTGACATGAACTCCGGGATCAAGAAACTTCATGCTGCACAGTGCCAAATCATTTTTGGCATAGACGGTTACTTGCTCCGTGAGCGTTCCGTAGTGGTTTCCCTTGCCCTTAAACGTGAATGTATATTCACCAGGTTTGGATGGGATGGAGGTTCCAACATTTTTGCCGTTTTCATCGATGACTTTAGCAATTTCGAATTCCGAGCTGGGGTCCAAGCTCAATTGCTGCGGCGTGTCTTCTGAATCAATGTAGTATACACGGAGATCGATGCTATTCTCATCGCCGATAATCGGGCAATTATAGAAGTGGTAATTAGATATGTCAGCGGGATCAATGGCGTCGATATTACCGCTATTCGATCTTCCATAAAGCCCCGATCCTTCCGTTGCGCTTGCGATGAATTGATAGGTTCCGGGCTCTGATATGGAGTCAAATTCTTTACCATTTTTATAGTAAGTGAAGGTATAGTCGTCTGGGTCGCTGAGCACCTCTCCGGCTTTGCTGGTAATTTTAAGGGGCGGTTTTGTTCCAACGAGGATTGCTCCCTGATAGGCATTGGAATAATCCACGCGACTGCCCTCGAGAGAGAGGGGGTCTCTGAGGGTGAATGACAAGCTCTGGGTGCCGTGCAGCTTGCTCCCCTTGGCTGGAACTATAATTGCGATGTAAAAACCCGCTTTATCTGGGCAGTTTTTGCCGAGATTTACACCGCTCTGGGATTCGTAATGATCAATTACGAAGTCCTTATCTTGTTCATAGTAGGATTCACCTCTGTAGGTTATCGTGAACGAAGGCTCATAGCCGGTTATCAGATCGTTCGATCCCGTCTGATACAGGAAAGAGAGGTCTAATGGGTCGGCGATTTCGAGACCATATTCTGTCGTCTCTCCGACTTTGTTTGATCCATCGACAGCAACTGCTTTTACGGTGTACCATCCAGCCTCCGAGGGAAACCCTGAGACCTCTTCTCCGTTGTGCGTAAAGACCAGTCTGTATTCAGAGCGGTCCACCGTACTACCGTCAGAATTGTAGACGGGGAAATCGGCGCTGCTGAGCTTATCGCCGACTTTAAAACCACCCTCGAGGTTAAAATGGCAAAATGCCATATCGTTGGCAGCCTTTACGGTAAAATGAACTTTTTTGTTCCTTTATACGATCCCGCACCCTGCAAAACTGCATAATAATCGCCGGGGTCTGTTGGGGGCTCAGGCTGATAACTGGTTGACTCGCTATCTGAACAATAGCCTAAAACGTTATAGTCGATTCCTTGTTTCAGGTCGATGGTTACGGACTCTCCGTTTTCACCGAGACAATAGAGCGACGATCTAAATGTTGGCTCTGTTCCCCCAATTACTGCGCTTTGGTTGATATAGAAATTGAAGAATGAAATGTCCGTCGTGTCGACAATATTGATGGTGTAATAAATATTGGTCTGACCGGTATAGCCTGTTCCTGCAATTGCTTTGGCGTTAACGTGATATTCGCCGCACTCCACTGGAACGCTGTCCAGCTTATTCCAATTTTTGTCACTATAAGAGAGCATATAGCAGGATTTGTCGACTTGGTTTCCGTTGGAATCAATCAGTGTTGCATTTAATGCAATAGGTTTTCCCGTATAAGCAATGCTACTATTGGCGACATGAAGGCTCATGCCTTCGAGGTCATTTTCTTCGAGTATTCTAAAAATCCAATAGCCGGTTATTCCGGTTGCGCCGGAGTCTTTATTGGCTTTTGCGTAAACATAGTATTCACCAGCAGCTGTGGGAACCTTGTCGGTTTCTTTTCTTTCGCCGTGGTTGGTGTAGGTAAAGAATACAAGAGAATAGAGTTTCGGGTCTACTTTTTCCCCAGAACCATTGTGTACTTCAAAGTCAGTTGTTTTTGGCCCCTTTCCTTTTATGTATTGATTTCCATAGCTCAAGCTATTGTTAAAAGATATCCTACAATTTGACAGGTTGATTTGTTCGCTGTCGTTTTGGGCTGTTTCGGCTTTTACATCTTGGGTTTGGGCACTTGTTACGACTGGAGTGCCCAAGATGGATGCGGCCAAGACAGTGCTAAGCACGACTGGTACGGTTTTTCGCATCGCTCCTCCTTACTCTAAGGTTGAGTTAACTTATATCGTAAAAATGCAGGCTGATCGGTTAGATTTTTGTTAGCGTTGCCTATCACCCTGCGGTCGGTGCAATTTACAAATGAACACAGTATTATTTTTTGTTTGTAAGGGGATGCTATGGGCGGCTTTCTGTTTCCTCATACACCCTCAGCTCCCACTGTTTCCGCTCTACTTTCGCCACGGAGTCCAAGATGAAGCCTGTAGCGAGTGACAATCCGCACAGGAACATAAATGCGGCTGCGAGAATCGCGGTAGGGAAGCGAGGCACGAGACCGGTGGCGAGGTATTCTGAGATGAGAGGGACTCCTAGGATAAGACCGATAGCCGCAAAGACAAGCGCAACAAGTGAGAAGAACTTAAGCGGGCGGTAGTCCTTAAAGAGGGTGCCAATCATGGCGATCACTCGGATGCCGTCGCTTACGGTATTGAGCTTGGACTCAGAACCGGCTGGACGGTCTCGATACTCGATGGGGACATCTTTAATGCGCCAACGATGGTCGACGGCGTGGATGGATAGCTCCGTCTCGATCTGGAAGCCTTCAGAGAGCACCGGGAACGTCTTGACGAAGGGCTTGCTCATGGCGCGATAGCCGGTCATGACATCGTCAAAGCTGTATCCGTAGATCCACTTGATCATGCTGCGTACCAGGTTGTTGCCAAAGCCGTGGAAGGCGCGCTTGTTCTCTTCGGCGTATGTACCGTTGGAAAGTCGATCGCCTACGGTCATATCCGCTTCGCCGGCAAGGATGGGGTCGCACAGCGCGCGCGCCGACTCAGCCGGATAGGTGTCGTCTCCATCGACCATAAGGTAACAATCGGCCTCGATATCGCGGAACATTTGGCGGCAGACGTTGCCTTTACCTTGACGCGGTTCGAATTTAACGGTTGCCCCGTGTTCACGTGCGATTTGTGCAGTGCCGTCAGTCGAGTTGTTGTCGTAGACGTAGACCGTTGCTTCGGGAAGCTCTCGGTGAAAATCATCTACTACCTTTGCAATGGTTAGTGCTTCGTTGTAGCAGGGGATGATAACGGCAATGTTGTTTGAGTTCACATTGATCTCCAAAGTCTGGTTGTTGCCGTTAGAAGTATAGCCGTTGCTTTTTTGTATTGGTTTTAAAGGCCTGAAATAGGATGGGATACATGTATATACCGTGCTATCGTTTAAAGGTGAGCTGAGTATTTGCTCTCATGAGCACCGCCCATTATTCTCTGCACAATTGAAGTCTGAAGTGGTTGGCTATAATGCTGCTAATTAAGAATTTCGGCACGAATTTCAACTCGATTGGCTACTAGCATAAATCACGGGAGGCTATCGTGAGCTTCGCTAACGCTGCGTTGCAAATTAAGAAACTGAAGATAACCAACTTCCGTAAGTTCGAATCATATTTGATTGAATTCGATCGCCAGCTTACCGTTTTGGTCGGCGACAATGGTACGGGTAAAAGCACGCTTATCGATGCAACCAGCGTTGCGCTGGGGACGTTGTTTCTGAAAATTGAGTACGCCGAAGCTCCGGGCATAGTTCCTGGTGATTCTCGTGGAGCGGTTATCAAACAGGGCGACATGTTCGACGTTCAGTCTCAGTACCCAGTGTCGGTTGAAGCGTCGGGTATTGCGCTGGGGGAAGAGATTGGCTGGCTGCGCTCGCTGAAGAGTGCTAAGGGGCGTACCACGCAAGCCGATGCCGGACGCATGATTGAAGCCGGCACTCGCCTGCAAGAGCTTGTCGGTAAGGGCAACGAAGTCATTCTGCCCGTTCTTGCCCGCTACGGGACTGATCGGCTGTGGAAGCAAACGGCGTCAAAAGATAAAGCAACGCCCAATAGAACGCGCGGTTACGAGGGTGCTCTGCGGGCTTCTGCGAATGAAGCCCGCATGAATGCGTGGTTTAAGTCTCAGTCGATTTGGGAGTGGCAAAATAAGCGAGAGAGCGCATTATTCACCGCGGTAAAAAAGGCGCTCGCGTCTTGCTTTGATGCCGCTGTGTCAACCAGGGGCGCCATGGTTGACTATGACGCCGAGCTTAACCAGCTTGTATTTACATACGCCACTGCAGACGGTGTTTATCACCGCGATAGAATGCACTCTATGAGCGATGGCTATCGTGGAACGTTGAGCCTTTTCGCGGACATCGCGTACCGAATGGCAACGCTTAACCCGGCTTTGGGCTCTTGCGTGCTCGAGACGCCTGGCGTTGTTATGATCGATGAGATCGACCTTCATTTGCATCCCCGCTGGCAAGTGCGGATTCTCGAAGACCTTGTTCGCATATTTCCTAACGTTCAATTTATAGTTACAACGCATTCGCCTGTTGTGGTTGCATCGGTGCCCCGTGGTAACATTCGCATTCTTGGTGAGGACACTGCAACGGTGCCTGCTATGGAGACGCGTGGACGCGATGCCGGGGATATTCTCAACACAGTTCTGGGAGCATTCTCTCGACCTGAAGAGGCGGCTCGATTGTTCGATTTGTTCAATTGCGCCGTTGATGAAGAGCGCTTTGGCGACGCCAAGCTTGCGCTCCAAAAGCTTGAGGAGTTTGTGGGCATGGATGATCCCGATGTTGTTGCCGCTAAGACGACACTTGAGCTTGAGGAGCTGCTGTCGTGATTCCGATCGTTAAGGGAAAAGAGCCTGCGGCGCTTACCAAGGCCAAGAGGGCCATACGCAACACCCCCGATACGACGTTTAATTACACAGCGTTGCGCGGAGAGAGCAAGCGAGAAGTTCTGGAGGCCTTGCTTGCGGAGCAGGGCCATCTCTGCGCTTATTGCACGTGCAGGATCGGCGTTGGTGATCGTCTGGCTACGATTGAGCATTTGATTCCGCAAAATCCTGAGGATTCTGCTCCGGATGGCGAGTTAAGTCTGGATTATCACAACCTAGTCGCCGTTTGTGACGGACGTGGTGGGGCAACGTGTGACAAGCGACGTGGCAACGAGCCCCTTACGGTTGATCCGACCAAGCCTTATACGCTTGATAGCATTTTCTATCATCGAGACGGGCGTATTGATGCTGTTGATGGAAGCGTGCGGCGAGACCTTGAGGTTACGCTCGGGCTTAACGCGTCGGGTACCAACTTGTGTGCTAATCGTTCCAAAACTATGGAAGCAATTGAAAAATCTATCGATCGAGCTATCAAGCGAAGGGGTGCTGAGGGCAACAGAGCGGTAAAGAAGGCCATTTGTGCAAAGGTCCTCAAACTGTTTGAAAATCAGGTGGATATGAAAGAAGAGTATTTGGGTGCCAAGTTGTATAAGGCGCGCAAACTCTTCTCAAAGTTTGCTTAGTGTTCTTTTGCTGCTGCGGTGGTGAATGGCTTGCGCCTGACAGCGCGCCGCCCAACCGCGCCAGCGATGCCGTCGAGGGAATGCGTGCATCACCCTCGATCCGCGCTCTATCTCGCGGTTCGTCCGCCCCTGGTCGTTGTTGGTGTACAGGACTTCGTGTGCGACGGTGGGAATCTAGGTATGCCAGGGAATCCCGCTCGGCCTCCTTAAGGATTGCCGCCGTCCTTAGGCAGCGCCCGTCCAGCACGGGCTGCAAGACATGTGTTATATGGCGGTCACGGTGGCGGCGTAGCGCCCGCGGAACGCCCGTGAGTCGATTCTGCCCACTCGGCGCCTGGGCTGCCAGAGCCCCGCCTATCCCGGACTTGTTCGCCGGAAGCTCGGCGTTAGCCGCCACCTGCGACCTCCTGGCGTTGTAGAAAACCCTAGGCGCGCGGCGCGCGCCGGACCCCGGTGCCCGCGAACATTATTTGCATTGCTTCGTGATATCCTGCAAGGCTTAAACGAGTATTTACTTACTCTAACTTTTTAGTCCATCCTGTTGCATCTATTTCGAATCCGTGGGCTCGAATTATTGAGATTTGAGTTCCTGCGGCAACGTATGCTGCATAGATTTCGTTATATTTCGATGAGCTTTCTTGTCTGTACACACTATTTTATTGATAGACATTTCTACGGTTCAAAAGGAAAGGTAATTGCATGGCTGAATTATTTGCATCTTTCTTTAGTGGGGCTTTCGGTTCGTTATTGACCTATTTTGCTGGCAAAAAGACATTGATTCCTTCTGCTAGGGAGGAGCTTGAAGATTTAATTTCACTTGCGAATAAGGCAACTGACACTGAAGTGAAGGATGCTCTATATTTAAGAGCCGCGAAGGTTGCTTCTCATTATGGGAAGCGTTGCTTGTTTGATATCGTGTTATCGATGGTGCATTGTGCGGTGGTTGTAATGTTGTGTATGACAGGGTTTGCGTGCGCTGTCTCCATCTGTGCTGCAGCTTACGCGTTTTACCATTCAGGAGCTGCAGATTCAATTGAAATCGCGGGTTCATGCATTGAGTATTTTTTGTACTTTGGAGCTATTCTTGTTTTTTCGGGCTTTTTAAAGGCAATTGCCTGGATTGGGGCCGAGCGATCGCTGAATAAATAACTTCATTACTAAGGAACATACGTCATCATCTTCGATAGCCTAATAGAATTCAGAGTTTGACGTGACTTTTTCTGTCCGTCTGTTGAGTTGCCTTTTGTTCAACGTGAAGGTATGCGGTCATCTTCTCTGGCCTAGCATTTCAACTAATCCTCGGGCCCTCACCCCATCCTCTAAAAAAGTTCTTAAGACAGCCTTAAAGGCGCCTCGGCTTGCGTTGACAGCGTACAATACGCATGTTTGACTATGGCAAAAGTGGAATTTTAGGGAAGGGGCGCGTCATGGAGGTGCTGGTTGTTGGCAATACCGCGTATGTTGACGACGACTTTTGTGCCAAGGCGTTCCCCGACGATCATGTTCAGGTTGTAGCTGCCGACGATGCACAGCGCGAGTCATCGTCCCACAGCTCGTGGAAAGAGTTGCTGCGCCACCTGGATCAGGCCTACGAGTTTGACCGCGTGGTCTATCTCTCCACTTATCTCACTCCGCATACCGAGACCTTTGGCGACATTGAGCTGCTGCGCTCGGTGTTTCGTGCCTGCATGGGCCGCCGTGTGCAGCTGCTGTATGTGGCGGGTCCTGCAGGTGCGGAGGGTGCTGGCGGCGCGTCGAGCAATGCCGATTCGCTTGATGCCACAGATGCTGCCGCCCAAACGGGTAAGGGCATTATCGCCCGCGCGGCCAATGATCTGTGCCGCTACTATGCCTCGCAAGACGATATCCAGGTCAAGATCCTGTGCACGCCCTATCTGTATACCGCCTCCGCGGCGCTCAACGACCCCTTCTTGGTGCCGCTGTTCGAGGCGTGCTCGACCGGGTCGGTGGCGCTCCAAGGTGCCGCGGACGCGCCGTTTCCCCTGCTGTGCGCGGAGGAGCTAGCGGTGCTGGTGCATCGCGTCTTTGACAGTTGGGATGCGACTTTTGAGACGCTCGACGTTGCAGATGCTTTCCATCGCACGACGGACGACTTGGGCGGCGCGCTCCAGGGTCTGTTCCCCGGGCTGTCCGTTGCCTATGGCGAGTCGACCGGCTATGCGTTGCCCGCAGGCGATGTCGCTCGCAAGCGCTACGGCTGGTTCCAGCGTTACGACCTGCTGCGCGACCTTTCGACCATCCACGCCCGCTGGGTTAACACCCGCACCAAAAAGGCCAACCCCTTACGTGCGGCCATCGATCGCATTCAGCTGCGCACTCTGCCCATTAAATGCCTGGAGACGGGCTTCGCATGGGTGCTGTTCGAGGTGCTGGAGCATCTGTTCTCCCAATCGGCCCAGCTCAACGTGCTCGACTATCGTCTGCTCTATGTGGTCCTGATTGGCACGCTCTACGGGCTCGATTTTGGTCTGGTCGCCGCACTGCTGGCGTCGATTGGTCTGGCGGTGAGTTATTTTGCCCTGTACGGTTACACCTTTCAGGGCTTGTTCTATGAGCCTTCCAACTGGCTGCCGTTTATTGCGTACTTTGTGGTGGGTGCCGTGTGCGGCTATGTACAGCTGCGCAACAGCGAGGCAATTAAGGCGGAGCGTGACGAGAACGAGCTTGTTCGAAACCGCAATACGTTCCTAACGCGGCTCTATCACGACGCAATCGAGGACAAGCGTGCCTATAAGCGACAGATTGTGGGACGTCACGACAGCTTTGGCAAGATATTTGCCGTGACACAGGAGCTCGACGTACTCAACCCGCGTGATATATACCGCAAGTGCTGCGAGCTGCTGGGCGAGATTCTCGAGAACGATTCGGTGACAATCTACCATGTTTCGGGCGGGGCATTTGCGCGCCTGGTAGCGGCGAGCCCGGCGATTTCCAACAATGTGCCGCGCTCGCTCTCGCTCGACGACCTTGCGCCCGTGCTCCAAGGCTCGATCTCTGGTTTGTGGGTGAACCGCGCACTGACGCCGGGGCTTCCGATGTTTGGCTATGCGATCGAGCGCGATGGAGCCCCCGCCGTGTTGATCTTTGTGCGTCACGTGGCCGAAAGCCAAATGACCCTGTACTACCAAAACCTGTTCCGCATCCTGTGCGGCCTGGTGGAAAGCGCGCTGGGACGCGCCTTCGATTACGAGGCCGTGGCGCAGGATAAGCGCTGCGTTGCCGGCACGTGCGTGCTCAACCACGATGCCTTTGGCCGGGAGCTTGCCGCCGAGCAAGCGCTTGCGGACAACAAGATGGGGAGCTTCTTGCTCCTGCGCGTGGTGCCGGGCATGGAGCCTGTTGGCGAGCTGGTCGGCGCCATTGGGTCGGCGATTCGCGAGAGCGATGCTGCAGGCCTGGTCGATGGCGACACGCTTTACCTGCTCATGCGTCAGGCGACCGAGGCCGACCTTCCCGTTATTTGTGCGCGCTTGGACGCCAAGCACATTACGGTGGAGCCCGTCGACAGCGAGGATGTTGTGGCCCTGCTGCAGCGCATTGCGCCCGCTGGCAACGGTGAGGGGGAGGCCGCTTGATCTCGCTTGTCGTTGCTGCCGTACTGCTATTACTTCATGCGCTGGTTTGTCTGGTGCTGTGGACGCTTATGAAACTGGGCCTGCTGCCGGTTCGCGGGCACATGCTTGCCGTGATGGTGCTCGTACCGCTGTGGGGCCCGTTGCTCGTGGTGCTGCTCTCGCTGCGTAGCGCGGTGTTCGGTGACGACCTTAAGGATGCCACGCTGGAGTCGCTGCGCATTAACGACGACATGCATCGCAGCATGCTGGTGCAGGGGCGCGAGGGCGATGATGGCGTGGTGCCGCTCGAGGAAGCGCTGATTGTTAACGACCCGGGCGACCGCCGCCGTCTGATGCTCTCCATGCTTACCGAGGATCCGGATGCGTACCTGGCACAGTTGCAGGCAGCAAAACTCAACGACGATGTCGAGGTCGCGCACTATGCCGCGACGGCGGTGGCGCAGATTTCCAAGGAGTCCGACCTTAAACTGCAGCAGTTGGAGCGCGCGTTTAAGACCGATCCAAGCTCGCATAACTTGGATGCGTATTGCGACTTTTTGGGCGCCTATTTGGACTCGGGTTTGGCAGAAGGCCGCGTGGCACAGATTCAGCGTCAGCAGTATGCACGCCTGCTCGCGCGTCGTTGCGAACGCGAGGACGGGCCTGCGCTGCGCATTCGCTATGCCACGGCGCTGGCCGATGCCGGCGAGATCAATAAGGCAGAGGACGTCGCTAGCCAGTTGGTGATCGATGCGTCAGACGAGCAGGACGTGTGGATGCTCTGCTTGCGCTTGGCTGTGATTCGTCGCGATGGGCAGGCGGTGCGGCGTGTAGTCGACGCGATCGACAAGCAGCACGTGTATTTGAATGCCGAAAATCGCGAGAGGCTGGCATTTTGGCGTGAAGGAGAGGAGGCCCGATGAGCGTGGTGCAACATATCCGCGAGCGTGCGGGCCATTTTCGTTGGATAGGGCTGCTCGTGGTATGGGCTGTCTTTATCGCCATGGCCGCTGTGCTGTTGATCGAGCGTGCCGGCGTGCAGTACAGCGCCGGGCAGCATAAGCTGGGTATGCTCGCCGCCAACGATGCGGTGCCGGCAAGCTCGGCGATGTTTGGCCAAAAGCCCACGTGCTTGGTTATTACCGACTCGGGCCAAGATGGCGTCGAGGACGTCAAAGAGCAGTTTGACCAGATTCTGCTCGACATGAAAATTGCCCACCGCGATGTGGATATTGCCACCGATGGTGTTGATGCGATTCCTTCCCTCACATCTTTCGACCGCGTGATTTTACTGATGCCTTCGATCGATGGGCTCGGTACGCACCTCTCCGACATCATGAGCTGGGTGAGCTCCGGCGGTTCGCTGATGCTCGCCATGACACCGGACAATTCGAGCTATCTGCAGGCAATCGGTCCCAAGCTAGGCATCGATTCTGCCAGCTATGAATATACGACGGCAGAGAGCATCGTGCCGAGCGAGGACTTTATGATCGGCGGTGGACAGCGTTATGAGTTGTCGGATCCCTTCGATTCGTCGCTCTCGGTTTCGCTGCGTGAGACGGCTCACGTGTGGGCTAAAACCGGCGACACGGGTACTCCGCTTATTTGGTCGAGCGATTGCGGCACCGGGCGTACCGTGGTGTGCAATATCGGTATCTACGACAAGGTTATGCGTGGTTTCTATGCCGCGGCCGTGAGCCTGTTGGGCGATGCCACGGCCTATCCGGTCATCAATAGCGCGGTGTTTTACCTGGACGATTTCCCGAGCCCCGTTCCCTCGGGCGACGGCACGTACGTCAAACGTGACTACGGCCTTTCCATTGCCGATTTTTACACCAAGGTCTGGTGGCCCGATCTGCAAAAGCTCGCGCAAAAATATGGCATTCGCTATACCGGCGTGATGATCGAAAACTACGAGGACGCGGTCAACCAGACCGAGCCCGCGCGACAGGCCGATACCACGCAGTTCCGCTATTTTGGCGGCATGCTGCTTCAGATGGGCGGCGAGCTGGGCTTTCACGGCTACAACCATCAGCCGCTTGCGCTCTGGGACACCGACTACGGCACGTTGTACGACTACAAGACGTGGAAGAACAAGGAAACGCTTGTCGCATCGCTCAACGAGCTTATCGCTTTCCAGGACGAGGTGCTGCCCAACGCGCACGGCTCGGTCTACGTGCCGCCGTCGAATATCCTTTCGGCCCGAGCGCGCAAGCTTATCGGCACCGACGTTCCGCGCATTAAGACCATCGCCAGTACGTATTTTGAGGATGGCACCGACCTGCCGTACGTGCAGGAGTTTGGCGTGGCGAGCGATGGCATTGTGGAGCAGCCGCGCATTGTCTCGGGCGGTATGGTCGGCGATTCCTATATGCGCCTGGCTGCCGTATCCGAGCTCAACATGCACTACGTAAGCACGCACTTTATGCACCCGGACGACCTTTTGGACCCCGATCGCGGCGCTACGGAGGGCTGGGAGGTCTACAAGGGCGGCCTGACCGACTACCTGGACTGGCTTACCAAGTTTGCGCCCGGCCTGCGTCGCCAGACCGGCTCGGAATGCTCGGGCGCCATCCAGCGCTTTTCGTCGGTGACGGTGGGCATGGATACCAGCGCGGATGCCTGGACGCTCAGTCTGGGCAATTTTCACGACGAGGCGTGGCTCATGTTCCGCGCCAATAATGGCGAGCCAGGTGCGGTGACGGGTGGCGAACTAACGCACCTTACGGGCAATCTGTATCTGCTCAAGGCAAATGATAAGACCCTGACGATCGAGCGCAAGGAGGGTGGCGACAGATGAGAATCTGCTTGGTACTCGAGGGTTGCTACCCCTATGTGCACGGCGGCGTATCTACCTGGATGCATGGCTATATCCAGGCCATGCCCGAGCACGAGTTCGTGCTGTGGGTGATTGGCGCGCATGCTGCCGACCGCGGCAAATTTGTCTACGAGCTGCCCTGCAACGTGGTCGAGGTGCACGAGGTGTTCCTGGACGATGCCCTGCGGCTTTCGGGCGAGCAGCACGAAGCCAGTTTTAACGACCGTGAGCGCGAGGCGCTACGCCGTCTGGTGTCGCTCTCCAATCCGGACTGGGACGTGTTATTCGATATCTTCCACCGCCGTCGCGTGCATCCGCTCTCGTTTTTGCAGAGCCGCACGTTTATGGATATCTTTCGCGATGTGTGCCTGGCCGAGTATCCCTACACGCCCTTTGCCGATGCATTCCACACCATGCGCTCCATGTTGCTGCCCGTGCTCTACCTGTTGGGCAGCGAGGTGCCGGTGGCCGATGTGTACCATGCCATCTCGACCGGCTACGGTGGCCTGCTCGCCTGCCTGGGCTCAAGCGTTCACCATGCGCCGGTGCTGCTGACCGAGCATGGCATCTATACCCGCGAGCGCGAGGAAGAGATCATTCGCGCCGATTGGGTGGTGCCGTCGTTTAAGGACCGCTGGATTCGCTTTTTCTACCTGCTTTCGGAGGAGATCTACCGTCGCGCCTTTCGCGTGACGAGCCTGTTTCACAACGCCCGCAAGACGCAGATTGATATGGGCTGCGATGCGGACAAATGCCTGGTCATCCCCAACGGCATCCAGTTCGATCGCTTTAAGGATATTCCCTTAAAGCCCGATGACGGCTGGGTGGACATTGGCGCGGTGGTGCGCCTGGCGCCCATCAAGGATGTCAAGACCATGATTTATGCCTTCTTTGAGCTGCACGAGCGCCTGCCCAAGGTGCGCCTGCACATCATGGGTGGCGTGGACGACGAGGAGTACGGCGCCGAGTGCCACGCGCTGGTCGAAACCCTGGGCGTGCGCGACCTGATCTTTACCGGCCGCGTCAACGTGGTCGAGTACATGGAAAAGCTCGACTTTACCATTTTGACGAGTATCTCGGAGGGCCAGCCGTTGAGCGTGCTGGAATCGCTGGGCGCGCGTCGCCCCTGCGTGACGACCGAGGTCGGCTGCTGCCGTGAGCTGCTCGAGGGCGCCCCCGGCGACGACTTTGGCGTGGCTGGATTCGTGAGCCCGCCCATGTATCGCAAGGGTCTGGCCGATGCCATGGAGCGCATGTGCGCGAGCCGTGCCCGCCGCCTGGAAATGGGGGAGCGCGGTCAGCGTCGCGTGGCGACCTACTACCTACACGAGCAGATGCTCGCCAACTATCGCGCGCTGTACGACGAGACGGCTCGTGCGTTTGACCTGTCCAGAGAGGGGGTGTAGCCGGTGGCCGGAATCGGTTTTGAGCTCAAACGCCTGTTTAAGCGCAAGGGCCTGTTTGCCACGATGCGCGCCTACGGCTACGCCGGCATTGTGTGTACGGGCCCCATGCTGCTGGGCGTGCTGCTGCAGGTGGGCATCTTGGTGCTGTGCGGCCTGTGGGGTGTGGGCCGTGCCAACCAGGACTTGCTGGTGTGCATGGTGACCTATACGCTGCTGGCGTCGCTCACACTTACGAGCTTTTTCTCCATGCCTGTCACGCGCTTTTTGGCCGACATGCTGTTTGCCGAGCGCGAAGAAGAGGTCTTGCCTTCGTTTTGGGGCTCCAACGCCATCATACTCGTTGCGGGCACGGTGCTCTACGGCGTCTTTTTGCTGTTCTCGGGCGCCACGCTGTTGCAGGGGCTGCTGTGCCTGTGGCTGTTCAACATTATGATCGTCAACTGGAACGGCATGAGCTATCTCACGGCCATCAAGGATTACCGCGGCATCCTGTGCAGCTTTGCTGCGGCCATTGGCGTGGCGTGCTTGTGCGCCCTAGTGGCGCTGGCGCTGGGGCTGCCGCCCGTCGAGGGCCTGCTGGCCTCGATCGCTCTGGGCTACGGTGTGATGCTCGCCTGGGATGTGGTGCTGCTGTACCGGTATTTTCCTCAGAGCGATCGCAGCCCCTGGCTCTTTTTGCGCTGGCTCGACCAATTTATGCCGCTGGCGCTCACGGGCCTGTTTACCAACCTGGGGCTTTTTGCGCACCTGGTGATTATTTGGGCAGGGCCCATTGGCGTGCAGGTCAAAGGCCTGTTTTACGGCGCGCCCTATCATGATGTGCCGGCGTTGCTTGCGTTTTTGACCATTCTGGTCACGACCGTCAACTTTGTGGTGTCGGTTGAGGTCAACTTCTATCCGCGCTACCGCGACTACTACAGCCTGTTTAACGACGGCGGCGTGGTGGGCGACATCGTGGTGGCCGAGGAGGAAATGCTCGCCACGCTCAACCGGGAGCTGCGGTTTTGCGCGCTCAAGCAGCTGTTTGTGACGGCAGCGGTCATCTCGCTCGAGACCACGGTGCTCTCGGCCCTGCCGCTGGGCTTCAATAACCTGATGCACGGGTATTTTCGCACGCTGTGCGTGGGCTATGGCCTGTATGCCGTGGGCAACACGATTCTGCTGATCTTGCTGTACTTTACCGACTACAAAGGCGCCGTGCTTGCCTCCGGGCTGTTCGCGGGCGTGGCGGGGCTGGCGACCATCGTCTCGCTGTTCTTTCCGCAGCAGTTTTATGGCTTTGGCTTTTTGCTCGGCGCGGCGGTGTTTTTTGTTGTGGCGCTCATGCGGCTCGATACCTATACCGCCAACTTGCCGTATCGTATCCTGAGTCAGCAGCCCATTGTGGCGACCGACAAGACGGGTCGCTTTACGGAGTTGGGCTGCTTGCTCGACCGTGCCGAACAGCGCTACGAGGAGCTGCGTCTAGAGGGCGAGCCGCATGGTGCGTTTGAGCGCACGGTGGTCCGTGTGTATCGCAATCGTTGGGGAGGTCCTGATGACCGATAGGATGATATCGCGTCGCCGCTTGATTGAGGCGGCTGCCGGCACACTGCTGCTTTCGGGCTGCTCTTCGCAGGACGAATCCTCGACAAAAAAGACCAAGAAGCAGGACAAGATTAAAAAGGCCGATGCGTCTAGCGAGATCAAGCATCTTCGCGACAAGGACGAGCTGTACGAGGTTTACGACGACTCGGGCATCGTATGCATGTACCTGACGGTCTCTCGCGGCAACAGCTCTGAGAATACTGATCATAGCTGGGCCGAGATCAATACCTACTCGGTGTATGACTATGCCGACATGGGCGTGACGCGCTATCAGGTTATGGGCCTGCTGCAGCCTGGCGATGATAAGGGTCCCGTTGCTGGCGAGGTGGGCTATGGCGAGAAGGCGCCCAACGCCACGGTGCAGGTGCGCGGTCAGACGTCGAGTACCTATACACAAAAGAACTATAAGGTGGAGCTCAAAAAGGGCAAGGGCACGTGGCGCCAGCAACGTGCGATTGCGCTTAACAAGCACATGGGCGAGGGCATGCGCTTTCGTAACAAGATGGCCTACGATCTGATTCGTGGCATTCCCCAGATGATGGGCCTGCGCACGCAGTTTGTGCACTTATGGGTGTGCGACCAGACCGAAAAAACTAACGACACCTTTGAGGACTACGGTCTGTTTACGCAGGTCGAGCAGCTCAACAAGACGGCGCTCAAGGCCCACGGTCTGGATAAGAGCGGGCATCTCTATAAGGTGAACAGCTTCGATTTCCATCGCTTTGAGGACACCATTAAGCTCGCCGATGACCCCGACTATAACCAGACGGCGTTTGAGGGCATGCTCGAGATTAAGGGCGATTCGGACCATACCAAGTTGATCGAGATGCTCGATGCGCTCAACGACGATACGCAAAAGATCGACGACGTGCTCGACACCTACTTCGATACCGAGAACCTGGTCTATTGGATGGCGTTTCAGATCTTGACGGGTAATTGCGATACGCAGAATCGTAACTGCTATCTGTACAGCCCGCTTAACTCCAAGGTTTGGTACATCCTGGATTGGGACAACGACGGCATGCTGCGCAAGCTTGAGCTGAGCCTGACCGGGTTCTCGGATTATGCGAGCTGGGAGCGCGGCGTGAGCAACTACTGGGGCAACGTGCTGTTTAACCGCGCGTTGCGCAGCAAGTCGTTCCGCAGCGAGCTCGATAGCGCCGTGAAGGACCTGCGCTCGTATTTGACCGAAGAGCGTCTGAGCAAGATGGTCGAGCATTATCGCGAGGTCACGGAGCCGCTCGTCTTTGCTGCGCCCGACCTGGATAACCTGCCCGTGACCAAGGACGAATACGAGCAGATCGCCGCGGCCATCCCCTCCGAGATTGAGGGGAACTACAAGAGCTATCGCGAGAGCTATAAAAAGCCCATGCCGTTCTACATTGGCGTGCCGCAGACCGATAACGGTAAGCTGCGCATCAACTGGGATGCGTCCTACGACTTTAAGGCGCGCGACATTCGCTATACCGTGGAGCTTGCGCACGATTACGCCATTACTGACGTGATCTTTAAGGCCGAGGACGTGCTGCTCCCCGAGGTGACCTGCGATGCGCCCGATGCCGGGCAATATTTTGTGCGTGTGCGCGCCACCAACTCCGACGGCTATACGCAAGATGCGTTTGACTATTACGTGACCGACGACGGCAAGCAGTACGGCATGAAGTGCTTCTACGTGCAAGATGGCGGCAAGGTCGTGGAGGACACGTATGAGGAGGGCTAGCGCGCTGCTTGAGCGTCTGGCGGCTCCGCCTGCGCGTGCTACGCAGGAGCGCTACCGCCACGAACTCAAATATCTCATCAACGAGGGCGAGCACGCCGCGCTTGCCTGTCGCATGTCGCCGGTCTTTAAGCTGGACAAGCATGCACGGGCGGGCGGTTACACCATCCGCAGCCTGTATTTTGACGACTACTGCAACTCGGCCTACGAGGAAAAAGACGCCGGTATCCTGATGCGCAAAAAGTATCGCGTGCGCATCTATAACGGCAGCGACAAGGTGATTAAGCTCGAGCGTAAAAAGAAGTACGGCAGCTGGATCTACAAGGAGGACGCGCCGCTCACGCGCGACGAGTTTGAGCAGATCCTAGCCGGCGACTACGACTTTTTGCTGCGGAGCCCCCACCAACTCTGCCGTGAGTTCTACATCGAGTGCATCTGCAACATGATGCGCCCGCGGACCATCGTGGACTACGAGCGCGAGCCGTGGGTGATGGATGAGGGCACCGTGCGCATTACGTTTGACATGAACGTTCGTGCCGCGGTGGGAAGCTTCGATATCTTTGACGCGACGCTGCCCGCGCTGCCGGTCCTGGAGCCCGGCAAGCTGGTGATGGAGGTCAAGTTTACGGAGTTTTGCCCGCAGTTGGTGCGCGATATGGTGCCGCCGGGCGCTGCCGAGCTCACGGCGGTCTCCAAGTACTGCCTGTGTTACGAAAAGACCGCCTACCTGCGCGGTTTTAATTACTGGG
The DNA here is from genome assembly GCF_040098065.1 of Collinsella sp. CLA-JM-H32B. Classification (NCBI taxonomy): domain Bacteria; kingdom Bacillati; phylum Actinomycetota; class Coriobacteriia; order Coriobacteriales; family Coriobacteriaceae; genus Collinsella; species Collinsella sp. CLA-JM-H32B. The sequence goes on along the minus strand of NZ_JBBNNA010000003.1, from coordinate 121,872 downwards.
AATCGGATTTTGAGAACCGAGGGGATATTTAGACCATGAGCACCAGGGACTTTTTTAAGAACTCCGTCTTGGAGGCGTTTGGCCAGGTCGACCCTGCCAAGATCGGCCTGTCGCTGCTCGTGGCGCTCGCCATGGGCATCCTGATCTATTACGTGTACAAGCGCTTCTTTACCGGCGTGGTGTATTCGCGCAGCTTTGCCGTGACGCTCGTGGGCATGTGCGTGCTCACCTGCATGGTCACGCTCGCGATCTCGACGAACGTGGTCATCTCGCTCGGTATGGTCGGTGCTCTGTCCATCGTTCGCTACCGTACGGCGGTCAAGGACCCGCTCGACCTGCTGTATCTGTTTTGGGCCATTACCACGGGCATTACGGCGGGCGCCGGCATGTATGCGCTCGTGGGGCTCACGGCAGTGGTGATCGTGGCGATGATCGCTGGCTTTGCGAGCCACCAGGACAAGGCGCGCGTGTACATGATGGTCATCCACTACACGGGCCAGACCACCGGCGATGATATCGTGCGTGCATTTGGACGCACCAAGTTCACCGTTAAGTCTAAGACCATGCGCGGCGACAAGGTGGAGATGGCCGTCGAGGTGTTCTCAGACGGTGTGGATATGCCCTATGCGGATGCCATTCGCGCGCTCGAAGGCGTGGAGGACCTGACGTTAATCCAATACAACGGCGAATACCACGGCTAACTATGTTCCGGCGTTCGTCAGAACGCCGGAACGAACAGGTATCATTGTGTAAGCGATTTCAACGACAGGGGTGCTCGTGGTAAAGATGAAAGATGTGGCCGAGCTGGCGGGCGTTTCGAGCGCCGCCGTCTCGCGCTACCTCAACGGTGGATATATCTCGGCGGACAAGGCCGAGCGCATTAAGCAGGCGATTGAGCTGACCGGATACGTGCGGTCCAGCCAGGCTCGCGCGCTGCGCACCGGCTCCACCAAGCTCATCGGCGTCATCGTGCCCAAGATCAACTCGGAATCCGTGAGCCGCATTACCGCCGGCATCGGCCAGGTGCTCGGTCGTCGTGGCTACCAGATGTTGCTTGCCAATACCGACAATGCCCCCGATCGCGAGCTCGAATACCTCGATTTATTCCAAAACCACCCGGTCGATGGCATTGTGCTGGTAGCAACCATGATTACCGACGAGCACCGTCGGGCGATTGAATCGTGCCGCGTGCCCATCGTGCTGATCGGTCAGAATGTTGAGGGCGCGGCTTGCGTCTACCATGACGATTACGAGGCTGCCTTTGAGCTGGGCCAGGCGCTCGCGGGTCGGGTAGATGGCAAGATCGCCTACATTGGAGTTACTGAAGAAGACCGCGCGGCTGGTTATGACCGCCGTCGCGGTTTTGAGGCCGGATTGCGCGCCGCGGGCAACCCGCTCGATGCCGCCTTAATTCGCCTGGGCTCGTTTACGCTCGACTCGGGCTATGGTGCGGCGCGTGAACTGCTTTCCGTCGACCCCGATGTTTCGTTTATCGCGTGCGCGACCGACACCATGGCGGCGGGCGCGCTGCGTGCCATCGATGAGGTTCGCGGCACGGGCGAGGGTATACACCGCGTGAGCGGTTTTGGCGACAACGCGTTTTTGCGCGCGCTGACGGGCGGCATTCCCACCGTGCATTATGGCTACCTGACCAGTGGCGTCGAGGCGACCAATATGTTGCTCAACACGCTCGATGGCGTGGAGGGGGAGAGCGGTCTCAAGACGCTCAAACTCGGCCATCAACTTATGAATGTCTAGGCTTTGGGCATGTCTGCCTGCCTTTGAGGCCCCTGTTTTTGCGGTAAAACTACCATTCGCCGGCTTTTTCCTACCGTTCACCCTACTATGAAAACGATTACAGACATATGAAACTGAAAACGATTACAGTGTAAGTGTCAAAGGTAGTCGGGTGCGCATGCACCCGTTGGAGGAAAGGGAAGTCATGGACTACCGCAAATCAGCCCAAGAGGTGCTCGACAACATCGGTGGCGCCGGCAACGTTGTTTCGGCCGCACACTGCGCCACGCGTCTGCGCCTGGTGGTTGCCGATAACGCGAAGGTTGACAAGGAGGCCCTCGAGAATATCGACGGCGCTAAGGGCGTCTTTGAGGCCCAGGGCCAGCTTCAGATTATTTTTGGCACCGGCACCGTCAACAAGGTCTACGACGAGTTCATTACGCTCAGCGGCGTCGAGGCTGCCACCAAGGCCGAGGTCAAGGAGGCCGCCGCGCAGCAGCAGAACATCTTTATGCGCGCCATTAAGGTGCTCGGCGATGTTTTTGTCCCCATCATCCCCGCCATCGTGGCTTCGGGCCTGCTGCTGGGCATCATGAGTGCCCTCAACTTTATGGCCTCCAACGGCTTTATCGCGCTCGACACCAATAACTTTATTTATAAGATCGCCGACCTGGTCTCGGGAACGTCCTTTGGCATCCTGCAGATCCTGATCGGTTACTCCGCCGCTAAGGCCTTTGGAGCCAACCCGTATCTGGGCGCCGTCGTCGGTGGTGCGTTCATCAACTCCTCGCTGCAGAGCGCCTACACGGTTGCCTCCGAGGGCTTGCAGACCATGGTCACCGTCATCCCCGGCGTGTACAGCTTTGAGTGGGTTGGCTATCAGGGCCATGTGATCCCGATCGTCATCGCCTGCGCCATCCTCGCCTTCTTGGAGAAGCGCCTCCACAAGATCGTTCCCGAGATGTTCGACCTCTTTGTGACCCCGCTCGTCTCGGTGTTCGTGACCGTGCTCGTGACCCTCGTTGCCGTCGGCCCCATCTTCGTGTGGGCCGAGAACGCCATTCTCGGTCTGATTCAGGCCCTGCTCACCCTGCCCTTTGGCATCGGTTCCTTTATCGTCGGCCTGTTCTATGCCCCCACGGTCGTTACCGGTATCCACCAGATGTACACCGCCATCGATCTGGGCCAGCTCGCTCAGTACGGTGTGACCTATTGGCTGCCCATCGCCAGCGCTGCCAACATCGCCCAGGGTGGTGCCGCGCTCGCCGTTGCCTTTAAGACCCGCGATGCCAAGATCAAGGGTCTGGCGCTTCCTTCGGCCCTGTCCGCCTTCATGGGCATTACCGAGCCTGCCATCTTTGGTGTGAACCTGCGCTTCTTTAAGCCCTTCATCGCCGGCTGCATCGGCGGCGGTTGCGGTGCCCTGGTCTGCGCGCTCACTTCGCTGGCTGCCTCCGGCACGGGTGTTACGGGTATCTTCGGTATCCTGCTGTGCCTGGCCCAGCCCGTGCAGTACGCGATCATGTTTGCGGTCGCCGCGCTGGTTTCCTTTGCCGTCTCGTTTGTCCTGTATAAGGACGAGCCCAAGGCTTCCGAGCAGGCGTAGGATTCGCGTAAACAAAACGCCCGCAGGCTCCATCCTGTGGGCGTTTTCTTAATCTGGAACCCTTGATTTGAGCGTTCGTTGATTTAATTCGATTGGATACCGACATGTCTAACGCACTTCAGCGCGATCTTTCCAAGCTCGTTGCCAACATGGATGCCGCGGCCGCCGAGCGCGGTCACGGGCCCTATGCTCAGCATTTTCATATTATGCCGCCCACGGGCTGGCTCAACGACCCCAACGGTCTTTGCCAGGCAGATGGCGTGTTTCACGCGTACTTTCAGTATGCCCCGTTTGATGTGAACGGCGGCGTCAAGATGTGGGGCCATGCCACGAGCCGTGACCTTATGAACTGGGAGTATGTTGGCGCGCCACTGCTTCCCGACGAGCCGTTCGACTGCCATGGCGTGTATTCGGGCTCGGCATTGGTCGAGGACGGTCGCATTCGCGTGCTCTATACCGGCAACGTTAAGCTCCCCGATGCGGACGGCGTTTTTGACTATGTCAACTCCGGCCGTCGCGCCGACACCGTGTATGTCGAGAGTGTCGATGGACAGACGTTCAGCCAAAAGCGCGTGGTGCTGGCGTCCGAGGATTATCCCGAGGATTTGACCTGCCACGTGCGTGACCCCAAGGTGTGGCGCGATGATGATGGGCGTTACCACATGGTGCTGGGCGCGCGTCGTCACGTTGACGGTCCGCATGTCGAGAGCCGTTTTTGCGCCATGCATGGCGAGGGCGCCGGTCGCGATGTGGGCGAGATCTTGGTGTACGGCTCGGCTGATATGCTCAGCTGGGAGCTCGAGAGCCGTGTCTCTACGCCCGAGCGCTTTGGCTTTATGTGGGAGTGCCCGGGGTATCTGGAGCTTGAGACGGATGGCGGTGTACCGGCGAAGTGGCTGTCCTTCTCTCCCCAGGGGCTCGAGGGCGGTCGTTGGGACCGCGGTAACGTATACGCTGCTGGCTACATGCCTGTAACGGGCGACATTACCGGTGGTGTCGGAGCCTATGAGCTTGGCGAGTTCCGCCTGTGGGACGCCGGTTTTGACTTCTATGCTCCGCAGGAGTTTACGTCCGAGGATGGTCGCCACATTCTGATCGGCTGGATGGGCATGCCCGATGAGCCGACCTATGGCAACGACCCCACCGTGACGTGCGGCTGGCAGCACTGCATGACGGTGCCGCGTGAGCTTACAGCCGGTGCCGACGGCGTGGTGCTGCAACAGCCGGCGCGCGAGATTGAGCACCATTATGCCTCGGTGCGTGTGGGGGCGGGCACGTTGGAGGTTGCCGGCGATACCTGCTTTGACGTTGTTGTTGACGGTGTCGACGGTGCGTTTACCGCAACCGTCGATGGCGAGCTGAAGCTGGCGTTTGTGCCCGCCGAGGGCGAACTGCCCACGCGTTTTGAGATGCGATTTACCGACGAGGGTCGCACTTCTGCCGGCTGCGGTCGTACCGTGCGCTGGGAGCCCGTCGACGAGGTTCGTAGCGTGCGCATTGTTGGCGATGCCTCTTCGGTCGAGGTGTTTGTGAACGATGGCGCGCTCGTGTTTTCGACGCGCATCTATCCCGAGGCCTATGGCGTGACCGTTGACGCTCCGGGTGCGAGTGTGACCTATCACACGCTCAACATCTAGGCGATTCGTCGCATATAGGCGCTATACTGCAGCCGTTGGCCACGATGCGGGGAACACCCGCATCGTGGGTTTTTGTTTTGAAGGGACGGTACCGTATGGGCGTACAGCAGCTAGAAGAGGCCTGGGCTTTGAGGGCCAGCGCGCGTGAGGCGCGTCTTGTTGCGGCCCCGCATGTGCCGGCGGCGCTGTCGCTGTTGGGGATTGTACGTCCCGGTGACCGCCTGGTTGCGTTTGCCGATGACTTTGCCGATGCGTTTGCGCGCGGCTTTGATGCCTGCGACGTTGTGCTCGTGGACCCGCCGTCGGTTGCGGCGTTTGCCGCCGCGTCCGAGGGCTTTGATGCTTCGTTTGATGCCGAGGGTCCGCACCTGTGGTGGTTCGTCAACTCCATCGGCGGGTTTGGTCTGCGTGTGCCCGATCTGCGCGCGCTGGGTCGGGCGGCGCGTGAGGCCCATGCACTGCTCGTCGTTGACAACACGGTGACTTCTATCTTTGGCTGCGATCCTTTGCGTTTGGGTGCCGTGCTGTCGCTCGAGGCACTCGACCGTGCGTGCGCCGGTGAGGCGCCGCGCAAGCTTGTGGCGGCGTCGGTCGCGCGCTCGCAGCTTAAGCGCCATCGCGTGGACGCCGCTGCCGAGTGCGCGCATGCCCTGCTCGAGGGGTGCGGATTGATCGCGCTCGACTTGTCCTCCGATGAGGCTGAAGCTCTAGGGCACGGGCTCGACACGCTCGACACTCGCATGCAGGCGCATTTCGACCGCGCCCGTGCGCTGGCTGAATATTTGGCCGCGAACGAGATGGTGCGCAACGTGCGCTATCCCGGGCTGACCTCGCATCCCGATCACGCCATCGCGACCGGCATCCTGGAGCACGGTTTTGGCCCGGCAGTTGAATTTGACCTTATCGAATGCAGCGCGGGCGAATTCTTCAGCATACTGCCAGACGAATTCCGCACATCGCCCGCCGGCGGCGCAACAACGCGCCTTTCGGCCCCACGCGGCAAGCAGGGGAGCACCATCCGCCTCTTCGCCGGTATCGACAATCCTCTGGTAGTAGCGTCCACCCTAGACAACGCCCTCCGCAAGTAGCTAATCGGGGCCTGTGCCACGAAAACGGCCTATTTACTACGTTTAAGCCATAGGGGTCGACCATACCCGCCTATTTTGAAAATTACCAAGCTGTCTACCAGCGGTTTTAATTTCACAATGTCCGGTATGGTCGAGGGTATTCAGCTAAACGTAGTAGATGGGCCCGTTTTGTGGCGCGAGCCTCAATCCGAGGGCGCGGTGGACAACATTTCAGCCCCAAAAGGACTACCCTGCGTTGATGCTGGCGATGAGGTCGTTTGCTTTGGTGGCGATGACGTTGTTGATGTCGGCCTGCAGCTCCTCGTAGACCGCTATGGCTCGCTCGCCGGCTTGGGTGAGCGATGATCCGCGGGCTCCGTCGCGCTCGATGAGCTTGCAACCCAGCTGACCTTCGGCCTCGTTCACAATGCGCCAGGCCTTGGAATACGCCATGCCCATGCTCTTGGCGGCGCGGTTGAGCGAGTGCTCGCGGGCAATACCCTGCAGCAGCAAGACGCAGCCGTGGCCGAAGACGCCCGGTAGATCTTTGTCGCACGCTTGAATGACCAACTTTGCCGTCGTCTTGTACTCCATGTGCTCCACGTCTCCCCGCTAAAGTGTTTGCTGGGCAAACGCAAAGCCTGCGTCAAGCCCTCGTGTGCTCTTCTTAAATCATGCATTGTAGCAGTCAAAGTGCGTTAAGATACTTCCCCAGTATTGGGCGCCCAAGGTTGGGCTGGGTCCTACGAGGCCTGCAGCCGACCGGTCGCATGGAAAAAGGAGAAACATGGCTACGTTCTTTCCCGGTGAGTCCCACACGTTTTCGGAGTATCTGCTGGTTCCTGGTTACTCGTCCTCGCAGTGCATCCCCAACAACGTCTCTCTTAAGACGCCGCTGACCCGCTTTAAGCGCGGTGAGAAGCCGGCAATCACCCTGAACATCCCCATGGTTTCCGCCATCATGCAGTCCGTCTCGGGCGTCGACATGGGTGTCGCGCTCGCTACCGAGGGTGGCCTGTCCTTCATCTATGGTTCCCAGAGCGCCGAGTCCGAGGCCGCTATGGTCAAGGCCGTCAAGGATCACAAGGCCGGCTTCGTTCAGTCCGATTCCACGCTGACCCCCGACATGACCATGGAGCAGGTCATCGAGCTCAAGGAGAAGACTGGTCACTCCACCATGCCGGTTACCGACGACGGCACTCCCAAGGGTAAGCTCCTGGGTATCGTCACCAGCCGTGACTATCGCCCCAGCCGCGATGACCACCAGACGAAGGTCTCCGAGTTCATGACCCCGCGTGAGCAGCTCATCGTGGGCGACAAGAACATCAGCCTCAAGGTTGCCAACGACGTCATCTGGGACAATAAGCTCAACGCCCTGCCCATCGTCGACGACAACGATCACCTGATGGGCATCGTCTTCCGCAAGGACTACGACAGCCACAAGACCAACCCCAACGAGCTGCTCGACGGCGATAAGCGCTACATGGTTGGCGCCGGCATCAACACCCGCGACTATGCCGAGCGTGTGCCGCTGCTCATCGAGGCCGGTGCCGACGTCCTGTGTATCGACTCTTCCGAGGGCTTCAGCGAGTGGCAGAAGCGCACCATCGAGTGGATTCGCGCCAACTACGGCGAGGACGTCAAGGTCGGTGCCGGTAACGTCGTCGACGCCGAGGGCTTCCGCTTTTTGGCAGACTGCGGTGCCGACTTCATCAAGGTCGGTATCGGCGGCGGTTCTATCTGCATTACCCGCGAGACCAAGGGCATCGGCCGTGGCCAGGCCACCGCGTTGATCGACGTCTGCCGTGCTCGCGACGAGTACTATGAGGAGACCGGCGTCTACGTGCCCGTGTGCTCCGACGGCGGTATCGTCTACGACTACCACATGACGCTCGCCCTTGCCATGGGCGCCGACTTTATGATGCTGGGCCGCTACTTCGCCCGCTTTGACGAGAGCCCGACCGAGCGCGTCAACGTCAACGGCCAGTACATGAAGGAGTACTGGGGCGAGGGTTCCGCGCGTGCCCGCAACTGGCAGCGCTACGACCTGGGCGGCGCCGCGAAGCTCAGCTTCGTCGAGGGCGTCGACTCCTACGTCCCGTACGCCGGCTCCCTCAAGGACGGCGTGGGCGGTACGCTTTACAAGGTTAAGTCCACGATGTGCAACTGCGGTGCCCTCTCGATCCCCGAGCTCCAGGAAAAGGCTCGCCTGACCCTGGTCAGCTCCACCTCCATCGTCGAAGGCGGCGCCCACGACGTTGTAGTTAAAGATTCGCAGCAGTCCGTATCTTATCGATAAGGTTAGAGCTGCATATCAAAGGTTGAGTATCAACCACGTTATTTAGATAAAGCGAGATGCCTGCAAGTCGCAGGCATCTCGCTTGTCGTATTTGCTATCATCAGTCAAGTTAACCTTAGGGTCGGTCGGCTTGGCTTTGTTCGCTACAAGTTCCGCACGCAAAGAAGAGCACTAAATGTGCTCTTCGTCTTGCGCAGGACTGTCCGCAGTAGCGAATAAAGCCAAGCCGACCGACCCCAGCTAAGATTAAAGGAGCTGATATGTGCGATTGCACAGATCATAAGGACGAGATCCCTGTCTACGACGCGCAGGCCATTGAGTCCAAGTGGATGAAGGCCTGGGAGGACTCCAACCTCTTTGCCGTCGACACCGACGACAGTAAGCCCAAGAAGTACGTGCTCGAGATGTTCCCGTATCCGTCGGGCGACCTGCACATGGGTCACGCGCGCAACTACACCATCGGTGATGCCATGGCCCGTCAGGCCCGCATGCGCGGCTACGACGTGCTGCACCCCATCGGCTTCGACGCCTTTGGCCTGCCCGCCGAGAACGCTGCCATCAAGCACAACACGCAGGCTGCCGCCTGGACGTATAAGAACATGGACCAGGCGCTCGCCACGATGAAGCGCATGGGTTTCTCCTACGATCTGGATCGCATGGTCAAGACCTGCAGCCCCGACTATTACCGCTGGGGCCAGTGGATCTTTGAGAAGCTGTGGGAAAAGGGCCTGGTCTACCGCAAGAAGAACCCGGTCAATTGGTGCCCCACTTGCAAGACCGTTCTGGCCAACGAGCAGGTCACCGAGGGTAAGTGCTGGCGCTGCGGCACCGAGCCCGAGAAGCGCGATCTGGAGCAGTGGTACTTCAAGATCACCGAGTACTCCCAGGAGTTGCTCGACGATCTGGAGAAGCTCCCCGGCTGGCCCGAGCGCGTCAAGCAGATGCAGGCCAACTGGATCGGCCGCTCCGAGGGCGCCGAGGTCGACTTTACTCTGTGCGACAAGGATGGCGAGCCCATCGAGGGTGACGAGGGTAAGATCACCGTCTTCACCACGCGTGCCGATACGCTCTTTGGCGTTTCCTTCTTTGTCCTGGCTCCCGAGTACGCGCGCCTGCACGAGCTCGTCGAGGGCACGGAGTACGAGGAAGCCGTCACCAAGATCGTCGAGGACTCCAAGCATATCTCTGCCGTCGAGCGTGCCCAGGGCACCCTCGAGAAGCACGGTGCCTTTACCGGCCGCTATGTGGTGAACCCCGTCAACGGCGAGAAGGTCCCCGTGTGGGTTGCCGATTATGTCGTTGCCGACTACGGCACCGGCGCCGTCATGGCCGTTCCCTGCGGCGACCAGCGTGACTTTGAGTTCGCCCGCAAGTACGACCTGCCTATTGTGCCGATCATCCTGGACGATGACGACCGCGCTGCCGTCGAGGCCAGCGGCGAGACCATCGATACCTTCCATGCCGAGAACGTCGACTGGGATTGCGCCCACGCTGCCGAGGGCACGCTCGTCCAGTCCGGCAAGTACACCGGCATGCGCGGCGGTAAGCACTCCGAGGGCGAGGCTGCGATCGTGGCCGACCTCGAGGCCATGGGCTGCGGCCGTCGTAAGGTCGAGTTCCGTCTGCGCGACTGGCTCATCAGCCGTCAGCGCTACTGGGGCAACCCCATCCCGGCCATTCACTGCGAGCACTGCGGCATCGTGCCCGTGCCCGAGGACCAGCTGCCGGTGACGCTGCCCGAGAACCTGGACCTGGGTGCCGGCGAGACCCTCGCCGAGTGCAAGGAGTTCTACGAGACCACCTGCCCGGTCTGCGGTCGCCCGGCCAAGCGTGAGACCGATACCATGGACACTTTCACCTGCTCCAGCTGGTATTACCTGCGCTATACCGACCCGCACAACACCGAGCTGCCCTTCTCCCGCGAGGCCGCCGATCGTTGGATGCCCGTCGATAACTACATCGGCGGCATCGAGCACGCCATTTTGCACCTGCTCTACAGCCGCTTCTTTACCAAGGCGCTGCGCGACCTGGGCCTGCTGAGCGTTGACGAGCCCTTCACCAACCTGCTGTGCCAGGGCATGGTCAAGGACGAGAACGGCGACACCATGTCCAAGTCCAAGGGCAACGTCGTGCCACCGAGCTCGGTCATCGAGCCCTACGGCGCCGACACCATGCGTCTGGCGATCCTGTTTATCGCCCCGCCCGAGAAGGACTTCGACTGGGATCCCAAGGCCGTCGAGGGCGCTAACCGCTTCATCAAGCGCGCCTGGCGTATCGTGTGGCAGCTCGTCCAGTCCGGCGACGCCAACGTGGCCTTTGACAAGTCCGCGCTCGACGAGGTCGCGATGAAGCTCTATCGCGAGCGTCACCGCACCATCGCCAAGTGCACCGAGGACTTCGACCGCGGCCAGTTCAACACCGCGATCTCGGCCGTCATGGAGCTCGTCAATGCGGCGAGCGCCTACCTCAACGCTACTGAGGGCGCTTCCCGTGACAAGGCTCTATGCTACGGCGTGGCCAAGGACATCGTGAGCGTCCTTGCCCCCATCTGCCCGTTCTGGGCTGACGAGCTGTGGCACGAGGCCCTCGGCTGTGAGGGCAACGCCTACACCGCCGCCTGGCCCGAGTTCGACCTGGCCGAGTCCATCGAGGACACGGTACAGATCGTCGTACAGGTGCTCGGCAAGGTCCGTGGCCGCATCGACGTCGCCCGCGACGCCTCCAACGAGGAGATGCAGGCTGCCGCCGAGGAAGCCGTTGCCAAGTGGCTTGAGGGCAAGACGGTCGTCAAGGCCATCTGCGTGCCTGGCAAGCTGGTCAACCTGGTGGTCAAGTAAGCGCTGCGCGCATAGCTGACATCAAAAAGCGAGGGGCGATTCCGCAGGGAGTCGCCCCTCTTTTTGGATATGGATACTTGTGACAACACCCAATTATCCATTTCTTGTGGAGAACCTGTGCTCACGCTGACCTGCGGGTTTGTGTTGTGGTTGCACGTTTGCGCAGGTATTGGTATAGTTTGCTTGCAAATGAAGTTGTAATTGAAAGAAGTGGGGTTTCGGCCCCGCTTCTTTTTTGTATGGATGGAGGTGCCGCAATGGTCAAGACCAAGACCGAGCAGGCGATCATCGACGCGCTCGAGGCCGTCGCTCCCCAGCACGATGTCGACATCGTCGACGTTGAGCTCGTGGGTGCCACCAAGGCCCCCTGCGTGCGTGTGCGTATCGAGGGTGCCGAGGGTCAGAGCCTGTCGCTCAATGACGTCACGGCCAACACCAAATGGGTCGGCGATGTGATTGAGGAGCTCGACCCCATCTCTTCGAGCTATACGCTCGAGGTGTCGAGCCCGGGTATGGCGCGCCCGCTGCGCCGCCCGAGTGACTTTGCCCGCTTTGTGGGCGAGAACTGCGAGCTCACCTCCACCGCCACCGAGGGCCGTCGCAAGTACGCCGGCAAGATTGCCGCCGCCACCGAGACGAACGTGACCCTCGAGCTCGAGGACGGCGAGTCCGTCACCCTCGATTTCTCCGATGTTAAAAAGTGCAAGTTGAAGCCCACCTATGACTTCAAGCCCGCGAAGGAAGGAAAGTAAGATGGCAGCATCCGACATGATGTCCGCCCTGATGGAGCTTTGCCAGGAGAAGCACATCGACCAGCTCTACCTGATCGACCGCCTGGAGCAGTCGCTCGCCAAGAGCTATGCCGAGATCCTGCATCTTGAGTGGGGCGCTAAGGTGACCATTGACCGCACCACCGGCAAGATCTACGTCTACCGTCTGGAGCCGATCGACGATTCCATGGACGAGGAGGGCAACTTCACCGAGTTCGAGGAGATCGACGTCACTCCCAAGAACACGAGCCGCATCGCCGCCCAGCACGCCAAGGCCGAGATCAACGCCATCGTGCGCAACTCTGCCCGCGAGCAGATCTACGAGGAGTTCTCCGGCCGCATCGGTGACCTCATCAGCGGTACCGTGCTGCAGTCCACTCCCGACTTCACGATCGTCAAGATTCGCGAGGGCGTCGAGGCCGAGCTTCCGCACTTCGACCAGCGCCGTTACGAGAACGAGCGCAACGAGCGTCCGATGGGCGAGCGCTACCTGCACAACCAGCACATCAAGGCCGTGATCATCGACGTTCGCGACCCCAACTCCAACCTGCAGCCGGTTCGTGGCGAGCACAGCCGTCCGCCGATTGTCATCTCCCGTACGCACCCCGAGCTCATGCGTCGTCTGTTTGAGCAGGAGGTGCCCGAGATCTATGAGGGCACCGTCCAGATCAAGTCGATCGCCCGCGAGCCCGGTCAGCGCTCTAAGGTCGCCGTCCACTCGCTCGACGATCGCCTGGACCCCGTGGGCGCCTGCGTCGGCCCCAAGGGCAGCCGTGTTCGCGCCGTCGTGGGCGAGCTCCGTGGCGAGCGCGTCGACGTCATCCTGTGGGATGCCGATCCGGCCGTCTACGTTGCCAACGCCCTGTCGCCTGCCAAGGTCACCCGCGTCCTTATCGACGAGGAGAAGGCCTACGCCGGCGTTATCGTGCCCGACGACCAGCTGTCCCTCGCCATCGGCAAGGAGGGCCAGAACGCCCGCCTCGCTGCTCGCCTGACCGGCTGGCACATCGACATCAAGTCCGAGACCCTTGCCGCCGACATCCTCAAGAACGTTCCCGTTCACGAGGAGCCCGCCGCCGACCTGATCGGTGACGAGGAGGACGAGGACGTCCGTCGCTGCGAGTTCGTGTCCGAGGACGGCATCCAGTGCCGCAACCAGGCCCGTCCCGGCTCCCGTTTCTGCGGTGTCCACGACACCGACGCCTTCGATGATGCGGAGGACCTGATCTAGCGCGCGGTCGCGCTGGGCAGGTCCCAGCGCATACCCCACGCTCGTTCAGTCTCTAGGCACCCAAGGTGCCAGAAAGGGTAGGTGAAGTCATATGGCAAAAGTCCGTGTGTCCACCCTGGCCAAAGAGTTCGGCATGACCTCCAAGGAACTGATGGGTCATCTCGCCGAAATGAAGATTCCCGCTAAGTCCGCTTCCTCCGCCCTGGAGGACGCCTACGTTGCTATGGTCCGCAAGCAGCTCGCCTCGGTGATCGAGGCCCGCGCCCAGGAAGTCGAGGCCGCCAAGCAGGCCGAGGAGCAGGCCGCTGCCGCCGAGGAGGCAGCGCGCGCTGCCGAGGCAGAGCGCGAGCGCATCGCCGCCGAGAAGGCGCGCGAGGAGGAGCGCCGCCAGTTTGCCGCCGCCCAGGCCGCCGAGGAGGCCGCCCGCGCCGAGGCCGAGGCTAAGAAGAAGGCCGAGCAGGAGCGCCTTGCCCGCGAGAAGGAGGAGGCTGCTCGCGAGGCCCAGCGCCGCGCCGTTCCCGCTTCCGACTCCGGTTCGCGCTTCCGTTCGCTGCTCGACCAGATCGCCGCACAGGAGACCGTGCTCAAGGAGAAGAAGGACGCCGAGGAGAAGGCCAAGGCCGAGCGCGCCGCCGAGCGCGGCAACCGTCGTGGCGGCAACAACGACCGTCGCGGTGGCCGTCGTAATGATCGCAACGCCTCCGACAACAACTCCGAGCGCAACGCCTCCGAGAACCGCCCGCACAGCCATCGCACCAACGCCAGCAACAACGTCGCTGCCGGTATGGACTTCCCCAACCCCGACAAGCAGGGCAAGGGCAAGAAGCGCAAGGGCGGTCACAACAACGAAGAGGACCACTACAGCCGCATGGCTCGCGAGGCCGAGGAGTACAGCCGCGAGAAGGTGCTCGAGGAGGCTCGTGCCGCCGTCGAGGAGGCCTCTCGCGAGTCCACCGGTCGCCGCAAAAAGCGCAAGGAGAAGCGCGAGCGCGAGGCCGCAAAGGCTCAGGAAGAGCGCAAGATAGAGGAGGCGCTGGCCCAGGGCGTGAACCCCGAGGAGCTCGATGCCATCAAGGTCTCCCAGGGCGTCACCGTCCAGGAGCTCGCCGAGGCGCTCGACGTTCCGGCCAACGACATCATCAAGCGCCTGTTCCTGCTGGGCACGCCGCTTACCATGACGCAGTCCATGTCCGACGACCTCGTCGAGCTCGTTGCCGACGATCTGGGCCGTCAGATCAAGATCATCACCCCCGAGGAGGAGAACACCTTCTCGTTCTACGACGATCCCGCCGACCTTAAGCCGCGTGCCCCGGTCGTCACCGTCATGGGCCACGTCGACCACGGCAAGACTTCGCTGCTCGACGCCATCCGTCACACCGGCGTCGCTGCCGGCGAGGCGGGCGGCATTACGCAGGCCATCGGCGCTTCGCAGGTCATGATCAACGACCGCAAGATCACCTTCATCGATACCCCCGGTCACGCCACCTTTACGGCCATGCGTGCCCGCGGCGCCAAGGTGACCGACATCGTCATCCTGATCGTGGCTGCCGACGACGGCGTCATGCCCCAGACCATCGAGTCGATCAATCACGCCAAGGCCGCCGGCGTACCCATCGTCGTCGCCGTCAACAAGATTGATAAGCCGGGCGCCAACCCCGATCGCGTGCGCCAGGAGCTCACCGAGTACGGCATCATCCCCGAGGAGTGGGGCGGACAGAACATGTTCGTCAACATCTCGGCCAAGCAGAAGATCGGTATCGATGACCTGCTCGAGACCGTCCTGCTCCAGGCCGACGTGCTCGAGCTCAAGGCCAACCCTGACACCTTCGCTTCGGGCAACGTCCTCGAGGCTAAGCTCGACAAGGGCCGCGGCTCGGTTGCCACCGTGCTCGTGACCCGCGGTACCCTGCACGTGGGCGACACGCTGGTCGCCGGCCTCACCTATGGCCGCGTCCGCGCCATGCTCGACCCCAAGGGCAACGCCGTCACCGAGGCCGGTCCCTCCGACGCCGTCGAGATCCTGGGCCTGCAGTCCGTCCCCAACGCCGGCGATGAGTTCCGTGTGTTCGAGGACGAGCGCGAGGCTCGTGCACTGGCCGACGAGCGTTCGCTCAAGGCCCGTATCGAGGAGCAGAGCCGCGTGAAGCACGTGACGCTCGAGAACCTCTTCGAGACCATCGCCGACGCCGAGGTCAAGGAGCTCAACCTGATCATCAAGGCCGACGTCCAGGGCTCCATCGAGGCCCTTCAGGACTCGCTCGACAAGATGGACCAGTCCGAGGTGCGCATCAACACGATCCACTCCGCCGTTGGCGCCATCAACGAGACCGACGTCGTCCTGGCCGACGCCTCCAACGCCATCATCATCGGCTTTGGCGTTCGTCCCGACGGCAAGGCCCGCTCCGCCGCCGAGCGCGAGGGCGTCGAGATCCGTTGCTACGACGTCATCTACAAGTGCCTCGAGGACCTCGACGCTGCCCGTATCGGCATGCTCAAGCCCACCGAGGTTGAGGTCTCCACGGGCACTGCGACCGTCCTGGACACCTTCAAGGTGCCCAAAGTCGGCATCGCCGCCGGTGTCCGCGTCGAAGAGGGCGAGATCGCCGCGACCGATTCCGTGCGCCTGGTGCGCGACGGCATTGTGGTCTTCAACGGTAAAATCGCCTCGATGCGCCACTACAAGGACGAGGCCAAGAGCCTCAAGAGCGGCTCCGAGGGCGGTATTGGCCTGGAGAACTTCCAGGACATCAAGCCTGGCGACACCATTGAGGGCTACCGCATTGACCAGGTTGCCCGTACCGAGTAGGGGGTAGCGCTATGAAGCAAACGCAGGCAACCCGCCGTCTGGGCGAGCAGCTTCGCGAGAAGCTCGGTTATATCCTGCTCTTTGAGGTTTCCGATCCGCGTCTCGACCTGGTCACCCTGACCGCGGTCGAGGTCGCGGTGGACCGTTCGTTCGCGCGCGTGTACGTGTCGTGCGACGCGAGCCGTTACGACGAGGTCATGGAGGCGCTCGCCAGCGCCAAGGGCCGCATCCGTAGCCTGTTGGCCCGCTCGCTCGATTGGCGCGTCACGCCCGAGCTCGATTTTCGCATCGATCGCTCGACCGATGAGGCCGAGCGCATCACGCGTGCGCTGGAAAACGTTCCCGCCACGCTTGCGATCGAAAAGGACGAGGACGGCTATCCCATAGCGGATGCCGCCCAGGAGGCAGCTTTAGATGAGTAATTCCGCCGACCTCGCATCGTGCGAGTCTGCAGATATTCAGCGACGCATCCTCGAGCTCATCGAGGATGCGTCCTCCATTGCGATTTCGGGACATACGTCTCCCGATGGTGACGCCCTGGGCTCCGTGCTGGGCCTGGGCTTATCGCTTATGAAGTTTTTCCCCAACAAGGACATTGCCCTGCTGCTGGCAGACGATGACCCGGTTCCGCGCATCTACCGCTTTATGGAGGGCGCCGACCGTCTGGTGCCGGCATCTGCGTATACCGGCAATCCGGATCTGTTCATCTCGGTGGACGTGCCGGTCGTCGAGCGTCTGAACAACTCCGCCGAGGTGCTCCGCCGCTCGTCGCATGTGGTGTGCTTCGATCACCATCCGGCGCGCGAGGAATTTGCCGAGCTGAGCCTGAGGTGCGTCGGCGCCGCGGCCTGCGCCATGATCATCGACCGCTTTTTGGACAATTGCGGCATTGTGGCTCGCAACGGTGTCGCGACCTGCCTGTTGTGCGGCCTGGTGACCGATACCGGTCGTTTTCAGTACCAAAACGCCGATGCTGCTGCGTTCCATGCCGCCTCGCGCCTGGTCGCGCACGGTGCCGATCCGGCGCGCGTCGCGCTCGAGGTCTACCAGAGCATGCGCGTAGAGTTCTTGCATCTCAAGTCCATCGTTATGGGTCGTATCAAGACCGTGGCGCACGGTCGCGTGGCATATAGTTATGCGTACCAGAGCGACCTCGAGGCCTGCGGCGTCACTTCGGATGAGTGCGACGGTCTGGTCGATGTGGTGCGTTCAGTGATGGGCGTTGAGGTCTGCCTGTTCCTAAAGGGCATCGAGGGCGATACCAAGGTGCGCGGCAACCTGCGCTCCAAGGGTGACCTCGATGTGTCCGAGATCGCTGCCAACTTTGGCGGTGGCGGGCATCATGCCGCCGCCGGCTTTTCCAACAACGGAACGATTCGCGAGACGCTCGCCGTGGCACTTCCCATGCTGGCCGAGCTGGTGGGGGAGGATCCCGCTTCGGTGACCGTCGAGCTCTAACTTTTTGGATGGTACATGGCTCGTCGTACGCCTTCTCAATTGAATATGCTGCTCGCCGTCGATAAGCCGGTGGGCTGCACGTCCCACGACGTGGTATCGCAGTGCCGACGCGCTCTCCATGAGCGACGCATCGGCCATGCCGGTACGCTCGACCCCATGGCCTCGGGTGTCATGGTGGTGGGCGTGGGCCAGGCGACCCGTCTGCTGGGCATGCTAACTCTCGATACCAAAAGTTATGTCGCCGACATTTCGTTTGGCGTCGAGACCAACACCGATGACGCGGAGGGCGAGGCCGTTCGCACGGTGCCCGTTGCCCCCGAGCTGCACGATCTCGCTTACGCCCGTGAGCAGCTGGCCGCTATGCTTGGCCCGCAGTTGCAGGTGCCGCCAGCTTTTTCGGCCATCTCGGTCAATGGCGTTCGCGCCTATAAGAGTGCTCGCGAGGGCAATGCGGTTGAGTTGCCCCCGCGCCCCGTCGAGGTCTATGCCGCCGACCTGATCGCCGTGGGCGGCGAGGGCGATACGTGCGTCTGGACCGTGGCGTTTTCGGTAAGCAAAGGCACCTACATTCGCGCGCTCGCTCGCGATCTGGGTCGTGCCTGCGATAGCGCTGCACATATTTCCGCGCTGCGCCGTACGGCCTCCGGCGTGGTTTCCATTGGCGCCTGTCATGCGGTAGAGGAGCTCTCTGCCGAGACCGCTGCCGGTTTCGCTCTGGATCCCATCGCCGCCCTAGGTGCCACGCGTGTCGATTTGCCGGGTAATCTTGCAGACGACCTGCTTTGTGGCCGCCGCGTTCCCGTTGAACGCGCGCTTGCGGACTTCGATACGGCGAAGGCGCCGTTCGCGCTCGTGCTCGATGGGGGATTGAAGGCGCTTGCTCGTATCGAGGGCGGCCGCTTTGTTATGGAGCACGTCTTTCCGCAGGCGATCGGCGGTGTTCGATGATGCTGGCGCCCCGCGAGCTCGCGCGTATCTTTTTCGCGGGTGAGTTGGATGAGGCCCGTATCGTTTCTGCCGATGCATTTGATGGGTGCGAGTTCTTGGGTGCCGCGTCGATCGCCATTGGCGTGTTTGATGGCGTGCATCGTGGGCACCAAGAGCTGATTGAAGCGGTTATTCGCGATGCACATGATCACGGCAGCAAAGCGGTCGTGGTCACCTTCGATCCTGATCCGGACGTCGTGGTGAGTCCGTCGCCCGCCCAAAAATTGATGACGACGGCCGACCGCCTGCATGCCCTGGCTCAAACCGGGGTCGATGCGGTGGTGGCCGTTCCCTTTACGTCCGCCGTGGCGGCACTCGACCATGTCGGGTTTCTGGCGCTGTTGTCGCGCGTTGTCGACATTCGCTCCATTCGTGTAGGTAGCGATTTTAGGCTCGGCCGCGGCGGCGCTTCGGGCGTTGCCGAGATGCGCGCCTGGGGCACTGAACGTGGGGTTGACGTTTACGGTCACGACCTGCTCTGCGTTAACGGGCAGACCATCTGCGCCACGCGCATCCGCCATGAGCTGGGCCAGGGTCATGTGGAGCTGGCTGCCGAGCTTCTCGGCCGTCCCTATATGCTGCGCGGCGTTGTGGCGGCTGGCCGTCACGAGGGCTCCGACATGGGCTTTCCCACAGCAAACATCCAGGTTCCCGACGGCATCCAAGTGCCTGCCGATGGCGTCTATGAGGGTCTGGTGCTGGTCGACGATACCGTATGGCCTGCTGCCGTTAACGTCGGCCTGCCGCCGACCTATGCCGATGATGCCGCCTCGGCGCATCTCGAGGCCAACTTGATCGGCTATGCGGGCGACCTGTATGGCGCTTCCGTGTCGCTGGCGTTTACGCGCTGGCTGCGTCCGTCTCGCGTGTTCGATTCCCTGGACGAGCTTATCGCGACCGTCGAGGGTAATATCGACGATATCCGTCATAACTTGGGTGAGCAGGGGGTGAGTATCCGTGATTAGTGATGAGGAAAAAGATCAGGTACGCGCGGCGTCAGACTTGGTTGCCATCGTGCAGGAAACGGTTGAGCTCAAGCCCCGCGGCCATGAGTTTTGGGGCTGCTGCCCGTTTCATGGCGAAAAGACCCCATCGTTTCACATTATCCCTGCTACGCAGGTGTGGCACTGCTTTGGCTGCGGCGAGGGCGGCGACGTCTTCACCTATATCATGAAGCGTGAGAACCTGAGTTTTCCCGATTCGATCCGCTATTTGGCTGATCGTGCGGGCATTGAACTGCACGATACCGGTGCGCAGCGCGATCGCGGCACCAAGCGCGCTCGCATCTATGACCTGTGCGCCGAGACGGCTCAGTTCTACCACACCATGCTTATGCGCGGTAAGGACAGCCGTCCGCGCGAGTACTTTGCCAGCCGCGGTATGGGTGGCGATGTCTGTCGACGCTACTGCCTGGGTTTTGCGCCGGGTCGCAACGCGCTGGTGTCGCATCTGTCGCAGGCGGGCTTTACCCCGCAGGAGATGATCGACGCCAACGTGGCCGTGAGCCGTGGGCGTGGGCAGCTTGCCGACCGTTTTTACGACCGCGTGATGTTTCCCATCTTTGACGAGCAGGGTCATAACATCGCCTTTGGCGGGCGCATTATGGGCGACGGACAGCCGAAGTACCTCAACACCGCCGAGACGAGCGTGTTCCATAAAAAACGAAACCTCTACGGCTTTAACTGGGCCAAGGAGTTTATCGTCGCGCAGGATACCGCCATCGTGGTGGAGGGATATACCGACTGTATCGCCTGCTGGGAGGCGGGGATTAAAAACGTCGTCGCCACGCTGGGCACGGCGCTAACGGAACATCATGTAAAGACGCTCGCCCGCTTTGCCAAACGCATTGTCTATATGTTCGATGGCGACGCCGCCGGTCAAAAGGCCGCGCGACGCGCGATTCAGTTTATCGAGCAGGATTCGATGGACCTGCGCTGCGTGGTGCTTCCCGACGGCAACGACCCTATGGAGTTCATCACAGCGCATGGGGGCGAGGCGCTGCAGGCGCGCATCGATGCCGCCGAGCCCCTCATGGACTTTGTGTACCGCTCACTGCAGGAGTCGAGTGACATTACCACGCCGGGCGGTCGTGCCAAGGCGCTCGAGGATGCGCTGACGCTTATCTATCCGCTGCGCGATAGCTATATGATCGATACGTACTTTATCCAGATTGCCGACTTGTTGGGTTTGGACTTGGAGACGGTGCGTTCGAGCTCGGGACGCGTGTTTCGCGATGTTGCCAAGCGTGAGGATGTCGAGCGTCGTCGCGAGCAGAACTACGAGCGCCAGCGGGCGCAGGCCGAGCGCGCAGGCAGCGCGGGCGGTCGGGCGTCTGGTTCGCGGGAGGCGTCTCGCGGTGCCTGGGCGTCGGGAGCGACGCCGCCGGTGTCCGCACCGGTCGAGGAAGAGCCGTACGACTATGTGCCGCTCGAGGCCTACGGGGCCGCGCCGGTCGAGGTCGTCGACGATATGCCGCCGATCGATGTGCCGGTTGGTGTGGATGGCGCGGCGCCGGTTGCCGATGCAACGGACGTGTCTGCGGCATCGACGATGCCGATCGTGCTGACCGACCTGGAACGAAAGTCTTTGGCGGGGGAGCGCGAGCTGCTGACGATGCTCACGAGCTACCCCGACCTGTTCCGCACGTATGCCGACCGCATCTGCTCGATCGAGTGGGTGGATCCGCGCCACGAGTCCATCGCGTGGGCCGTGCTCGCGACGCCGCCGGGCACCGACCCCACGGCGTGCATGGATGCGGCGCGCGCGGTGTGTCCCGAGGCAGCGTCGCTTGTCAGCGCCGGGCGCATTTCGTCGACGAGCAAGCACCCCACCGAGACGAACATCGTGTTTATGCTTGATACCCTTGAGCTCTACACCATCAAGCGCCGCATGCGCGCCGCACAGGCCAAGCTTCGCCAGGACCGGTCGCTCGACGATGAGGCGCGCCGTGTGCTGACGATGCAGGCGATGCAAGATTCTCAGCGCCAGCGCGAGCTCCAAAAGTCGATTGGTGGCGTGGCCGATCCGTTCCGTTTGATCGGTTTGGAGACTGCGGGCGCCGACCAGGCCTAGATGTTGTGGTCAACCAGCGTATTTGCGCCTATATCCAGTCTGAATTTTGGGTATAGACGTTAATGTGTGTGCTAAAGTAATGAGTCCTGTGGACTATGAAGGGAGAATCTGTGCCAAAAAAGAGTGAGAGCACGGGTACTGGGCTGGAATCCTACGTTGCAAAGCTCATGGGCAACGGCTCAAACAGGACTTCGGTAACCGAGGACGAGATTCAGGTCGCTCTGAAGGATATCGATGTGTCTGACGAGCAGCTCAACGCGGTGTATTCCGCGCTGCGCAACAGCGGCATCCAGATTATCTCCGCGAGCGGAAACGACGACGCCCCCATGGACGTCGACGATGACGATAACGATAGCGATACCGACGATTTCGATGACGACGAGCACGATTCCGGGTCGCTGGACGATCACGAGCTTAAGATGGCCCGTCAGGCCGACGCCGAGATGGGTTCTTCCAAGAGCAAGAAGAAGCGCACCGTGCGCACGTCCCGTTCGCGTTCGCGCGTGCGTGGCATCGATGCCTCCACGGTGATGCTGACCGGCGACCCGGTTCGTATGTACCTTAAGGAGATCGGTAAGGTCGACCTGCTGACCGCCTCCGAAGAGGTCGATCTGGCCATGAAGATCGAGGCTGGCCTTGACGCCACCGAGAAGCTCGAGGCCGCCGAGGCGGGCGAGATCGAGCTTACCCGCGCCGAGATGCGTCGCCTGACCCGCATCGAGAACGTGGGTCTCGAGGCCAAGCAGGCGCTCATCAGCGCCAACCTGCGTCTGGTCGTCTCCATCGCCAAGCGCTATGTCGGTCGCGGCATGCTGTTCCTGGACCTGATCCAGGAGGGCAACCTCGGTCTGATCCGCGCCGTCGAGAAGTTCGACTACCAGAAGGGCTTTAAGTTCTCCACGTACGCCACGTGGTGGATCCGCCAGGCCATCACGCGTGCTATCGCCGACCAGGCCCGTACTATCCGTATTCCCGTGCACATGGTCGAGACCATCAACAAGCTCGTCCGCGTGCAGCGCCAGCTTCTCCAGGACTTGGGTCGCGACCCGACCCCCGAGGAGATTGGTGCCGAGATGGACATGAGTGCCGATCGCGTCCGCGAGATCCAGAAGATTTCGCAGGAGCCCGTGTCGCTCGAGACCCCCATCGGCGAGGAAGAGGATTCCCAGCTGGGCGACTTCATCGAGGACTCCCAGGCTATCGTTCCGCCCGATGCTGCCAGCTTCTCCATGCTGCAGGAGCAGCTCACCCAGGTGCTCGACTCACTTGCCGATCGTGAGCGCAAGGTTATCGAGTTGCGCTTTGGCCTTGTCGACGGACATCCCCGCACGCTCGAGGAAGTCGGCCGCGAGTTTGGCGTTACGCGCGAGCGCATCCGCCAGATCGAGTCCAAGACCCTGGCCAAGCTTCGTCATCCCAGCCGCAGCAGCAAGCTCAAAGACTACATCGAGTCTTAACCTCGCAAGCAAGAAGCGCCCTCAAGCACATCCGCTTGGGGGCGCTTTCATGTAGTCATTGGGGACGTCCCCAATGACTAGGTCGGAAAAATTCTCAAAAAAGTTCTTGCCCTAAGCTGATTCGTCCGTATAATAAACTTCGTTGCTTGAGAGCACGCACCTTTTCCTCGGTAGCTCAATGGTAGAGCACGCGGCTGTTAACCGCGCTGTTGTAGGTTCGAGTCCTACCCGGGGAGCCAGAATTTCTCAGCCCATTCTGCTGGGCTTTTAAATTCCTCGGTAGCTCAATGGTAGAGCACGCGGCTGTTAACCGCGCTGTTGTAGGTTCGAGTCCTACTCGGGGAGCCAGGTTGTAAAACCCGTCGCTTATGCGGCGGGTTTTTTCATGCCGCGATCGCCTGGCGCGAACGTTGCCATATCAACATTTCGTGTCGAGGATGTAATCCCGTGACCCACCACCTCAACATGGCGCGGTCGTTGTAGAATAATGCAATGATTGCTCCCACGAGATGGTGCCGCGAGCACCAGATAAGGAGATTCTTGTGTCTGAGACCATTAACGGCAGCCTGAGCGTCTCGAACGACGTTATTGCCGATATTGCCGGTTATGCCGCGATGACGTGCTATGGCGTCGTCGGTATGGCCGAACAGCTTCAGGGCGCCGAGAGCGTGCGCCTGCTTGCCGGTCAGCGCCTCCGCAAGGGCGTGCTTGTCTCCGCCGACGAGAACGGCCTTACGGTCGATCTTCACGTCGTGCTCGAGAACGGCGTCAACATGAAGTCCGTCTGCCACAATCTTTCGAGCTCCGTTGCCTTCACCCTGCAGGAGATCGCCCAGATCGATCCCGCCAGCCTTAAGATCGGCATCCACATCGACGCGCTCAAGAGCCGTCTGAACTAGCATCCGAAAACGGAGATTCAAATACCCATGATTGCAAAGACCATTCGCACCTGTTTTCCGATCGCTGCGGCTGCCGTTTCCGACAAGGCCGAGGAGATCAACAAGCTCAACGTCTTCCCCGTACCCGACGGCGACACCGGCACCAACATGTCGCTCACGCTCGCCTCGGTGACCAAGGAGCTTTCCGCCCTTCCCGCCGATGCCGATATGGAGGCCATTGCCGGCGCCATCACCCACGGCTCCCTGATGGGTGCCCGCGGCAACTCCGGCGTCATCACCTCGCAGATCCTGCGCGGCGTGGCCGAGGGTCTCGTCTCTGCCGACGAGCCCATTACGTCCGCCAACATCGCCTTCGCTTTCCGTCGCGCCGTCAAGGTCGCCTTCCAGGCCGTCCGCAAGCCCATCGAGGGCACGATCCTCACGGTGCTTCGCGATGTCTCGACCAAGGCCGATGAGTGCGAAAAGAAGAAGTTCTCGGCCGAGGACGCACTCGATGCCATCGTCGTCGAGGCCTACCAGTCCGTCGCCCGCACGCCCGACCTGCTGCCCGTTCTGAAGGAGAACGGCGTGGTCGACTCCGGCGCCTTTGGCTTTGCCATCTTCCTGGAGAACTTTGTTGCCGCCGCGCTTGGCCGCAGCACCGTTGTCGAGGATTTCTCCGCCACGTTTGATTCCGCCGGTTCTGCCCGCGACGCGGCTCTCGGCCGCGTTGAGATCGAGGCTAACGACGATTGGGAGGGCTCGGAGTTCCGCTACTGCAACGAGTTCCTCTTTAAGGCCGACGCTCCCTTTGACGAGGATGAGTGCCTTAAGTTCCTGGGCTCCATGGGCGACTGCGAGCTGCTCGTGGGTGCCTACCCCGACTACAAGATCCACGTGCACTCCAACACCCCCAACCTGGTGCTCGAGCACATGCTGCAGCTCGGTCAGATCTACGAGGTCTTTATCCACAACATGGAGATGGAGGCGCACGACCGTACCGCCAAGATTCACGAGGACCAGGAAAAGGCCGCTGAGCCCGCCAAGGCGCTGGGCTTTGTCGCCGTTGCCGCCGGTTCCGGTGAGGCCGACATCCTCAAGTCCCTCGGCGTTGACGTGATCGTCTCGGGTGGCCAGACCATGAACCCCTCGACCGCCGACCTGCTGGGCGCGGTGGACCAGGTCAACGCGACCTCGGTCATTATCCTGCCCAATAACGGCAACATCCGCATGGCTGCCGAGGCCGCCGCCTCTGCCTGCACCGACAAGAAGGTCGCCGTCGTTCCCACCAAGACTGTCCCGCAGGCGTTCTCCGCGCTGTTCGCGGTCCTGCCCGATTCCGAGCTCGAGGACGCCGTCGCCGCCATGGTCGACGCCATCAGCGAGGTCCGCGATGGCGAGGTCACCCGTGCCGTGCGCGATTCCAGCGCCTCTGATGGCTCTCCGATTCACTCCGGTGATGTCATGGGTATCATTGCCGGTTCCATCGATGTGGTCGGCTCCGACGTGAAGCAGGTCACGCTCGACTGCATCAACCGCATGCAGGAGGAAGAGGAGGGCGACGCGCTGACGATTCTGGCCGGCGAGGAGCTGTCCGATGAGGCCTTCCAGGAGATCGTCGACGCCATCGAGGAGGCTCAGCCCGACTTGGAGATCGATGCCCATCGTGGCGAGCAGCCGCTCTATCCTGTGATCTTCTCGATCGAGTAGGCATCTGCCCATGTCCGAGCTGTGCTCCGTGCCGCGCGTCTCGGAGCGCTTTGCCCAGAGCAATGCGCTCGACGAGGATATCGCGCGACTCAAATATGTTTCGGGTAAACGTGAGGAGGCCCTTCGCCGTCTGGGAATTCGGACGGTGGGGGACCTCCTTCTCCATATCCCTCATCGATATCTCGACTTCACGCGCTCCTGGTCTATCGAGATGGCGCCCATCGGTACCGTTTGCACGATAGTCGCCACGGTCGATCGCATTGTTCAAAAGCAGCCTCGCCCGCGTATGCAGGTGACCGAGGTCTCGCTGGTGGACGAGACGGGCGTGCTGCAAGTCGCCTTTTTCCGTCAGCCATGGATTGCCCAGCAGTTTAAGCAGGGAGACCGCCTGGCCGTGATGGGTAAGGTCGAGTTTGCCTACGGCTTTAAGCAGATGGCCTCTCCGCATTTCGAAAAGCTCGAGGGTGGGCGTGCCGCGGGCACCATTCTGCCGGTCCATTACGTGAGCGATGGCGTGAGCCAGGCGTGGATGCGCCGCATCGTTAGCGGCGCGCTCGAGGTCGTCGGCAATCCCTTCGACCCGATTCCCGCACGCTTGCGCGTCAAGCGCCGCCTGATGAGCAATGCCCGTGCGCTGCGCTCAATTCATTTTCCATCGAGTATGGCCGAGCGCGATATCGCGCGCGCACGGCTTGCCTACGAGGAGTGCCTCTACCTTCAGCTGGCGCTGCGCCTGCGCAACGACGGCGGCTTGGTCGAAGTCGCTCCCTACGCCCACGCCGCGGGTGAGCACCTGGCGGCGCTCAGGGAAGCCCTGCCGTTTTCGCTGAGCGACGAGCAGGAGGCCGCGTTCCAAGACATCCTGCACGATATGTGCGATGGCGGGCGCGTGATGAACCGCCTGCTACTGGGCGACGTCGGTACCGGCAAGACGGCCGTCGCCGCCTGCGCGCTGGCTGTCGCGGCCGATTCGGGCACTCAGTCCTGCGTTATGGCGCCTACGGGCGTGCTGGCGCGCCAATATGCCGATAAGACCGGCCCCTTGCTCTCCCAGGCTGGCATGTCTTGGGCGCTCCTGACGGGTGCCACGCCGGCGGCCGAGCGCGAGCAGATCCATGCGCAGCTGGAATCGGGCGAGCTCGACGTCCTCTTTGGAACCCACGCGGTCCTTTCGGATAACGTGGCGTTTAAGCATCTGTCGCTTGTCGTCATCGACGAGCAGCACCGCTTTGGTGTGGGCCAGCGCAATGCTCTGCGTGCCAAGGGCCCGGGTGCCGACCTGCTCGTTATGACGGCCACGCCGATCCCGCGCACGTTGGCGCTCTCGGTCTACGGCGACCTGGACACGAGCATCATCCGCCATCGACCTGTTCCGGGGGCGGGCGTTACGACGCGCGTGCTTACCGAGTCGAGCCGCGACCTTGCCTACGGCGCAATTCGCGAGGCGCACGAAAAGGGCCAGCAGGCTTACGTGATCTGCCCGCTTGTGGAGCCGAGTGACTCGACCGATGAACTTGAGGATGTCCCCGGTATCGCCCGCGACGACGAGGGCCGCGTGACCGTGCCTGTGCCGCTGCACGATACGGCAACCGAGCTCGACCGGCTGCGCCTGGCGTTGCCGGGACTTACCGTCGAGCGCCTTCATGGCCGCATGCCGGCGGGGGAGAAGGACCGTGTGATCGATGCCTTCAAGCGCGGCGAGATCGACGTGCTCGTATCGACCACGGTGGTCGAGGTGGGTGTCGACGTGCCCAACGCCACCGTCATGGTCATTGAGAACGGTGAGCGCTTTGGCTTGGCGGCCCTGCACCAGCTGCGCGGTCGCGTGGGCCGCGGCAGCGTTTCAGGCACCTGCCTGGTCATGACGCACTCCAAGGGCAATGGCGGCGCCTCGGCGGCACAAGAACGTCTCCAGTCGCTCGAAAAGACTTCGGACGGCTTTACGCTCGCCCAGATGGACCTGCGTCTGCGCCACGAGGGCGAGATTCTGGGCTACCGCCAGCACGGCGGCGTGACCCTGCGCTTTGTGGACCTGGACGCCGACGAGGATCTTATCGAATGGGCCCATTTGGACGCGGTCGAGCTCTTGCGGTATGCTTGCAACCTTGACTCCGTGGCGACGCGCCCCTTGCGCGACGCGGTCGCCATGCGTTATCGACATATCTTTAAGGAGGTCAGCGGAGGATGAGAATCATCGGCGGTGAATGGCGCGGCCGCAAGATCGAAGAGCCGCGTGGGCGCGATGTCACCCGTCCCACGACCGATCGCGTGCGCGAGGCATGCGCGTCCATGGTCATGTCGGCGTTCGACTTCGATCTGGACGAGGTCCGCGTGCTGGACGCCTTTGGCGGCTCCGGCGCCCTGGGAATCGAGATGCTCTCGCGTGGCGCCCGCTCGCTCACCACGTTCGAGATCGATCGCAATGCCGCCCGTCTGATCACCAAGAATATCGAGTCGCTGTGCCGCGACCGCTCGCGTTGGCGTGTCGTTACCGGCGATGTGTTGGCGAGCGCCTCGCGCGGCCGTGTGCCGGGTGGTCCCTTTGACCTGATCTTGCTCGACCCGCCCTATGCCTTTGGCGCCGAGCCGGTCGAGGAGCTGCTGCAAAATCTTTCCCAGCAGGGACTACTGGCGCCCGGGGCCTTTGCCCTTTTTGAACATGCCGCAGCCGATGCAGGTGCTCATCCGGCTTGTTTCAAGACCGTGCGAGAGAAGCGCTACGGCATTACCTCGGTTGACTTGCTGCGCTGGGTGGCCGAGGACGAGAACGACCATGCTGACGAGAACGAAAATGACGAGGATGTGCCTTCGGAGGACACCCATGAATGACACCATCAACCGCGTAATCGTCCCGGGCACCTTCGATCCCATCACCTTTGGCCATATCGACGTGATCCGCCGAGCTCGCCGTATCTTTCCCAGCGTGATCGTCGCCGTGGCCGAATCGCAGGGTAAAAACGGCGTGGGTACCACCTTTATGCTCGACGAGCGCGTGGCGCTGGCCCGCGAGGCCCTCGGTGATTTGGACGGCGTCGAGGTACTGCCCTTCACCGGCCTGCTGGTCGACTTTGCACGTGAACAGAGGGCGGGTGCCGTCGTTAAGGGTCTGCGCGCCATGACCGACTTTGAGTACGAGTTGCAGCAGGCCGACCTCAACTATCGCCTGGATAGCGAGCTGGAGTCCATCTTTGTCATGAGTGCTCCGCAGTACGGCTATATCTCGAGTTCGGTGGTGCGCCAGATCGCGTCGCTTGGCAGCGACGTGTCGACGTTTGTGCCGCCCAACGTGGTCGAAGCACTCAAACATCGCTTTTCGTGACGTTTTTTATTGCCTGGTGGCATGTGGTAAACTAACACGATGACATGTTACCTATGAAAGGAGACCGGATGCCGGGCGAGAATTTTCCTGGCGACAGGATCGTGAGTCTTGTCGACGAGCTCGAGGGGCTCATCGAAGAGGCTAAGACGCCGTTCGGCAAGAACGCCCAGATGAAGGTTATCGACGCCGACGTCTTCTTTAACATCCTCGATGAGATCCGCATGAGCTATCCCGAGGAGTGGCAGAAGTCCCGCCGTATCCTCAAAGAGCGCGAGGAGCTTATGGCCTCCGCCGCCGCTCAGGCTGATTCCATCATTGCCGACGCTCAGCAGCAGGCGCTCACCATTGCCGGTGAGCAGGAGATCGTTCGCTTAGCCCAGCAGCAGGCCGACGACATCCGCGACCGTGCCCAGCAGTACGAGCGCGAGACGCGCTATGCCGCCGAGGATTACGCCGAGCAGGTCTTTACGCACCTCGAGGAGAACCTTAAGAGTCTGACCGGCACCGTCACTCGTTGCCGTCAGCAGCTCAACGAGGGCGCCGCCCAGCAGAACGGTCAGTGGTAATGGCTGAGTTCCCGAGCGTAACCGTCGATCTTTCCGAGCAGCTCGAGTTTCCCGGAGACTCTTATCCGCTGACCGGCAAGGTCGATGTCGCCACCTACACGGTGGGCGAGAAGGAGTACCAGCTGCAGGACGGCATTTCCTACGACGTGGTCTTTACCAACGCCGGTACCGGTGTTCTGCTTTCGGGCATGGTCCGCGCTCACGCCACCGGCGAGTGCGATCGCTGCCTGGAGCCCGCATCGTTTGATATCGCAGGCGAGATCGAGGAGTTCTACCTCTTTAACGAGCCCGAGGACCCCGAGGCCTACGAAGACGGCTACGAGTTGCTGGGCGAGGATCGCATTGTCGATCTGGGCGAGCCCATCAACGACGCGGTCGTCATGGACACGCCGTTCGTTGTCCTGTGCAAGCCCGATTGCCGCGGCCTTTGCCCCACCTGTGGCATCAATCTCAACGTCGAGCAATGCGATTGCGCCGCCAAGGCGGAGGCCGAATGGGCCGCTGCCACGGAAAATCCATTTGCAGCATTAAAGAATCTTAAGCTTGACGAGTAAAACTGTGGTAATATCGCTACTTGCGCGTAATCGCCACACTGGATAGTTCATAAGGAAGGTCACTATGCCCGTACCTAAACAAAAGCAGGGTCGTATCCGCACCCATACCCGTCGTTCCGCCAACATGAAGATCTCGGCTGCGGCTCAGTCCACGTGCCCCCGTTGCGGCGCTGTTAAGCTCCCGCACCACGTGTGCCCCAGCTGCGGTTTCTACAAGGACCGCGAGGTTATCGTTACCGAGTAACTGTATACTCTGGATACGATGCCGTTCCAACTGGAACCACAATGGCCGGCTCAATGAGTCGGCCATTTTTGTATAAGGAGCATATGAAATGAGTAACGTTCGCGTTTGTGTAGACGTTGTGGGCGGAGACGAGAAGCCCCAGGTTGTTCTCGATGGTATCGAGGCTGCGCTTGCGGCAGATTCCGAGATCGAGATTTTGGCCGTCGGTCCCGCCGAAATCGTCAACCCCTTTGCCGCAGCGCATGCCCGCGTGGAGGCCTTGGAAGCCCCCGACGTCATCAGCATGGAGGACGATCCCATCCGCGCTGTGATGACCAAGCGCAAGTCCTCGATCGTGCTTGCATGTCGTGCCATTAAGAAGGGCAATGCGGACGCGTTTTTCTCGGCCGGCTCGACCGGTGCCATGACCGCTGCCGCCACGGCCTACGTCACGCCGTTTAGGTATTTGGCAGAGGGCAAGAAGCAGCCGGTCCGTCCGTGCTTGACCAACGCACTGCCCAATCGTGCCGGTGGCCTGACGGTGCTGTGCGATATGGGCGCCAATCCCGATGTCACGGTGGACGATATGGTGCGCTTCGCCCAGATGGGTGCTGCCTATGCCCGCGTGGTTTTGGGCATCGAGCATCCTCGCGTGGGCCTGCTTGCCAACGGCACCGAGGACGAGAAGGGCTCCAACTTCACCAAGTCGTGCTTCCCGGCCATGAAGGCCGCTGTTCCCGGCTTTGTGGGCAACTGCGAGGGCACCGATCTTACGTCGGGTAATTTTGACGTCGTGGTCGCCGATGGCATGTCGGGCAACATCGCGCTCAAGGCCACCGAGGGCGCTGCCAAGTTTTTGCTTCAGGAGCTCAAGGGTGCCTTTATGTCCTCGCTCGGCACCAAGATCGCCGCGCTGCTCATTAAAAAGCAGATGCGCCAGATTAAGGCTAAGCTTTCGGGCGATGCCAAGGGCGGTGCGATCCTGCTGGGCCTGCGCGGCGTCGTGTTGATCGGCCACGGTGCTACGTCAGTCGAGGCCGTCAAGAACGGTACGCTTGCCGCGGCTCAGGCCGTGCGCGTCGGGCTTGTCCAGGACGTTGCCAATTCCATGGACGGTATCGTTTTGTAAGAGCCCCGTTACGTGGCTCAACCTGTACCGTGTGGGGTAGAATCGGAGCCGTATTGCAACGCGGCTTCGATTGCCGTGTTGTGTTGTGTTCCATGACATACGAGAGGAAGCGCTATGGACCGCTCCGAAATCTTCGATAAGATCGCCGAAGTCGCCGCTGACGTGCTGGGCGTCGATGTCGCCGACATTAGCGACGAGACCACTTTTGACGATCTCGATGCCGATTCGCTCGAGCGTCTGCAGCTGGTGACGGCCATCGAGGACGAGTTCGACCTCGAAATCGATGACGAGACCCTGCTGTCGCTCAACTCTGTCGCCGACGCCGTCGACGCGATCGAAAACGCCAAGGAGGCCTAAGTCTTGGCTTTGTCTGAACGACTCACGCGCGCCCAGGAGATTCTGGGCCATGAGTTCAATAACAAGGTGCTGCTGCGCGCGGCGCTCACGCATCCCTCGGCCGTCGAGGGCCTGCCGGTCTCTGCCAGCTATGAGCGCCTTGAATTTTTGGGCGATTCCATTTTAGGCGCCGTGGTGGCCCGTTCGCTCTTTGAGTCCTATCCCGAGTTTGACGAGGGCAAGCTCACGCGCCTGAAGGTGTCCCTTGTCTCGGGCGCCACGCTGTCCGAGGTGTCGCACGAGCTGGGTATCGACGACATCATCATCTTTGGCGCCTCCGAGACCGGTACCGGCGCCCGTGGCCTGCACTCGGCGCTTGAGAACGTTTACGAGTCGCTCGTGGGCGCGCTGTACCTGGATGCCGGTTGGGATGCAGCGGCGGAGTTCATCCACCGTACGCTTAAGCCGCACCTGGCCACCGAGCGTGCCGAGCACCCCGCGAACCCCAAGTCGTTCTTGCAGGAGTGCGTGCAGGCAGACGGCCACGAGCCTCCCGCGTATAAGCTGGTCGGCTCCGAGGGCCCCGCACATGCGCCCACCTTTACCGCTGTGGTGCTCATCGACGGTATTCGCCAGGGCCGCGGCACCGGGTCCTCCAAGAAGGAGGCCGAGGGGGCCGCTGCACTCGAGGCGCTCGACCGCATGGGCTACACCACCAACGGCGTGATTCTTAACAAGAAGCCTGTTTAAGCGAGGAACCGTGTATCTCAAGTCCCTCACGCTCAAAGGGTTCAAGTCGTTTGCCGACCGCGCCCATATGTCATTTGAGCCGGGCCTGACCGTCATCGTCGGTCCCAACGGCTCGGGAAAATCGAACATCTCCGACTCGATTCTGTGGGTCCTGGGCGAGCAGAGTGCCAAGCAGCTGCGCGGCCAGGCCATGGAGGATGTCATCTTCTCGGGCTCGTCGGCGCGCAAGCCGGTGGGTGTCGCCGAGGTCACGCTGGTGCTCGATAACTCGGACCATATGCTGCCCGTCGACTTTGACGAGGTCGCCATCACCCGTCGTATGTATCGCTCGGGCGAAAGCGAGTACCTCATCAACTCGAGCCCGTGCCGCCTGATGGACATTCAGGACATCCTGCACGATTCGGGCCTGGGCAAGGATACGCATTCCATCATCAGCCAGGGCAAGCTCGACGCCATTTTGCAGAGCCGCCCCGAGGAGCGCCGCGCCCTGATCGAGGAGGCTGCCGGCATCTCCAAGCACAAGCGCCGAAAGGAGCGTGCGCTCAAAAAGATTAAATCGATGGACGAGCACCTGACCCGTGCCCGCGACATCAATAAGGAGATCGCCCGCCAGCTGCGGCCGCTGGAGCGTCAGGTCGATCGCGCGCGCAAGTACAAAGAGCTGTCCTCGCGTGCGAACGAGCTTACGCAGATGCTGGCCGTCGACGAGCTTCGTTCGCTGCAGTCGCAGTGGAACGACCTGGAGAGCCGCTCCAAGGAGGGCACTGCCGAGCTTGAGCTTGCGCAATACCGCTTGGGCGAAAAAGAGCGCGAGCTCGAGAAGCTCCAAGTCATGCTCGAGGAAAAGGGCCTGTTTGTGGGTGATCTGGGCGAGCAGCGCCGTCATATGCAAGACGTGGTCGGCCGCATCAACTCCGACATGCGCCTACTCGAGGAAAAGGGCCACAACATGGTGTCGCGCCTGTCCGACATGCGCGGCCAGATCTCGAGCTCCGAGCATCAGCGTCGTCGCGTGGTCGAGGAGCTCGAGGATGCGCGTGCCCAGCTTGAGGAAGTGACCGGTGCGCACATGCAGGCCCAGGACGACGTTGACGCCGCCGGTCCTGCCGCCGCCCAGCTCCACGAGCGTCGCGTGGCGCTCGACAATCAGATTTCGCAGCTCACGCGCGAGCAGCGCGATGTGCAGCGTGTGGCCGATAACGCCGC
This sequence comes from Collinsella sp. CLA-JM-H32B, assembly GCF_040098065.1. Taxonomy (NCBI): domain Bacteria; kingdom Bacillati; phylum Actinomycetota; class Coriobacteriia; order Coriobacteriales; family Coriobacteriaceae; genus Collinsella; species Collinsella sp. CLA-JM-H32B. The sequence continues at coordinate 88,237 of NZ_JBBNNA010000003.1, read as the reverse complement.
GCTCGAGCTCGCCAAGGTGAAGGACTCGCTGAGCAACGCCGAGGTCGAGGACAACATGTACGCCTCGCGCCTGGAGCAGATCGACGAGCAGCTCGAGGAGGTCACGGCCTCGCTCGAGAGCCGTCGCGACCGCGCTGAGGAACTTGACGGTGCGCTCGATCAGGCCCGCCAGGCCCAGATTGATGCTCGCGAGGCCACCGAGGTCGCCCGTGCGGCGTTGAAGGACTTGCGTAATCGTGAGAGTGAAGCGCGCAACAAACTTTCTGAGGTGCGCTCGGAGCTTGCCAGCCAAAAGAAGCTCGATGCCCGCATGGCCGACAGCTCGCCGCTGGTGAGCCGTCTGATGGGCGCGATGGGCGATGATGTCTCGGGTCGTCTGGGCGACGTGCTCGAGGCTCCTCGTGAGCTCGAGGGCCTGGTCGAGCAGCTGCTTGCTGGCGATATCGATGCCTTGCTGTTTGATGACGCCGCCACGCTTGAGCGTGCCGGTCGTGCGGCTCTGGACCAAAAGAAGGCCTCGGGCGAGGCACTGCTGGTGGCGCGCGGCGTGAGCGGCGGTGCTGCTGCTAAGGGCGCTGCCGGTTCGCGTCTGGTCGATCGTCTGTCCGTGCGCTCCGGTTATGGCCCGGTTGTCGAGGCCCTGCTCGGTGGCTATTACGTGGTCGATGACTTGGCTGCCGCACTGGCGGCACCAGTCGTTGACGGTGTGACCTACGTGACGCCCGATGGCGCCCGCGTGAGCTGTGGAGGCTTGGTGCGCGTGGGGCTCGATGCCGGCGAGGCCTCGGGTGCCCTGGAGCGTAAGCGTTGTATTCGTGAGCTGGAGGGCTTGGAGCCCGATCTGGCTGCTGTGTTTGAGCATGTGTCGGATCAGGTCGTCGAGGCCAATGCGGCCGTCGAGGAGGCACGTGCCGCCGAGGGCGATGCCGCCGGCGAGATCGCCCGTCTTGAGGGCGAGCGCCGCTCGCTGCTCTCCGAGATCGGCCGCCTGGAGCAAAGCGCCAACAACGCCGAGGTCGAGCGCGTGCGCATCTCCAAGCGCCGCGAGCAGGCCGCCGAGGCCGTTCGCGCTGCGCGCCCGCGCGTGGACGAGCTCACCCGTTCGCGCGACGAGGCCCGTGCGCAGGCAAGCGACCTGGGTCTCCAGATTGCCGAAGCCAACGACGAGCTTGATCGCGTGCGCCGTGACGATTCCGAGGCCGCCGGCAAGCTCGCCGATGCCAAGGTGCGCCTGGCCCAGACGAGCGAGCGTCTGCGTTCGCTGAAGGGCCGTGTGCCCGACCTGGAGCATCGCCTGGAGGGCATCGACCGCCGTATCCGCGGAACACGCCAGGCCTCGCGCTCGCTCGAATTGCTGCGCCTGCGCGTCGATCCCATGCACGAGCGCTATTCGGCCCTGCTGGAGCGCGCGTCGGATTGGGCCGCGCGTCTGCGTGACCAGGCTTCGCTCGAGGAGGCGGACTCGGCCTCGCTTAAGAAGACCATCGAAGACGCCAAGGCCGAGGTTGCTCGTGCCAAGGAGCGGGTCGATGCCGCCACGGCGACGCAAAATGAGTTCAAGGTCTCTCACGGCAAGCTCGAGGTGCAGGTAGAGGCGGCCATCAAGGCCATTACCGCCGATGGCACCACGGTGCTCGAGGAAGCGCTCATGCTTCCTGCGCCTACCGACCGCGATGCCGCCGAGCGCGAGCTCAACCAGCTCGTGCGCCAGATCAACAACCTGGGCCCTGTGAACCAGGTTGCCATGGAGGAGTACGAGCAGCTCAAGCGCCGCGCCGATTACATCGAGGAGCAGCTGGCCGATCTGGAGAGCGCACGCAAGGCGCTCACCAAGATCACGGTGGCCATCGACCGCAAGATGCGTAAAGCCTTCCTGGTGACCTTTGAGAAGGTCGATGCGAACTTCCGCGAGATCTTCGCCATGCTGTTCCCGGGCGGCCAGGCGCATCTGGAGATGACCGACCCCGAGCATCCGGCCGAGACAGGCATCGAGGTCGTGGCGCAGCCGCGCGGCAAACGCATTACCAAGATGATGCTCATGTCGGGCGGCGAGAAGAGCCTGACGGCGCTCGCCCTGCTCTTTGCCGTGTACCGCACGCGCACGGTGCCGTTCTATGTGCTGGACGAGGTCGAGGCGGCACTCGATGACGCCAACCTGTCCAAGCTCATCGGCGCACTCGACGTGTTGCGTTCCGATACGCAGCTCTTGGTTATCTCACATCAGCGCCGTACTATGGAGGACGCTGACGTCCTCTACGGCGTCTCGATGCAAGCCGACGGCGTCAGTCGCGTCGTCTCGCAAAAACTTGATCGCGAAACCGGAAAGGTCGTGAATGCATAATGGGATTCTTCGATGCTCTCTCGCGCGGACTTGAGCGCAGCCGCGAGGCCCTCAACGAGGTCTTTTACTTTGGCGGCGAGGTCGATGAGGATTTTTGGGAGGATCTAGAGGACACCCTCGTCATGGGTGACATGGGCGCCGAGGTCGCCATTCAGGTCTCCGATGACCTGCGCGATACCGCGGCCAAGAAGAACCTCAAGACCGCTCCGCAACTCCGTCGCGCCCTGGCCGAGCAGCTCGAGCAGCATTTTGTGCCCGCCGAGCGCGATCCGTTCGCTGACACGCCGAGTTGCGTGCTGTTTGTGGGCATTAACGGTGCCGGCAAGACCACGACGGTCGGCAAGATCGCGAGCGCCATGGCCGCCCGCGGCAAGAACGTCGTGATCGGCTCGGCCGATACCTTCCGCGCCGCCGCCATCGAGCAGCTCGATGTGTGGGGCCAGCGCGCCGGTGTCCCCGTCATCAAGCGCGACCGCGGCTCCGACCCGGCAAGCGTTTGCTACGACGTGCTCGACGAGGCCGACAAGCGCGGCAGCGACCTGGTGCTTATCGACACCGCCGGTCGTCTGCACACGAGTCCCGAGCTCATGCGCGAGCTCGCCAAGGTGGTCAACGTGACGCGTAAGCGCGCCGCCAATATGGCCGCCGGCCCCATGCCGGTCTCAGTTGTCCTCGTGATCGATGCCGCGACAGGCCAAAACGGTCTGAACCAGGCGCTCGAGTTTAACGAGGCGCTGGGTCTGGACGGTATTATCATGACAAAGCTCGACGGAACGGCTAAGGGCGGTATCGCCATGGCCGTTGCCGAGAAGCTCAAGCTCCCGATCCTGCGCATCGGCGTGGGCGAGCAGGTCGATGACCTGCAGGAGTTCAATGCCAAAGATTTCTGCCGCGCCCTGGTGGGCGAGTCCAATTAAGGAGTAAACAGTGTTTGATTCCCTGAGCGATCGCCTCAACGACACATTTGACCGCCTGCGCGGCAAGGGCAAGCTGACCGAGGCCGATATCACCTCGGCCATGCGCGACATTCGCATGGCGCTGCTCGAAGCCGACGTTAACTTCAAGGTCGTCAAGGATTTTGTCGCCAAGACCAAGGAGCGTTGCATGACCGCTGAGGTCATGGAGTCGCTGTCGCCGGCGCAAAACGTCGTCAAGATCGTGCTCGACGAGCTCACCGAGATGCTCGGCTCCACCGAGAGCAAGCTCGTCTTTAGCAACCGCATCCCCAATGTCATTATGCTCGTGGGTCTGCAGGGCTCCGGTAAGACCACGGCGGCCGTAAAGCTGGCCTACCTGCTCAAGAAGCAGGGCCGCTCGCCGCTGCTCGCCGCGTGCGACGTCTATCGTCCCGCCGCTGCCGACCAGCTGGCCACGCTCGGTGGCGAGATCGGCGTACCAGTCTTTCGCGGCGACGGTGCGCACCCGGTCGACATCGCCAAGGGCGCCATCCAGGAGGCCGTCGACCACCTGCGCGACGTGGTCATTGTCGATACAGCCGGTCGTCTGCAGATCGACGAGCAGATGATGCAGGAGGCCGTGGACATCAAGAAGGCCGTCAAGCCCGACCAGGTGCTGATGGTCGTCGATGCCATGACCGGCCAGGATATCGTCAACGTCGTCTCGACGTTTGCCGAGCGCACCGACTTTGATGGCGTGATTATCTCCAAGCTCGACGGCGATGCCCGTGGCGGTGGCGCACTTTCGGTGCGTCAGGTGACCGGCAAGCCCATCAAGTTTGTGAGCATGGGCGAGAAACCCGATTCGCTTGAACCGTTCTATCCCGATCGCATGGCCAAGCGCATTCTGGGCATGGGCGATGTCGTAGGTATTATCGAGAAGGCCCAGGAGGCAGCCGATGCAGAGCAGCTTGAGGCTGCCGAGCGTATGCTGCGCGAGGGCTTTACCATGAACGACATGCTCGACCAGATGAAAGCCGTCAAGAAGATGGGCGGCATGAAGGGTATCCTGGGCATGCTCCCCGGCGGCCAGCGTGCGCTCAACCAGATGGGCGGCAACCTGGACGAGGGCATCTTCGATAAGAACGAGGCCATCATCATGTCGATGACCAAGGAGGAGCGCCTGCGTCCTTCCATCATCAACGGCCAGCGCCGTGCTCGCATTGCCAAGGGCGCCGGCGTGACCCCCACCGAGGTCAACAGCCTTATGAAGCAGTGGGGCGAGATGAATAAGATGATGGGCCGCATGCGCACGATGGCCAATCAGGCACAGGCCGGCGGCAAGAAGGGCAAGAAGGGCAAGAAGGGCAAGAGGATGCGCATGCCCAATATCCCTGGCCTGGACGCTATGGGTCTGGGCGGCATGGGCGGCCTGGGTACGGGCGGTCCCAAGTCCGATATGGAGTTGCTGCGCCAGATGGAAGCGCAGATGCGCAATAAGAAATAGGGCTGTAATTCTAGCTTGATATGGCAAAGGCCACTCGGAAGCTACCGGGTGGCCTTTGTTGTTGGCTTTGATTGTTGGGCTGCGTTCAGCGTCGCGCCCCAAGTTCGCGGTGCCGTGCCATTAGTGGCAGCCGCAGCCCTCGTGACCCTCGTGCTCGCGATGGCCGTGGCAGCTGCAGGACTCGCCATGTTCGTGGTCATGGCCGTGGCAGCCGCACGTGGCCTCGCCGTTCTGTGCGAGCGTGCCGGCGATAAGGGCCTCGACGCAAGCGTCGCAGCTGCCCTGGGCACCTGCGTATACCGTGATGCCGGCTTGGGCAAGCGCGTTGATAGCGCCACCGCCGATGCCGCCGCAGATGAGCGTGTTCACGCCGCCGTTGGCGAGCAGGCCCGCCAGGGCGCCGTGACCGGTGCCGCCGGTGCCCACGACCTGCTCGTTGAGCACCTTGCCGTCCTGAATGTCGTAGATCTTGAACTGCTCGCTGCGGCCAAAGTGCATAAAGATGTTGCCGTTGTCGTATGTGGTTGCCACCCTCATGGTGTCGACCTCCTTTGCTGGCCATGCGGCTGTTGTCGCGGAAATGGGGGAGTACGTGATGTTGCCGCCTTCGATGACGATCGCCCGTCCGTTGACCAGCGCGTTTGCCACCTTGCGATGCGCGCGGCTGCAGATTGCCGCCACCGTGGCGCGGGCAATGCCCATGTGCTGGGCGACGGCCTCCTGATTGAGGCCTTCCAGGTCGCACAAGCGCAGCACCTCGAGCTCGTCGACCGTCATGTCGATGGCATTGCCGCTTGCTAGGCCGTCAGGGGTAAAGCCGCGGTATTCGGGGATGATCCCGACGCGGCGCAGTTTTTCGCGTCTTCCTGCCATGCGCACTCCTTATCTGACATATGTCAACAATAGGATAACTCGATGCTCATTGAGCGCAAGGAATTTCTGGCATATATCAGAAAATGAGGGCTTATGTTAGGGCTGTGGGGCCGCGTGCGCCTGGGCTACAATGAATCTCGCTTGTAGGCGACTGACAGGAGGGTCAATGAGCAAGGCTGATCAACAGTTTGTAGCCATGTGCCGCGATATTCTGGACCATGGCACCACCACCGAGGGCCAAAAGGTCCGCCCGGTGTGGGAGGACGGCACCCCTGCCTATACCATTAAAAACTTTGGTGTCACGGCGCGCTATGACCTGCGCGAAGAGTTCCCGGCACTTACCCTGCGCCGTACGGCGCTTAAGTCTGCTATGGACGAGATCCTGTGGATCTATCAGAAGAAGTCCAATAACGTACATGACCTCAACAGCCATATTTGGGATGAGTGGGCCGACGAGACCGGCTCTATCGGCAAGGCCTACGGCTATCAGATTGGCCAGAAGAGCCATTATGCCGAGGGTGACTTTGATCAGATGGACCGTGTGCTGTACGACCTCAAGCACACGCCGTACAGCCGCCGCATTATGACGAACACCTATGTGTTTAGCGACCTGTCCGAGATGCACCTGTATCCGTGCGCCTACAGCGTGACGTATAACGTGACGCAGCGCCCGCAGGATGATAAACCGACGCTCAACATGATTCTCAACCAGCGTAGCCAGGACATTTTGGCCGCGAACAACTGGAACGTATGCCAGTATGCCATTCTGTTGATGATGGTCGCACAGTCGGTCGATATGATTGCTGGCGAGCTGCTGCACGTGATCGCCGATGCCCATATTTACGACCGCCATGTCGATATCGTCCGCGAGCTTATCGAGCGTCCGCAGTTTGCGGCTCCCAAGGTAACGCTCAACCCCGATGTGCATGATTTCTACGCGTTTACGACCGACGACCTGATCGTCGAGGGCTATGAGCACGGTCCGCAGGTAAAGAACATCCCCATTGCGGTGTAGGTGACGCGCATGACGTGTAAGCTTTCTGCCATTGTCGCCGTGTGCGATGACTGGGGCATTGGGTGCGAGGGCGACATGGTGGTGTCCAACCGTGCCGACATGCGTCATTTTGTGGCGTGCACCAAAGGTTGCCCGGTCATCATGGGGCGCAAGACGCTGTTGAGTTTTCCCGGCGGACGACCGCTCAAGAATCGTCGCAACATTGTGCTCACGCGCGACGAGGGCTTTGCCCCCGAGGGCGTTGACGTGGTGCATAGCATTGAGGAAGCGCTCGCCGCGGTTGCCGATGAGGCTGTTGCATGGGTGCTCGGTGGCGGCGATGTCTATCGGCAGTTTTTGCCGTATTGCGTGGAGGCCGAGGTTACGCATGACCATTGCGTGCATGACGTGGATACGTACTTTCCCGATCTAGATGCCGATCCCGCGTGGGAGATTGCGCGGCGTGGCGGTGTTGCCACGATTGCCGCGGGCGAGGGCGACGAGGGTGTCGATTATGAGTTCGTGACGTATCGCCGCGTTGAGGCGTAAATCGTCTGGCGTGAACGGTATCATCGGGTTATTTGATTGCATGGGGCGGCGCTTAGCGTCGCCTCGTTTGGTATAGATGTGCTGTAAAGAAAGGTGCGGGCTGGCTGCTATGACTGATGCCGTTGAGGTGCTGCGAATCGATTCGCTCGAGGACGAGCGGCTCGATGCCTACGTGCGACTGACCGAGCGCGAGCTGCGCTGCGTGCTGGAGCCGCAAAAGGGCATCTTTATCGCCGAGAGTGCCAAGGTTATCGAGCGCGCGGTGCGCGCCGGATACGAGCCGGTGAGCTTTCTTTTGGGCGAACGCTGGCTCGACCAGATGATGCCGCTGTTTGAGCGCCTGGCGGTACGCGAAGGTGCGGGCCCGGTTCCCGTGTTCGTGGCCTCGATGGAGCTTATGGAGCAGCTGACGGGCTTTAACGTGACGCGCGGTGCGCTCGCGGCGTTCCGTCGCCCGCGTCAGATTCCGGTTGATGAGTTCTTGGGCGGCGTCGTCGAGGCGGCGGGAGAGCGCCCGGTGCGCGTGTGCGTGCTCGAGGGTATTGTCGACCACACCAACGTCGGCGCGATTTTCCGCTCGGCGGCTGCGCTGAACGTCGATGGCATTTTGGTGAGCCCTACGTGCTGCGATCCGCTGTACCGTCGCTCGGCCCGCGTGAGCATGGGCACGGTGTTCCAGGTGCCCTGGACACGCATTGGCAGCGAGGCGCGCGTATGGCCGCATGATGGGCTGGCGGCGCTGCACGATGCCGGCTTTTCGTGTGCCGCGATGGCGTTGACGGATGATTCGGTGTCGTTGGACGATCCCGCGCTGCAGGAGATTGACCGCCTGGCAATCTTTATGGGCACCGAGGGTGCTGGCTTAGGCGCCAAGACCATTGCTGGCTGCGACCGAGCCGTGCGCATTCCGATGGCGCACGGGGTCGATTCGCTTAACGTGGCCGCGGCAAGTGCTGTCGCCTTTTGGCAGCTGTGCCCGCATGTGAGCAACGAGTACCACTACCAGCCGGGGCTGTATCACTAGTGGGGTGCTCTCGAGCTTTGCCGCCAGAGGTGTTTCGACTGCCTTCGGTCGGTGTCAAGCTGAAAGCGGCTTTGCCGTACTATTGATGTGTTGTTTGGCGTACGCTAGCGGGGAGGGCGTGTGGCTAAGAAATCTACGGCTATCGATGTAACGCAGGGTGTCATTTGGCAGCAGCTGCTGTCGCTGTGCGTTCCCATCTTCTTTAGTTCGTTCTTTCAGCAGGCATACACGCTTATCGGTACCTATATCGTCGGTCAGTTTGGCGGCAAGCTCGCGCTGGGTGGCATTCAGGCCACGATGGTGCTCACCGAGCTCTGCATTGGCTTTTGCGTTGGCGTCGGTGCCGGCTGCGCGGTCATAACGGGCCAGTTTTTTGGCCAGCACGATGACGAGCGCCTGAGCCGATCGGTCCACACGGCCATGACGCTCGCGCTGGTGGGCGGTATCGCTTTCTCGATTCTTGGCATAGTTTTCGTTGAGCCCATGCTGGTGCTTATGAATACGCCGCATGAACTATTGGCCGAGGGCGTGGCCTATGCCCGTTGCTATTTTGCCGCCATGGTTGCGGCGCTGCTGCTCAATATGGGAACGGCATTGCTGCGCGCCGTGGGCGACACGCGCGGGCCCGCTGTGATCATCGCTTCCGGCTGCCTTGTTAATGCGGTGCTGGATGTCATCTTCGTTGCCGTACTTCATATGGAGGCTCTGGGCTGCGGCATCGCGGTGGCGCTGACCATTTGCTCCAATGCCACGATGATCGTGATTCGTATGATGCACGCACCGGGTTCGTGGCGGCTTTCACTGTCCAAACTCGGCATTGATCCTGGTATTTGTAAGAGCATGATTTCGTGTGGTCTGCCGCTTGGCTTTCAGTCTGCTGCGTATTCGATTTCCAACGTTTTGATTCAGGTGTCGGTCAACTCGTTTGGTGCCGATGTCACCACGGCTTGGGGTCTTTCGGGCCGCCTGGATGGCATTGTCTGGATGGTTACCGAGGCGCTTGGCGTGTCGATTACCACGTTCTCGGCGCAGAACTTTGGTGCGCGCAATTATGATCGCATGCGAAAGGGATACCACACGTCGCTCGTGCTGTCGTTTATGCTCATTGGTGGCCTGTCTGCCGTGCTGCTGGTGTTCTCGGGTCCGTTGTCGCGCCTGTTTGTCGACGATGCTTCGATTTCGGCGTACACCACGACCATCCTCCATTTCATTGCGCCGTTCTATGCGATTTTCTCGATTATCGAGAACGCCTCGGGTTCCATCCGCGGCGCCGGCGTGAGCTTGCAGCCCATGCTGCTCACGATTTTTGGCACCGTCGTGCTCAGGGTGATCTGGGTATTTGCGATTATGCCGTTCGATCCGTCGCTTGAGCACCTGCTGCTGGTCTACCCCGTAACCTGGCTCATCACCGCCATAATGTTCACCATCTACCACCACAGCGGCAACTGGCTAGGTCGCGCCACCGCCTAGCCATTGGGGACGTCCGCAATGGCTAGTATTCGATGCCTTGGCGGGCTAGGAGGCCTTCGTCGAAGTAGTGTTTGACGGGGCGCATTTCGGTTACTAGGTCTGCAAGGTCGGCGAGGGGCAGCAAGCCACGGCCGGTGAACACGAGCTCCGTGGTGGTCGGTTTCATCGCGATCAACGCTTCGACATCTTCGCGCGTCACAAAGCCCCGTCGCATGGCTTCTCCCAGCTCATCCAAGATCAGCACGTCGACCTGGCTAATCTGCTCGCGCGCCAGCTCCATGATCTGTGCGGCACAGGCTTCGGGCGTGTCGCGGTCGGCTTGTACGATGCGTAGCCCCAATCGAGGTGCTGCGTCATGTTCGGCACAGTGCAGCTTCTTGGCAAACTGAAGCATGAGCACGTTAAGTCCATAGCCCGTGGCGCGTAGCGCGAGCCCCAGCGCAGCCGTCGTCTTGCCCTTGCCGTCGCCTGTATAGATTTGAACCTTGCCGACTTCCAGTGATGCCATCTCTGTCCTTTCGTGCCCGGCGTCGGTTTATCGCCGTCCGGGTTGGGTATTCTAGAAAGCATTATCAACCCCAGTAGATGGAGTTCAAGCAGATGGAGATGGATGACAACAAACGTAGACGGAATATGATCCTCTACGTGCTCATCGCCTTCGTCGTCTACCTCGTGCTCTCGACCGTTCTGTTCCCCAACATCGGTCACACGCAGCAGATTACGAAGACCGATTATTCGACGTTTGTCAAAGCGCTCGATAAGAAGAGTGTCGACAAGGTCGAGTACAACACGGACGATTACACGATTTATTACACCAAGAAGGGCGAGGACGAGAACATCGCCTACAAGACGACCGGTGTGCCGAATGACGCGGGCTTTACCGATCGCGTGCTTGAATCTGGCGCCTCGCTTGAGTCGGTCGTTCCCGATAAGAACTCGGGTCTGATGACCTACTACCTGCTTACGCTCATTCTTCCCATGGCGATTTTCTTCCTGATCGGCTGGTGGCTCAACCGCCGCATGAAGAAGGCCATGGGCGATGACGGTCCGTCGATGAACTTTGGCGGCGGCGGTTTTGGCGGCGGTGGACTGGGTAAGTCCGGCGCGCGCGTGATCGCCTCCAAGGACGTGGGCGTGACCTTTAAGGATGTCGCCGGCCAGGAAGAGGCCAAGGAATCCCTCAAGGAGGTCGTCGACTTTCTGGAGAAGCCGCAGCGCTACGAGGAGATTGGCGCCAAGCTGCCGCGCGGTGCTCTCCTTGTTGGCCCTCCGGGTACCGGTAAGACCCTGCTAGCCAAGGCTGTTGCCGGCGAGGCTGGTGTTCCGTTCTTTAGCATTTCGGGTTCTGAGTTCGTCGAGATGTTCGTCGGCCGTGGCGCCGCCAAGGTGCGCGACCTGTTTAAGCAGGCCAAGGAAAAGGCCCCGTGCATTGTGTTTATCGACGAGATCGATACCATCGGCAAAAAGCGTGACGGCGGCGGCTTTAGCGGCAACGACGAGCGCGAGCAGACGCTCAATCAGTTGCTGACCGAGATGGACGGCTTCGATAACCACAAGGGTATCGTTGTCCTTGCCGCAACCAACCGCCCCGACAGCCTCGATCCCGCCCTGCTGCGCCCCGGTCGTTTTGACCGCCGCATCCCCGTTGAGCTGCCCGACCTGACCGGACGTAAGAACATCCTCGAGCTCCACGCCAAGAGTGTGAAGACCGAGCCGCCGATCGATCTGACCGCAATTGCCCGCGCCACGCCCGGTGCCTCGGGCGCCGACCTGGCCAACATCATCAACGAGGGCGCCCTGCGTGCCGTCCGTGAGGGTCGCAAACGCGCCACGCAGGACGACTTCGAGGAGTCGGTGGAGGTCGTCATCGCCGGCCAGCAGCGTAAGTCTACGGTGCTGTCCGACCATGAGAAGCAGGTTGTGTCCTACCACGAGATCGGCCATGCCATCGTTGCCGCTCGCCAGAAGGGCTCTGCGCCGGTCACCAAGATCACCATCGTGCCTCGCACGAGCGGTGCTCTGGGCTACACCATGCAGGTCGAGGAGGATGAGCGCTTCCTGACCACGCGCCAGGAGGTGCTGGACAAGCTCGCCGTCTATTGCGGCGGACGTGCCGCCGAGGAGCTTATCTTTGGCGAGATGACGACCGGCGCCGCCAACGATATCGAGCAGGCCACCAAGCTCGCCCGTAACATGGTGACGCGCTTTGGTATGTCCGACGAGTTTGGCATGATGGCGCTCGGTACCGTTCAGAATGCGTACCTCAACCAGGACACGTCGCTCACCTGCGCTCCCGGTACGGCCGAGCGCGTGGACGCGATTGTCGCCAAGCTGATCGAGGATGCGCACGACCGCGCCCTGCAGATCCTGAAGGAGAACAAGTTTAAGCTCCACGAGCTGGCTCGTTACCTGTACAAGAAGGAGACGATCACGGGCGAGGAGTTTATGAATCTCCTCACGCGCGAGAATCCGCTGATGCCAAAGCAGCAGTAATACTGGTTGCGCAGTGTCAATCGCCCCATTTGAGTGCCCATCTCAAATGGGGCGTTTTGCGTGGGGAGTGTTGTATATGAAGATCGTGGTGAGCGCCTGTTTAATGGGCGAGAGCTGCAAGTATAACGGGCTCGACAACTATCATCGAGAGCTGGTCGAGGCTTGCGAGCGCACGGGGACCGAGGTCCTCTTGGTGTGCCCTGAGGTCTTTGGCGGCCTGCCCACGCCGCGCAAGCCGTCCGAGATTGTGAACGGCGAGGTCCGTACCTGCGAGGGCATCTCGGTTGATCGCGAATTTCGCCTGGGTGCCCAACGTGCGCTCGATATGTGCGAGCAGGCAGGCGGACCGGAAGAGATAGTCGCGTGCATCCTGCAAGATCGCAGTCCCTCGTGCGGCGTCGGCCGTAACTACGACGGAACCTTCAGCGGCACGCTCACTCCGGGCAACGGTGTTTTCGTCGACCTGCTGCTGCGTCACGGGTACCGCGTGATTCCGGCCAGCGAATTTGACCCCAGTATGTTGGAATAGCAAATGAAAGGGGGAGGCCATCGAGTAGATGGTCGCCCCCTTTACTGACAAGCTAAACTATTTCAACAGATGTTCAATGGCGTTTGCCCAGATAAAACCTGCCAAAATAAACCTGTCCCTTTTTGGTAGGTTAGGCGAGGAGGGTGTGGCCGTAGGCGTCGGCGGCCTTGATGGCGGCGGCGAATTTTTCGTCGGTGAAGGGCTCGGGGTTTCCCTGCTTCCACTCGTTGGTGGCGTGGGCATACTCACACAGCGCCGGAATGTCGGCCTCGGTAAGGCCGACCTGCTCAAGCGTCACGGGCAGCCCCATCTGCTTGTTAAAGGTGGCGTAGCGCTCAAGGTTCTCGGTGTCGCCCGTGTAGGCGAACAACACGAGCACGCCCAGGCTCACGACCTCGCCGTGCAGGTAGGTGCCCTCACGCGGAATGCTGCAGGTGGCATTGTAGAACGCGTGCGCCACGCTCGAGTTGTAGTAGTAATCGTTCTGGTTGGTCAGGTTCGAGACATAGCCCGTGTTGACCACGATATCGAGCGCGATCTGCTTGACGGCCTCGCTCGACAGGTCCTGGCGCACGTCCTCAAGACCCTGGACGCCATAGGTAAACAGCGGCTCGGAGCAGGTGTGGGCGAGTGCCAGGCCAAGACCGGCGGTGTGCTCCAAATCACCGGCGCTCGTGGCGTACTCGACCTCGGGCTGCTTAGAGAGGGCATCGCCTACGCCGGCCCAGAAGTACTCCGCCGGTGCCTCGGCGATGATCTTGGGGTTGATGAAGATGTGCGCCGGTCGGTTGGGGTACGAATAGCCCTCGAGCGAGCCGTCGTCGTTGTACACGACGGCAATGGCGGTCGCGGCGGAGCAGTTGGAACAGATCGTCGGGACCGTAAAGACGATCTTCTTGAGCTCGATGGCTGCGGTCTTCACGGTGTCGAGCGCCTTGCCGCCGCCGCACGCGATAAGCACGTCAGCTTCCTGGCAGGCAGGGGAATTCACGACCTTGGCGATATTGGCACGCGTACTGTTGGTGCCGTAGACGCGCGTCTCGAGAATTTCGACGTCGGTACCCGCCAGCGCAGCTTCGATACCGGGAAGTGCTGCGGCCAGTGCCCGCTTGCCACCGATGATCGCGACCTTCTTCGCGCCGTACTCGGCCAGCGCGCCGGGCAGCTCGTCAAAGCAATCCTCCCCAACGGTGTAGTCGCTCATTCCAATCGTGCGCATAGCAACCTTCTTTCGTTCGATAAAGTGCTTTCAGGTATTTTGCTCCAAGAGAAGGTCCACAGCCGCGAGAAATTTCGAACGTATAAAACCAGTGTTGAGGGTTTTTCGCCGGCGAGGAACGTGCTAGCATACTCCGCATAAGCGTTGATGGGGACGAGTAGTCGGCCATCCGCATGCTACAGAGAGCGGGGAGCGCTGAGAACCCGTGCATGCGACCGATGAAAATCACCCCGGAGCTGCGGTCCCAACGGACGTGCCGCACAGGCACGTCTCAGTAGATATCGCCGAGATGGTCGTCGATACAGGCCAGCCGAGTAACGGATGCGAGCGCGCTAGAAGCGGGCGAGGGCATCTAAGCTGGGTGGTTAAGCGAAGAGCTTTTGCGGGCGCACAGCCCGTTTTATGGCGCTTCGTCCCAGCTTGCAGGGACGGGCGCTTTTTTTGGTGCCCAGAGGGCGTGCGCGCCCACGACATGAAAGGGGTACCGTGGCAAACGAGTACAAGCAGACGATGAATCTGCCCAAAACCGGATTTCCCATGCGTGCCGGTCTTTCCAAGTCCGAGCCCAAGCGACTCAAGGACTGGCAGGACAACAAGGTCTACGAGCAAGTTCTAAAGAAGAACGAGGGGCATAAGAAGTTCGTGCTGCACGACGGCCCTCCGTACGCCAACGGCCCGATCCACATCGGCCATGCCATGAACAAGATCTCCAAGGACATGATCAACCGCTACTGGATGATGCAGGGCTATGAGGTTCCTTATGTCCCCGGTTGGGACTGCCACGGTCAGCCGATTGAGCACAAGGTCGAGGAGAAGCTCGGCACCGAGAAGTTCAACCAGACCTCCACGGCTAAGATCCGCGAGCTTTGCAATAAGTTCGCTGTCGAGAACATCGAGCTGCAGAAGGCCGGCTTCCGTCGCCTGGGCGTGCTCGGCGATTGGGACAACCCGTATCTGACGCTCTATCACCAGCATGACGCCGCCGACATCGAGGTCTTCAAGGCTATGTTCGACAAGGGCATGATCTATCGCGGCCACAAGCCCGTCCACTGGTGCAAGCACTGCCACACCGCGCTGGCCGAGGCCGAGATCGAGTACTCCGACGAGACGAGCCCCTCTATCTTCGTTCGCTTTGAGATGACCTCCAAGCCTGCCGGCCTCGAGAACTTCGACGGCCCGGTCGACTTTATCATCTGGACGACCACGCCGTGGACCATCCCCTCCGACCAGGCAGTTTCTCTCAAGCCCGGTGCCGCCTACGTCGCCGTTGAGCACGATGGTCGTGCCGAGGTCATGCTCGAGGACCTGGCTCCCAAGTGCTGCGAGGAGTTTGGCTGGGAGTACACCCCGGTCATGGTCGACGGCAAGCCCTACGTGGTTCCCGCCGAGACCTTCCACCACATCCACTACAAGCAGCCGATCTTTGACGGCGTTGAGGGCGTGGCGCTGCTGGCTGATTACGTCGGTGTCGATGACGGTACCGGTATTGTCCACAACTCGCCCGGCCACGGCGTCGACGACTACTTTGCCTGCCTCAAGGAGGGCATCACCGACATCTGCATGCCGGTCGATGACGATGGCAAGTTCTACACCGGTGAGGAGTTTGGCACCGGCGGCCCCTTCAGCGGTATGGATACCGACGAGGCCAACCCGCACATCATCGAGTTCCTGCGCGAGCGCGGCACCCTGGTCCTCGAGAAGAAGATCACGCACAGCTATCCGCACTGCTGGCGCTGCAAGCATCCGGTGCTCTTCCGTGCTACCGACCAGTGGTTTGTCTCGATGGACAAGACCGGCTTGCGCGAGCAGGCTGGCAAAGAGGTCCGCGAGAACGTCAAGTGGTATCCGGCGCATGCCGCCAACCGCATCGGTGCCATGGTCGAGCAGCGTCCCGACTGGTGCATCAGCCGTCAGCGCAACTGGGGCGTGCCCATCCCGAGCTACACCTGCGCCGACTGCGGCGAGAAGGTCATGAACGACGCCACGCTCGACGCCGTCATCAAGCTCTTCCACGAGAAGGGCTCCGACGCCTGGTTCACCGACGCTCCCGAGAGCTACCTGGGCGAGGCCTGCGTCTGCCCCAAGTGCGGCGGCCATCACCTCAAGGCCGATAAGGACATCCTCGACGTGTGGTGGGACTCCGGCGTGTCTTGGAAGGCCGTCTGTGAGTATCGCCCCGAGCTGGAGTATCCGGCGGACGTGTATCTCGAGGGCTCCGACCAACACCGCGGTTGGTTCCAGAGCTCGCTGCTCACTTCGGTGGGTGCCAACGGTCATGCTCCGTACAAGGCAGTCGTCTCGCAGGGCTTCACGCTCGACGGCCAGGGCCGCAAGATGTCCAAGTCGCTCGGCAACGTCATCGACCCCAATAAGGTCTGTGACGAGATGGGCGCCGACATCATCCGCCTGTGGGTCGCCTCCGTCGACACCAGCTCCGACGTTTCCATCGACCATGAGATCCTTGCTCGTACGTCCGATGCCTACCGTCGTTTCCGCAACACGCTGCGCTTCCTGCTCTCCGAGCTCGAGGGTCAGTTTGAGCCTGAGACCGACGGCGTCGCCTTTGCCGACCTGCTGCCGCTCGACAAGCTCATGGTTGCCCGCCTGACTCAGGTCCAGGCCGAGGTCGACGACGCCTACGCCAGCTACGAGTTCCCGCGCGCCTACCGTGCGCTCTACGACTTCGTGGTTACCGAGCTCTCCAACGTGTACCTCGACGCCCTGAAGGACCGTCTGTACTGCGAGAAGCCCGGCTCGCTCGAGCGCCGCAGCGCCCAGACCGTGCTTGCCGAGCTCTTCTCGATGCTCATGCGCGACCTGCAGCCGATCCTGTCCTACACGGTCGACGAGGCCATGGCCTATGCGCCCGCCGGCTGCGTCGACCACCAGAAGTACGCCGCGCTGCTCGATTGGTACAAGTCGCCCATCACGGTCGACGAGGCCAATGAGTTCGAGGGCGTGCTCGAGGCTTCGCTCGAGCTCCGTAGCGCCGTGACCAAGGCCCTTGAGGATGCCCGCTCCGCCGGCACCTTCACCAAGAGCCAGCAGGTCCGTGTCAAGGCGGTCGTTCCCGCCGAGATGTACGCGCTGCTGACCGGCGACAAGGCCGTCGATCTGGCCGAGTTCTACATCGTCTCCGATGTTGAGCTGACCCAGGGCGAGGAACTTTCCGTTGCTATTGAGGCTGCCGAGGGCGAATGCTGTGACCGTTGCTGGAACTATCGCACCACCGTCGGCGAGTACAACGGCCACGCGCATATCTGCAAGCGCTGCGCTGACGCGCTGTAGTTACGCGGTTTTACCAAACCGCGTAACGGCTCGACGCTGCAAACCCGCCAGAGCGGCAATCTGCCTTTCAGCTTCGGCGGCATGACCATAAGGTCTATGCCGCCTCGCTTCAAGGCACCTTGCTCGCTCTGGCGGGTTTTCGCTGTCGGTAACGAATCATCGGCTATTTCGTTGCTGGTCAATATAAGATATTGATTTGCATTAAACGTAATTCGATGTTCTTGAGGGTAGGGGATTGATTTGGGTCGTACTGGGGATATGACGCCGCCTTTGCGTTGGCGGTTGGGTGTTGCTGGTGGGGTGGCGCTGGTTGTGCTGCTTGTTGACCAGCTGACCAAGCTTGCGGTTCGTGCCGTCGGCGACGCTTTGCATGTGACTGTCATCCCCGGTGTGATCGACTTTATGTTTGTCCGCAATATCGGCGCTGCCTTTAGTATGGGTGAGGGGCATGGCATCGCGTTTGCCGTGCTGGCGTTGGCGGTCATTATCGCTATTGCCGTGTACCTCGTTCGTGCGCCCCAGCTCGCCCATCTTGAGGTTGTGGGCATGGCGATGGTTGCGGGCGGTGCTATCGGCAACGCTATCGATCGTTTGGCCTTTGGCTTCGTGACCGATTTTATTGCAACCACCTTCATCGACTTCCCCGTCTTCAATGTGGCCGATATCGGCATTACCTTGGGCGTCGTGCTCGCCCTCTTCGGCTACATGTTCTTGAGTCCCGCGGCCCGTGAGGTCGATGCGACCGCCGAGCTTAACGCCCGTGACGAGGCCCGCGCCATGCGCAAGGCTAAACAACGTGGGGAGCGTGCCCGCAAGATTCGCGAAAGGAATGAGCGTTAATGGCCGACATCCATATTCTCGTTGCCGATGATTCCGCTGGTCAGCGTCTTGACGCCTATCTGGGCGCCAACGATGGCTGTCCCACGCGCTCTGCCTGCGCGCATCTGATTGAGGGCGGTGCCGTATGTGTCAATGGCGAGACCTGCCTGTCCAAAAAGTACGCCGTGCGAGTCGGCGACCGTATTTCGGTCGATCTGCCCGAGCCACACGATCCCACCGATGTGATTCCCGAGGCCATCCCGCTCGATATTCGCTATGAGGACGACTATCTCATTGTGCTCTCCAAGCAGCGCGGCCTGGTGTGCCATCCTGCACATGGTCATGAGAGCGGTACGCTCGCGAATGCCCTGGTCTATCACTGTGGTATCGACCATCTGGGCACCGTGCAGGGCGAGGACCGCCCCGGTATTGTGCATCGCCTGGATCGCGATACCTCGGGTCTCATGCTTGCGGCAAAGGACGACGACACCCAGCGCGCGCTCCAAAACCTTATCCGTACGCGCACGCTCGACCGCCGCTACATTACGCTCGTTCACGGTCATATCGCTATGGATGAGGGCACCATTAACACCGGCATTGCCCGGTCTACGCGCGACCGTGTCAAGATGGCGGTTTCTGATGACCCCTTTGCGCGCCAGGCCATTACGACCTTTAAGGTCCTTGAGCGCTACGATTCCACGCGTTTTGACGACGGCTATACGCTCGTCGAGTGCCACCTGTTTACGGGCCGCACACATCAGATTCGTGTGCATATGCGCCATATCAACCACGCCTGCGTGGGCGATCCACTCTACGGCAAGTGCGATGCACGCGCCGATCAGGGTCTGACCAGGCAATTCCTTCATTCCTGGCGCGTCGCATTTGACCATCCCGTGACGGGGGAGCGTATTGAGTGCCGCGATGAGCTGCCGTGGGACCTTGCCGCGGTTCTGGATGACCTGGCCCCGCGTTCGCTCGGCCGCACTGCCGCCGGCGACGACATCGTCCCGCAGCTTGGCCTTCTAGAAGCCTAGCCGGTATTAGGTGGTTTCTTGAACTCGGTAAGCCTGCGGTAAGATATACGATTGTTTACGTAATGCGTTCCTGGGAGCCTGCATGCTCGCCTTTTTACAAACCAACACACCCATCGTGATTTTCAACCAGATTGTCGTCACGCTGCTCACGGTCTGCTTTCTGTACCAGGTGGTCTTCTTTGTCATCGGCGCTCTTCGTGGCGAGGTCGCGCCTCCCAAGGCCAAAAAACTCCACCGCTATGCCTTCTTTATCGCGGCGCATAACGAGGAAGCCGTGATCGCCAACCTCGTACGCTCCATCAAGGACCAGGATTATCCGTCCGAGCTCATCGAGGTCTTCGTGGTCGCCGATGCCTGCACCGACAACACGGCGCAGCTTGCGCGCGAGGCCGGTGCTATTGTTTATGAGCGCAATGACCTGGCCCGTAAGGGCAAGAGCTGGGTCATGGACTTTGGTTTCGATCGCATTCTCAACGAGTATCCCGACACGTTTGAGGGTTACTTTATCTTCGATGCCGACAACGTTATCTCCCGCGATTACGTGTCTAAGATGAACGATGCCTTTGACCAGGGCTTCCATGTGGTCACGAGCTATCGCAATTCCAAGAACTTCGGCAGCTCGTGGATCTCGGCAGCTAATGCCACTTGGTACCTGCGCGAGGCGCGCTTCCTCAACAACGCGCGTAATATCTGCAAGACGTCCTGCGCTGTCTCGGGTTCGGGCTATCTCATCTCCGCCAGCGTTATCGAGGGCATGCACGGCTGGCAGTTCCATACGCTGACCGAGGATATCCAGTTCACCACGTTCTGCGCCATTCACGGCATTCGCATTGGCTATGCGCCGGCGGAGTTCTTTGACGAACAGCCCGTGACGTTTAAGGCGTCCTGGAAACAGCGCATGCGTTGGACCAAGGGCTTCTACCAGGTGTTCTTTACCTACGGTAAGCACCTGGTCAAGTCGACGTTCCGCTATCATCGCTTTGCTGCCTACGACATGTTTATGACCATCGCTCCGGGCATGCTGCTGTCCCTGATCTCCATGCTCGCCAACGCGACCTTCCTCATCGTGGGCGGGCTTTCGCACGGCTTCTTGGCCACCGAGGTCGAGATGCAAGCTTGTGCCGCTTCGCTCATCATGACCTTCGCGATGATGTACCAGACCTTCTTTATCCTGGCACTGCTCACGACCATCTTTGAGTACAAGCATATTCACTGCGCGCAAAAGTGGCGTTTGGTGACCAACCTGTTTACCTTCCCGATCTTTATGTTCAGCTATATCCCCATCACGGTGGCGGCCCTGTTCCTAAAGGTCGACTGGGTCCCGACGCAGCACGCCGTCAACGTTACCCTCGACGAGGTCATGCAAGGCGCCAAATAACCACCACCAAAACCACCACAAAGGGGACAGGCACCTTTGTGGTGGTTTTTGCTTTCGAGTAGCTGCCCAAGGAGGTGCACGATGCCCTACATCCCATTTTGGATTTGCATCTTTGCCGGTGCGTTGGTTGATGCCCGTGAGCGACGGTTTCCCAATGAGCTTGCCGGCGTGTGTGCGGTGGCGGCGTTGGCAGGCGTCTGGCTCGACAAGGGCGTTACCACGGCGCTTGACCACGCCGGTCTTGCGGTCATCGTCTACCTTGCCCTTGTGCTCACTGAGTCGCTCTGGCGGCGCCTCCGCCAAACCCCCGGCATCGGCATGGGGGATGCCAAGGCGCTCTTCGCGCTTTGCACGCTTGACCCTCTGGGCGGCATCGTGGCATTTGCCGTCGCACTCCTGGTCCTTGCCCTCTCCTGCCTCTTCACAAAATCGCGCTCCCTGCCATTGCTCCCGTTTTTGGTGCCGATTTTTGCCATAATCGAGGTCGTGGGCTGCACGGTGTAACCGATTGTGCATCCTTCTTAAGGAGCATGCCATGGCAACTAATCAAGAAACGGCCGTCATTAAGGCGCGCATGGACCGGATTCCGTCGGCGTTGTCGCCCGAGCTTTTCGAGCGCATTTCCGCCGATCGTGCTTCGGGTTCTGTCAACCCGTATCGTTGCAACGACAACCAGGTCATTCGTCGTATTGATCGCGCTGCCGACAAAGGCACGCTTATGCGACCGGCATTTATGCGCGATACCGAAAAGATTCTTCATCTTCCGGCGTACACCCGTTATGCAGGCAAAACGCAGGTCTTTAGCTTCCGTAGTAATGATGATCTGTCGCGCCGCGGATTGCACGTGCAGCTTGTCTCGCGCATTGCGCGCGATATCGGTCGCGCCCTGGGGCTCAACTGCGATCTGATCGAGGCGATTGGCTTAGGCCACGACTTGGGCCACACGCCCTTCGGTCATGCCGGTGAGCGATTCCTCAACGATATCTATCACGAGCGTACCGGCCGCTTCTTTTTTCATAACGTGCAGTCGGTTCGCGTGCTCGATGCGCTGTACGGTCGTAACGTGTCGCTCCAGACGCTCGACGGCGTCTTGTGCCATAACGGCGAGTACGAGCAACGCGTGTTTGAGCTTTCGGACATGGGTTCCTTTGACCAGTTCGACCGAACCGTCGAGGAATGCATTGCCACGGGTTATAGCGCAATAGAGCACCTGCGCCCCATGACACTCGAGGGCTGCGTGGTTCGCATCTCGGATATCCTTGCCTACGTTGGGCGCGATCGCCAAGACGCTATTGCGGCGGGCCTGCTGTCACCCGACGCCTTTGACGATGGCCTGGGCGGGGCATACAACAGCTGGATACTTACGCATGCCTCCATCGATATCGTTGAGCACAGCTATGGCAAGCCGCGCATCGAGATGAGCGAGGAGCTGTTTGAGGAAATCCGCCGAGCCAAGCGCGAGAACTACGTAAAGATTTATAGCAAGGGCGGCATTGAAGGCGACTCCGAAGCGGAACTGCGCGAGGCGTTCGAAAAGCTCTACGACCGTTGCCTGCAGGATATAAACGAAGGCGACGAGTCCTCTTACATCTTTAAGCATCACATTTCGCGCATTGAGCAGCAGCTTTCCTACTACGATCGCACCTATGCCTGGCAGGACGACAAGGATCAAGCGGTGGTGGATTACATCGCGAGCATGACGGACGGTTATTTCTGTGAGCTGACGAGCAAGCTGTTCCCGGGATTAAAGTTTCCGCACCGTACCTATATTAACGAACGGTAGTTCGTATATATTCGGTATACTTATTAGTGAAAAACGTTTTTGATTGATGCACGGGATGGCTATGGACGACCTTTTTTCTGCCTCGACGCGCGAGCGTTCCTTTAAAAATGCGCCGCTTGCGGTTCGCATGCGCCCCAATTCGCTCGACGAGTACGTGGGTCAGCAAAAGGCCGTGGGCAAGGGTTCGTGGCTGCGTGCGGCAATCGAGCATGATGTGCTATCGAGCGTGATTCTGTATGGGCCGGCCGGCACGGGCAAGACGACACTGGCCCACATTATCGCTAACCATACCAAGAGTGAGTTTGTCGAGGTCAGCGCCGTGACGGGCACCGTGAAGGACTTGCGTCGCGTGATTGACGAGGCAAAGACGCGCCTGAATACGTATGACCGCCGTACCATCTTGTTCATCGACGAGATTCACCGTTTTTCGAAGTCGCAGCAGGATGCGCTTTTGCATGCGGTTGAAAACCGTACCGTCATTATGATTGGCGCCACGACGGAGAATCCGTACTTCGAGGTCAACTCGGCGTTGCTCTCGCGCGGTCGCGTGGTAGAGCTTGAGCACCTGAAGGACGAGGATATCGCCACGCTGATTGAGCGTGCACTCGAGGCACCGCAGGGTCTGAGCGGCAAGTTCTCGGCCGATGAGGATACGGTTAAGACCATCTGCACGCTGGCCGCGGGTGATGCTCGCTCGGCGCTCACGACGCTCGAGCTTGCAAGCGAGATTGCCGTAACGCGTCCCGATACCGAGGGAACGCCAGCGCCGGCGGCGGGGGAGCGCTATCCCATCACCGTGGATGACGTGAAGATTGCCAACCCGCGTCGTGGCTTTTCGTACGACAAAAACGGTGACATGCACTATGACATTATCAGTGCGTTTATTAAGTCTATGCGCGGCAGCGACCCCGATGCCACGATCTATTGGCTTGCACGCATGATCGATGCTGGAGAGGACCCCAAGTTTATTGCTCGCCGTATTATGATCCATGCTTCCGAGGACGTCGGCAACGCCGATCCGCAGGCGCTTTTGGTGGCGCATGCCGCATTTAAATCTGCCGAGGTCATTGGCTATCCCGAATGTCGCATTAACCTGGCTCAGGCTGCGCTCTATGTGTGCTTGGCACCAAAATCCAACGCGTGCGAGGCTTCGATCGATGCGGCGCTGGCCGATATCCATTCAAGTGGACTGCGCGAGGTACCGAGTTATCTGCGCGACCGTCATCGCCCGGGCAGCGACGAATACGGTGTGTATAAATATCCGCATGATTATCCCGAAGGCTGGGTCGATCAGCGCTATTTGCCCGAGGGACTGGAGCGCGGTGCGTTTTGGCAGCCTGCCGGCCGCGGTTGGGAAGAGTGGCGCGTAGAACAAAGCGAACGCGACCGTAGCGGCAATGCTCCCAAGTAGGTCATTGGCGCCTCGCACATTCCCTTTGGGTATCTTTCCCCTTCTTTGGGGTACCATGAAGAGCGTCTGTATTTCGATTCCTTCGGGAGGCTTGTATGAGTCCCATTCAAATCGCCCTGCTGTTGCTTGCCGTTGTCGGCGTGTGGGCTGTTATCGAACTCGCGCTCACGCTGCGCAAGACCCGCACCGTCGTTGATTCGCTCGACAAGACAGTCAGCGACCTCAACAACACCATCGCCGAGGCTCAGCCCGTGGTGGCAAAGCTCGATGGCGCTGTCGATGAGCTCACCCCCGCACTTGCCCAGGTTGAGCCACTCCTCAAATCGAGCAAGACCGCTGTCGACGCCCTTACTTCCAATCTCGTAGAGGTCGAAGCCGTGGTTCGCGACATCTCCGAGGTTACGGGCAGCGTGGCCGAGGCCAGCAATGCCGTATCGAGCGTGACCGACTCTGCGGCTGGTGCCGTGCAGAAGCTCTTCAATAAGGTGAAGGCTCCTGCAGCCGACGCCGATCGCAAGCTCGCCGCTGCCGCCGCCGAGGCCGAGCAGCCTACCGAGCGCGTTCTGATTGGTGAGGCTGAGGACGAGGCCGCCGATGGTGCGGATGCGGCTCATAAGTCCGCAGCCAAGCCTGCTCAGTATTACACCTATACGCCCGCCGAGACCTCCGAGGAGTCCTGCGATGAGTAGCGAAGCAACCTGCCCCATTACGCTGAGCGTTGCCGGTGATCCGCGTCTCGCGCGCTTGGTGCGCATGACTGCCGCCAACGTCGGCGCCCTGTGCTCTATGTCCGTCGATCGCATCGAGGATATTCGTATGGCTGCCGAGGAAGCCTTCATCTTTGGATGCACGGCCGTTGATTCCGACGATATTTCGATCAAATTCGATGTCGACGAATCCCATGTGGGCATGACCTTTACCTTTGGCGACCAGGCGACTGTCGATGAGGATGACCAGGCTGCCGTATATGCCGAGCTCATTTTGGCGAGTGTGTGCGACTCCTACGAAAAGACTACAGCGCCCCTGACGCTTTCCCTCGACCTCAAGGCGGATATCTAATATGACCGAACGTTCCCGGAGCGGCAAGACCGCTTGGGACAAGGAGAAAACCCGCGAGCTGTTTCGTCGTTATAAGGAGACCGGTGATCCGGATGCACGCGAGCAGCTCGTCATGTCCCACATGAACCTGGTAAGGTTTCTTGCCAACAAATTTAAGAACCGCGGCGAGCCGCTCGATGACCTTTTGCAGGTCGGCTATCTGGGCCTGCTCAAGGCTATCGACCGCTTTGACCCTGAGCGCGGGCTCGAGTTCACGACGTTTGCCACGCCCACCATTCTGGGCGAGATTAAGCGCCATTTCCGCGACAAGGGCTGGAGCGTGCGCGTGCCTCGTCGCTTGCAGGAGCTCTCTGCCAAGGTCAACCAGGCTACCGACAAGCTCACCAACGAGCTTCAGCGTTCGCCCAAGGTTGAGGAAATCGCCGATTACCTGGGCGTGACCGTCGACGAGGTGCTCGAAGCCATGGAATCGTCCTCGGCCTACACCTCGGTGCCCATCGAGGCCCCCGGTGCGTCCGATTCCGACGATGCGCCTTCGATTCTCGATCGCTACGCCGACGACGACAACGAGCTCGACTTTACCGATGACCGCCTGGTGATTGAGGAGGCCATTCGCGATTTCTCGCCGCGCGAGCGCGAGGTAATCGAGCTGCGCTTTGTGAAGGGCATGACCCAGATCGAGATCGCCAAGAAGCTGGGCATCTCGCAGGTGCAGGTCTCGCGCCTGCTGCGTCGCACCCTCAAGAAGATTCAGGACAAGATCGACCCCGACGGAGTGATGGTTCGTTCATGAATGAGCACCCCCAACAAACCGACCGAACGCTGCGCGATACCCGTATTCTGACGTTGCGCATTTGGGGCGTCGTCGGCTGCATTGTCATCGCCGCCGTCATCTTTAACCTTATGGGCATCCTGGCGCCGGTCATCGAGTTTCTCGCTGTCGGTTCCATCATCGCTTTTGTGATGTCACCGATCACCAATTGGCTTGAGCACCATGGCGTGAATCGCGGCATCGGTTCGCTTGTTGCGCTTATTGTGGTCGTTGCCGTGCTCGTCGGCGTCGTTTGCATCTTGTCGCCGATTCTCTTTGGTCAGATCATGGAAGTCCTGAGCCGCCTGCCCGAGCAGCTTCGTGTTGCTGGTGGCGACCTCAATGAGATGATCTCGCATGCCAAGACGCTCAACAACACGCCGCTCAAGGAGTATCTGGACGATAACCTTTCTTCGCTCGTCACGGTGGCGTCCAAGTATGTCTCACAGATTGCCGCCGAGCTTGGCCGTGGTGTATTCCCCCTCATCACCAATACCGCGTCGCAGCTGTTTGTTATCTTTCTTGGCTTAGTGCTTGCCTATTGGTTGGCCTGCGACTATCCCCGCATGCACCACGAGGTCTGCACCATTATTGGTCAGGAAAAGGAGACCTCGTACCGTTTTATGGTCGCGATTCTTTCGCGCTCGGTCGGCGGCTACATGCGTGGCATGGTCGTAACGTCGATCTGCGGTGGCATCCTCGCCTTTATCGGCTTTACGATCATCGGGCATCCGTATGCTGCACTCATGGCCATCTTTACCGGCATCATGCACTTGGTTCCGGTTGTCGGACCCTGGGTGAGCGCTGCGATTGCCACGGTGCTCGGCTTTATGTTCAGCCCCATGCTGGCGTTATGGACCTTGATCGTGACTATGGTGGCACAAAATGTCACCGACAACGTCATTTCGCCTAAGGTCATGCAGAGCTCGGTCCAGGTGCATCCCATCATGAGCCTGACGGCCCTCGTTATTGGTTCGGCACTCATGGGCCCCATCGGCATGGTCATCGCCATCCCGTTGTGCGCGGCCCTCAAGGGCATTTTCGTCTACTACTTTGAGAACGAGACCGGTCGCCAGCTCGTGGCATACGACGGCGCCGTGTTTAAGGGAACGCCGTATCGCGATGCCGAGGGCAACCCGGTCGCCGCCTATGACGCGCTTGGAGACGATACGTTCATCTATGAGTCCGAGCTCATCGGCAACGAGACTGCGCCGGAGGCTAAGGCTATGCCCAAACCAGAACTCGATAATCCCTGGATTAAGCTGTCGGGTCTTCAGCCCGACGCGACAGGCTTTTTCAAGAACCCCTTCGCCAAGGATGACGATTCCAATACGGACGACGACACCAAAACCGGCATCGACGGCTCCATGGACGATTCGGATTCCAAATAGGTCCCGTTAGCGTTTCTTGATGTTGTAAAAGACAAGAAACACGAGCAAAGCGATTGATAAGGGGCCGGCTACATAGAAATAGAGAACGTCAATTGCGCGTAGAGTGCAATAAGCGTTGTCGCCGGACGTCACTGCATACAGTACGTAGCCAAATGCTGGTTGGTTTGCGTACCATTGGGAGAAGGCCAAGAGCGCTAAAAGTGCCACTACCAGAAGTGCATTCAGGACAAATCGTTTGCTTTTCATCGATCGCTCCTTCCGGATGGTTCTTATATAGCATTTTACCAAACCCATTTTTTTCAAAGGATTGCTTAGTCCTAAATAACATGCACTTTCGCTGGAGGGTCGCTGTTTGGCGGCCCTCTTTTTTGCACAGGCGCGGTGGGATGGTAATATCGTTACGTTTGAACTGTTTCGATATGAAACCGAGGAGATTCCCTCTATGAGTGCTGACTACCCGTCAATGACTACGGCCGAGATTCGCTCTAAGTTCCTCAACTTCTTTGAGGAGCGCGGTCTTAAGCTCTATCCTTCTTCGTCCCTCGTCCCCGACGATCCTTCGCTGCTGCTTGCCAACGCCGGCATGAACCAGTTTAAGGAGTACTACCAGGGTAAGAAGACCATGAAGGAGATCGGCGCGATCTCCTGCCAGAAATGCGTCCGCACCAACGACATCGACTGCATCGGCGAGGACGGCCGTCACCTGTCCTTCTTCGAGATGCTCGGCGACTTCTCCTTTGGCGGCGTCTCCAAGCAGCAGGCCTGCGCTTGGGCCTTTGAGCTCATCACCAAGGAGTTCAAGCTGCCGCTCGACCGCCTGTACTTCACCGTCTTTACCGAGGACGACGAGACCCACGACGTGTGGCGCTCCCTGGGCGTTGCCGAGGATCACATTTCGCGTCTGGGCGAGGACGACAACTTCTGGGCCGCTGGCCCCACCGGCCCCTGCGGTCCGTGCTCCGAGATCTACTTTGACATGGGCGAGGAGGTTGGTTGCGGTAGTCCCGACTGCAAGCCCGGCTGCGACTGCGACCGCTTCCTTGAGTTCTGGAACCTCGTGTTTACCCAGTACGATCGCCAGGAGGACGGCTCCATGCCGGAGCTGCCGCACCGCAACCTCGATACGGGCATGGGTCTGGAGCGCATGGCCGCTATCATGCAGCACAAGACCGCTAACTACGACGGCGATTTAATGCAGCACCTCATCAAACTCGGTGAGGAAATCAGCGGCAAGACCTATGACGCCGACGATTACTCCGGCGCCAGCCGCTCCCTGCGCATCATCGCCGACCACTCCCGCGCCGTTGACTTTATGATCTCGGACGGTATCCTGCCCGGTAACGAGGGTCGCGAGTACGTCCTTCGCCGCCTGCTCCGTCGTGCCGTGTTCCACGGCCGCCTGCTGGGCATCGAGGGCGCTTTCCTGACCAAGTTTATCGACGAAGTCAACGCTCAGATGGGCGAGGCCTATCCCGAGCTGCTCAAGAACGTCGCGCTCGTCAAGGGCATCGTCGCCTCCGAGGAGGAGCGTTTCTCCACGACGCTCGACAACGGCCGCGTTTACCTGGATGAGGCCCTGGCCGCGCTCGCCGAGGGCGCTGTGCTTCCGGGCGACGTTGCCTTTAAGCTACACGACACCTTTGGTTTCCCCATCGACCTGACCGTCGAGATCGCCGGCGCTGCCGGCCACGACGTCGACATGGACGGCTTTACCGCCTGCATGGAGGACCAGAAGGCCCGCGCCCGTGCCAACGCCAAGGGCGATGCCTGGGGTAGCTTCAACGACGTGTGGGTCGAGCTTTCCGACAAGGTTGCCGCGACCGAGTTCGACGGCTATGACAACGACGTCATCGAGGGCGCCAAGGTTGTTGCCATCGTGCGCAACGGCGAGTCCGTTGAGTCCGCTGCCGCCGGCGAGGACGTCGAGGTCGTGCTCGACCGCACCCCGTTCTATGCCGAGATGGGTGGCCAGCAGGGTGACGCCGGTGAGCTTTCCGCCGAGGGCGTTGCGCTGACTGTTGCCGACACCAAGAACCACAACGGCCTGTATGCCCATGTCGCGCACGTTGCCGAGGGCGCGTTGACCGTCGGTGCTACCGTGACTGCCGCGCTCGACGCCGAGCGCCGTGGTTTCCTGCGCCGCAACCACACCGCCACCCACCTGCTCGACGCCGCGCTTAAGCAGGTCCTGGGTGAGCACGTCTCCCAGGCCGGCTCGCTGGTGACGCCCGAGCACCTGCGCTTTGACTTCACGCACTTCGAGGCCCTGTCTTCCGAGCAGCTCAAGGCTGTCGAGGACCTGGTCAACCAGCAGATCTTCGCTTCCAAGCCGGTCGTGACCCATGTTATGGGCATCGACGAGGCCAAGGCCGCCGGTGCTGTCGCACTGTTTGGCGAGAAGTACGGCGACGTCGTCCGCGTCGTCTCCGTGGGCGCCGAGGACCAGCCGTTCTCCCGCGAGCTCTGCGGTGGTACGCATGCCGCCAACACCGCCGAGATCGGTCTGTTCAAGATCATCTCCGAATCCTCCACGGGCTCGAATGTCCGCCGTATCGAGGCCGTGACCTCCAAGGGCGCTCTCGATTACATGGCCGACCGCCTGGCACTCGTTGACGCCGCTGCCGCTGCGCTCAAGTGCCGCGTCGACGAGGTTCCTGCCCGCGTGGAGAACCTGCAGGCCGAGCTGCGCGAGACGTCTAGCAAGCTCAAGAAGGCGCTGACCGGTGGCTCCTCCGACGCTATCTCCAGTGCCATCGACGGCGCTGTCGAGCTGAACGGCTACAAGCTCGTCGTCGCTGAGCTCCAGGGCCTTGAGGCTGCCGACCTGCGCAACGTTTGGGACACCGTGCACCAGAAGGTCGCCGGCCCCGTCGCCTGCGTTGTTGCCAGCGTGACCGAGAAGGGCACCCCGGCTCTGCTCGCCGCCGGCTCCGATGACGCCGTGAAGGCCGGTTTCCACGCCGGTAACGTGATCAAGCAGATTGCGGGCCTGGTCGACGGTCGCGGTGGCGGTCGTCCCAACATGGCCCAGGCCGGTGGCAAGAACGCCGCCGGTATCGCCGATGCCCTCGCGGCCGCTAAGACCGCGCTCGGCGCCTAAGAACCTAAGTAGTCGCTGTGGTCGCGCTCGCACTGGACATAGGGGAGACCAGGATTGGCATTGCCGTCTCGAGCCGTGATGGCAAGATGGCAATGCCTGTCAAGGTGCTTCCGGCTGCCGAGGTCACCGGTATGTCAAAGACGTTTCGCTACCTGGTCGAGGACTATGAGCCCGATATCCTGGTAAGCGGACGTCCTTTGACCATGGCCGGTGAACCCGGCCCCCAGGCCGAGCGCGTCGCCGCCGTGGCCCAAAAGATTGCCGACGAGCTCGACCTTCCGCTGGAGTTTGAGGACGAGCGTCTGTCCTCGCAGGAGGCCAAGCGAATCCTGCGAGAGCAGGGGCTCAACGAAAAGCAGATGAGGGGCAAGATCGACATGATCGCCGCCAGCCTGTTCTTGCAGACGTGGCTCGATCGCAAAAACGAGGAGGTTTCGCATGTCTAGCGCTTTCGATCCGCGCCAGCCGAATCGTACACGGCAGCCCGCGCCGCGCCCTGCTCAGGCTGGCCAGCGCCCGGCGCAGCCGATGCAGCGTTCGGCTCAGCCTACTCAGCGTGCTGCTCAACAGCCCGCCGCTCGTCCCGCGCAGCCCGCTGGCGGCGCTCGTTTTAAGCAACAGGTTCCTGCCCAGCGCACGCAGGGGCAGGCCCCGCAATCACGCTCCCACGCACATCATGCTCATGGCTCGCACGGCGTTGCTCCAGCCACGCGTTCGAGCTATAACACGCACGCCCGCCGTGGTGCCCAAAAGAAAAGCTCCCCGGTGCCTTTGATTGTCGGTGGCGTCGCCGCCGTGCTTGCGCTTGTCGCGATCGTTTTCTTTGTCGTGCCAGCCGTTAAGGGCTTCTTTGGCGGTGAGGATGCGAAAGTCGTTGCAGGCCAGCAGGTTACTATCACGATTCCCGATGGTGCCTCGGGTGACAGCATCGCTTCGATTCTCTCTGAGAACCATATCGTCGAAAATCCCAAGGATTATTACGCGGCGGTCAAAAAGCTCAACGCCGATATGTCTCTCAAGCCGGGTAAGTATTCGTTCACCACGCTCATGGACGCGACCGAGGTCGTTCAGCAGCTCATGGAAGGCCCCAATGCGGGCTCCGATGCGCTGACTATCCCTGAGGGCCTGACGGTTGACCAGGTCGCCGATCGCGTGGCCAAGGCATACGACAGTATCTCCAAGGAAGACTTCCTCAATCAGGCAAAGGCCTCCAACTATGTGAAGGACTATAGCTTCCTTGAGGGCGCTGCAAACGATTCGCTCGAGGGCTTTCTATTCCCCAAGACCTATTCGTTGGGCAAGGACCCGTCTGCCGACGATGTGATTCGCGCCATGCTCGACCAGTTCAACGCCGAGTATAAGTCGCTTGACTTTGCCAGCTGCGAGGCAAAAATCAAGGAGCGCTACGGCGTGGAGATGTCCGATTACGACATCGTTAACCTTGCCTCGATCGTCGAGCGCGAGGGCCTTAACGCCGATCAGCGTGCGCACGTGGCATCGGTTTTCTATAACCGTCTGGCGGGCAAGCTCGATGGCCTGCGTTACCTCAATAGCGATGCGACCATGATGTATGTCACCGGCGGCGAGGTTACCGCCGACGACCTGCAGAGCGATAGCCCGTATAACACCTATAAGCACGAGGGCCTGCCGCCCACGCCCATCTGCTCTCCGTCGCTCGAGGCGCTCAAGGCTACCCTTGAGCCGACCGACTCCGATGACCTGTATTTCTACATTACGCAGGACGAGGAGTATTTCTCGAAGACCTACGAAGAGCACCAACAGTCTTGGAATTGATCATGAGGATTTTTAGCCCCAAACGATATGTTGCCTCAGTCGACCGCATCGACCTCGATACCCTGTGGGCCGACGGCAAGCGCGCCATTCTGCTCGATCGCGACAACACCCTGGTGCCGCGTGATACCGAGCAGGTTCCCGCTGCGGTTTCCGCTTGGCTCGAGGCCGCCCATGCCAAGGGCTTTAAGCTGTGCATGGTGTCCAACAACTGGCATCGCGACCAGGTCATGGCATCGGCGCGCGAGCTGGGGCTCGAGGCCATCAGCCATGCCATGAAGCCGGCGCCCTTTGCCCTGAAGGTCGGTCTTAAGCGTCTGGGCGCCACGGCCGATGAGGCCGTGCTAATCGGGGATCAGCTTTACACGGACGTGTGGAGCGGTAACTTTGCCGGTGTTGACACTATTCTGGTCAAGCCGCAGGCAACCCAGGACCTGTGGTACACGCAGATCTTCCGTATCTTTGAGCGCCGGGCCCTGCGCGACCTTCCCTGCGAGGAATAGGTTTCGCCATGTCTCAGCACATCAAACACGGCTGCGACCATATCTTCTTTATCGGCTTTTTGGGCGCGGGCAAGTCGACGCTTGCGCGCAACGTGGGCACTATGTTCAAGCGTCGATTCATTGATACCGATCGTTTGGTTGTGCGTCGTTGCGGCAAGTCGGTGACCGAGATTTTTGAGACCGAGGGCGAGGATCGTTTTCGCGAGCTCGAGACCTCGGCACTCCGTTCGCTTCAAAGCGAGCGCAGTCTGCTGGTATCGTGCGGGGGCGGCATCGTCGAGACGCCGGTTAACATTGAACTGATGCACGAGATGGGTACCTGTGTGTACCTCGAAGGCGACTTTGAGGACTCGTTGCGCCAGATTCGCCGCTCCGATACCCGGCCCGATTTCCGCTCGCCCGAGCACGCCGCGCGCCTGTTTGAGCATCGCCGTCCGCTGTATCGCCAAGCCGCCGATATTACCCTTGATATTCGCAACAAGTCCTTCGAGGACGTTTCCTACCTTTGTGCCGAGAAGCTTTTGGAGCGTGGACTGCTATGATTCGCCGTCAACTTATCAATTTCCAAAACCGCAGTGTCGATGTCCGCGTCGGATTGGGCGCGTTCGAGGAGCTGTCGCGCATGTTTGCCTCGGCTGTGGGCAAGCCTAAGCGCGCGATGGTTGTTTGGAACGACGCCACATCCGAGCGTTTTGGCGAGGTCGTCGAGCATGCGCTGGTCGACGCCGGTTTTGCCGTGTCGCTGCTCGCCCTCGAGGTTTCTCCTGCCGGCGCTACGCTGGCCGATGCCGATACCGTCTTTGGCGCCCTGTCGGCTAACGGTATTACCTGCGACGATCTTGTTGTCGCTGTCGGTGACACGGCGACCTGTTCGGTCGTTTGCTGGTGTGCCAATCAGTGGTGCGGTCGAACCGAGTGCGCCTTGCTGCCGACGACGCTCGACGCCATGCTCACGGTCGCGACGACCATGAAGCCGCTCGTCGCCTCGTCGGCGAATGCGCTTCCCGCTATCGCGTTCCGTCCCGAGCCGGGCTTGGTCGTGTGTGACCTCGACCTTGTACGCGAGGCGGACCCCGAGGACCTCAGACTCGGCTATGCGGTACTTGTTGGCACCATGCTTTCGAGCAGCAAGTCCCGCTGGAATCAGTTTACTGAGACCGTCCCCGAGATTCTCGCGGGCGAGGAGGTCGCGCTCGTCAATGCCATTCAGTGGTCTCAGACTGCCCGCAAGGACGTGCTGATGGCCACGAACCCGAGCGCCCGCCATGCACTTGATTTTGGCAAGATGGGGGAGCGTACCCTGCGCGCCTGCTTGGGCGATGCCGCTTCGCGGGTCCCTGCCTACCAGCTGTTGTCCGAGGGCATGCGCTTTGAGGCGCGCCTAGCACATGATGCCTGCGATTTCGATATCGATTACGTCTTTGAGGTCGATGATTGCCTGGAGGACTTTGGTATCGAGGAGCTTGCCTTCGATCTGGAGCCTGCCGCATATATCGAGGAGTTCCGTAGGCAGCAGTTTGTCCGCTCGAACCGCAGCATGTTGCCGCTGCCCGCGGCACTCGGCGCCATTCGTCTTACGAGCGTTGAGGACGAGGTTCTTGAGCGCCATGCTCACGCCTACTTGGCTTCTCGCAAAGAACTTCTCTAAGTTTTATTGACATCCATCGTCTTTCGTATCATGTTGAGGGGCGGGTTTTCAATCGGTTGCGGATCGCATGCGATTCCGTCGTTCGGTTGAGACCCGTCCCGCACTTTTTGAGACAACAAGAAAGGAATCTGCATGTCTGAGTTTGCTGCCGGTCCTGCCGGTCGTATCGAGCGTGTCCGTGCCCTGATGGTCGAGCGCGGCTACGACGCTATCGTGGTGCGCGACGAGGCCAACCTTCGTTGGCTCACGGGCGTGAAGGGCGTCTTCGACTACACCTTCGAGTTCCCGCACGCGGCGTTTATTACGGCTGACCAGTGCCTGTTCCATACCGACTCGCGCTACCTCAACAGCTTTGAGGAGAACACGCCCGCCGGCAGTCCCTGGGTCTACGACATGGACGAGGGCACCATCCCCGGTTGGGTCGCCGGTAAGATCGCGGCCAACAAATGTCGCGTCTGCGCTGTTGAGGACGATATGCAGATCAACTTCTACCAGGGTATTCAGCGTGGACTTGAGGATCGTTCCGTTGCCTGCATGTTGCCGCTGATGCATGACGACATTCGCAAGATGCGCGCCATCAAGGACGCCGAGGAGATCGAGCTCATGCGCCATGCGCAGTCGATCACCGATGCCGCCTTCCAGCACATGCTCGGCTTTATTAAGCCCGGTATGACCGAGAAGCAGGTTCGCAACGAGCTCGAGAACTTTATGTTCGCCAACGGCGCCGACAGCCTGGCCTTCGGCTCCATCGTGGCGAGCGGTCCCAACACCGCCAACCCGCACGCCGTGCCGAGTGACCGCGTGATCGAGAAGGGCGACTTCGTCCTCATGGATTACGGCGCGGGCTACTGCGATTATCGTTCCGACATGACGCGCACCGTCGTGATGGGCGAGCCTACCCAGGAGCAGCTCGATCTGTACGCGCTCGTGCGCCGTACGCACGAGGAATGCGTCGCCGCCATCCATCCGGGCGTCGAGGGCAATGACATTTTTAAGCTTTCCAAGAAGATCATCGGCGATGCCGGCTATGGCGATTACTACAACCACGGTCTGGGCCACGGCGTGGGTATCGACATCCATGAGCTGCCCAACTTCAACCGCAGCAAGAACACCATCGAGGTCGGCTCGGTTATCACCATGGAGCCCGGCGTGTATCTGCCCGGTGTGGGCGGCGTGCGCCTGGAGGACTACGGCGTGGTCACCGAGAACGGCTACGAGCCCTTCACCAAGACCCCGCACGACCTGCACGTCATCGACTGCTAGCCCATTTCGATAGATTTTTGGGGCGGGGCGTCCGGTTCGATTCGGACGCCCCGCGTTCTCTTTTTATGCGCTCGCTGCAGGCGAGCTCTGCAAGTGTATAATTTCGGTCGTATGTAATTTGGACGCTTGTGCGTTCTGCCCATAACAAGAAAGGTCGCTATGCCTACCATTTCTACCGCCGACTTCAAGAACGGCCTCGGTCTCCGCATTAAGGACAAGGTCTACACCATCGTCGAGTTCCAGCATGTCAAGCCGGGCAAGGGCGGCGCGTTCGTGCGCTACAAGACCCGCGACATCAAGAGCGGCCGCGTCGTCGAGAACACCTGCAACGCCGGCACCAAGTTCGAGAGCGTCATGCTCACCACCCGTGAGTTCCAGTACCTCTACAACGATGGCGCCGACTACATCTTCATGGACAATGAGACCTATGAGCAGGTTCCCGTTCCCGAGGATATGGTGGGCGAGAACTCCAAGTGGCTGCGCGAGAACGACATCTGCCAGCTGCTCTTTGCCGACGACGAGCTCATGGGCGTGACCCCGCCGATGTTCATCGAGACCACCATCGTCCAGACCGACCCGGGCTTTAAGGGCGACACCGTCCAGGGTTCCACCAAGCCGGCCACGATCGACACCGGCGCTGTCATCCAGGTCCCCATGTACCTCAACGAGGGCGAGGTCATCAAGGTTGACACCCGCGACGGCAAGTTCGTCTCCCGCGTCTAGCAACCAACTCTTCTAGGAGGACTCATGCCCCAGGAAATCAAGATTGACGGCATCGGCATTTCGCCCGATGTTCTGACCGCCATCGTCTCGCGCGCCGTGTCGGATGTCGAGGGCATCGCCTCCGTTGGCGTCAAGGACCTTGCCACCAACCTTGTCTCCATGATGCTCTCGTCCAAGGCCCCGGCTTCCGAGCCGGCGGTCGAGGCCGAGGTCGTCGGCGACAAGCTCGCACTCACCGTGCGTGTCGTGGTGTTCTTTGGCTATCCGTTCAAGAAGCTCGCCGAGGCCGTTCGCGCCGCCGTGGTCGCCGCCATCGATGCCCAGGTGGGCGTCGAGGTCGAGCGCGTTGACGTTTGCATCGACGGCCTCGTTTTCCCCAAGGAGTAACCTTTGAGCCTTAAGGTTTATCGCGGGCGCACGCTTGCCCGCAGTCAGGCGCTGCAGCTGCTGTTCCAGGCCGAGGCCACGGACAGCCCGCTCGAGCGCGTCCTCGAGGGCGATTTCCTGATCTCGAAGGGTCCCCTCGACCCCTATGCGCTGGAGCTTTGCCGCGGTGCCTACGAGCACATTGATCGCATCGATTGTGCCCTGCGCGCCGTCGCCAAGAACTGGGATCTTATGCGCATGCCCGGTGCCGACCGCAACCTGCTGCGTATCGCCGTCTACGAGATGCGCTTCCTCACCGACGAGGAGGTCTCGGACGCCATCGTCATCAACGAGGCCGTCGAGATCGCTAAGGCCTATGGTACCGACCAGTCCGCATCGTTTGTCAACGGCGTGCTGGGCAAGATCGCTCGCAGCGAGGAGCTGCCGGGCGAGGACCTGTACCAGGGGCTGCTGGCCGAGGACTGTGCTCGTGAGGAGGCACAGGCTGCCGAGGCAGCCGCCAAGGTCGCTGCTGCTCAGGCTGCCGCCGGTGTACTTGACGAGGATGCGGACGCTGCTGGGGCCGTCGAGGCCGACTCCGTCGAGGAGTAGCCATGCCAGAGGGTTCCGTCCGCAACTTCGATGAGATCTCGGATCGCCTGGACCAGATCATCGCCACCGTTCGCTCCAAGGATACGTCCTTGGAGCGTTCGCTCGATTTGTTTGACGAGGCGATTGAGCTGGGCTCCCGAGCGGTCGATATGGTCGACAAGTTTGAGCTGACGCCGCGTGAGGCCGACAAGCTCGAGCAGGAATACGATGAGGATGCGGCAAACGAGTCCCAAGATAGACAGGCTGCATCTCCGGATACGAATGGTTGATGGCATTCATGAAACGCGTGCGTCTCGATGACGAACTGATTTCACGGGGCATCTGCGCCGATCGCGCGGATGCCCTTCGCACTCTTATGGCCGGCTTGGTTTCGAGTGGCGGTGAGCGTTTGACCTCTCCGGGGCTCAAGGTGACGCCGGGCCTGCCACTGCACGTTAAGGGGCGCATCCCGTATGTTGGGCGCGGCGGCCTTAAGCTCGAGGGCGCGCTCGATGCGTTTGGGATCGATCCGACGGACCTTGCTTGCCTCGATGTGGGATGCTCCACGGGCGGCTTTACTGATTGCCTGCTCAAGCGCGGCGCCGCGACCGTTGTCTCGGTCGACGTGGGCCGTGCCCAGTTTGATTGGTCGCTGCGCCAAGACGATCGCGTGACGCTCCACGAGCGCACGAATGTGACGCAGTTGCCCGAGCTCGGCTACGGCGCTGCTATTGACCTGGCTGTGTGCGATGTGTCGTTTACGAGTATCGCGAATATCATCGACGCCGTGCTGGCGTGCCTGAAGCCTTCGGGTTCGTTTTGCACGCTCGTAAAGCCGCAGTTTGAGGCGCCGGCTGCGCTGGTGGGCGAGGGCGGTATCGTGACCGACCCTGCCGTCCGCCGCGATACACTCGTGGCGGCGATTGAGCTCTTTGCCGCCAAGGGCCTGTTCCCGCTCGATGTGTGCGTGTCGCCAATCCATGGCGCTAAGGGCAACGTTGAGTTTTTCCTGTACGGCACGAGGTTTGCCCCCGGCGAGCGCGCCGAAGATGAGTTGCAATCCCAGGTATCGGCTTTGAGCGAGAAAGCGGCAACGCTATGAAGGTCTTTCTGGTTCCCAATTACTACAAGCAAGAGGCGGTCGAGAGCGGCCTGATGCTCGAGCTCTGGCTGACGCGCCAGGGCTACGAGGTTGCATGGGCTGCCGACCAGCGCTCCAAGATCCAGAGCACGCCCGATGTTGACGATGCCGACTTGGTCATCACGCTCGGCGGCGACGGCACACTGCTGCGCGCCGCCCGTATTCTCAACTACCGCGAGATTCCCATTTTGGGTCTTTCCTATGGCCACCTGGGCTTTTTGACGGCGGCCAGTCCCGAGGAACGCGATATTTTGCAGGTTGTGAGCGATGCCCTGTCCGGTGAGCTCCACGTGAGCCGCCGCGCCACCATCGCCGCGGATATCGTCTCGGTGCGCGATGACGGCACGAAGGATGTCGTGCGTTCGTTCGCCCTCAACGATATGGCGCTCACGCGTGGGCCCCTGTCCGATATGGTCGAGTTTGACATCACGGTGTCCGGCCATCATATCGATCGCCTGCGCGGTGACGGTGTCGTCGTGTCGACGGCGACCGGCTCCACCGGCTATGCGCTTTCCGCCGGCGGCCCTATCGTCAGCCCTGATTACACGGGCATGGTTTGCGTGCCGATTGCTCCGCATACCATTCAGGCTCGCGCCTTCTTGACCTCGCCGAGTGATGTCGTCGAAATCTTTATGTCCGATGATCGCCCGAGCGTGCCTGCCATCGCTATCGACGGACAGTTTATTACCTGCGATGGCACGGTCGAGAGCGTGGCTGTTCGTCGCGGTCCCGGCGATGTGCTGCTGCTGGATTACGGCCCCGAGAGCTTCTATAACTCGGTGAGCCGCGTGTTCTATGGAGTGCGCCATGATCGATGAACTGCAGGTTTC
This sequence comes from Collinsella sp. CLA-JM-H32B, assembly GCF_040098065.1. Lineage (NCBI taxonomy): Bacteria > Bacillati > Actinomycetota > Coriobacteriia > Coriobacteriales > Coriobacteriaceae > Collinsella > Collinsella sp. CLA-JM-H32B. Next base: position 49,412 of record NZ_JBBNNA010000003.1, on the reverse strand, counting down.
CAACATCGCGCTCATTCGCGAGGCGACGTTGGTTCCGGGTACCGGCTTGACCGTCCTGACCGGCGAGACCGGTGCTGGCAAGACCGCGCTGCTCTCGGCGCTCAAGCTCATTTTGGGCGAGCGCGCGGATTCGTCGACGGTTCGCGAGGGCGAGGCGCTTGCCAGCGTCGAGGCGCGCCTGTTTGACGGCCCGCACGACACGGAGGGTTTTACCGTACAGCGCAGCCTTTCTGCCGAGGGCCGCAGCCGCGTAAAAATTGACGGCCGCATCGCCAGCGTGCGCGAGCTTTCGGAGCGCGTTGGCGTGATGATGGATCTATGCGGCCAGCATGAACATCAGCGTCTGCTCGACCCGGCGCACCATGTTGCCATGGTCGATGCTTGGGCTGGGCGCGCGGCGCTTGAGGCGCTCGAGAAGTATCGCACCTGCTTTAAGGCTTCGCGTGCCGCCGCCAAGGAGCTTCGCCGTGTGGAGGAAGCCTCACGCGCGCAGGGAAGTCGCGTCGAGGAAGCGCGTTTTGCTCTTGAGCGTATCACCGAGGTCGACCCCAAGCCAGGCGAGTACGAGGAGCTCGAGGAGCTGCTGCCGCGCTCGGAGCACGCCGAGGTCTTGGTTGCGACGGCCAACGAGGCCCATGCATCGCTTGCTGCCGAAGGGGGAGCGCTCGATGCCGTGAATGGCGCCGTTGCCGAGCTTTCACGCATGGCGACCGTTGACCGCAAGCTCGGTGACATCGCCGATGCACTTTCGGATGCCTGCATCTCACTTGAGGATTGTGCCAACGAGCTGCGTGCTTATCGCGATGGCGTTGCGTTTGACCCTCGCGAGCTCGCTCGCATGCGCGAGCGATATTCAGACCTCAAGGGCCTGCTGCGTCAGTGGGGTCCTACCATGGATGACGTGTTTGCCATGCGCGATCGCTCACAAGAGCTGTTGTCGCTGGTAGACGATGGTGATGGGCAGATCAAGAAGGCGCGTGAAGCGCTTGGCGCAGCGGAGCATGAACTGTTCGCCGCCGCCAAGGCGCTTAAACGTGCACGCAATACGGCGGCCCCGCGTTTTTGTCATGAGGTTGGCCGCCAAATGGCGCGTCTGGAAATGGGGGGCGCCGAACTCGTCTGGGAGTCGCGTGATCTTCCCCGCGCCGAGTGGACGCTTGCTGGCCCTTCGAGCTATGAGCTTTTGTATCGCAGCGGCGCTGGATTGACGCCGCGTCCCCTGCGCCGTATTGCGTCGGGTGGCGAGCTCAGCCGCGTTATGCTGGCGAGCAAGGTTGTCCTCGGCAACGCGGATGGCGTGGATACACTGGTGTTCGACGAGGTCGATGCTGGTGTCGGCGGCTCTACGGCTCGTGCTCTTGCTGGTGTGCTGGCCGATCTTGCCGCCACGCATCAGGTCATTGTCGTAACCCACCTGGCGCAGGTTGCGGTCATGGCCGACAAGCATTACGTGGTCAGTAAAGAGCCGGGCGATGTTCCCCAAACGCACCTGGACGAGGTGACCGGCGATGCCCGTACCGCCGAGATCGCCCGCATGCTGAGCGGCGATCAATCCGAGGCAAGCTTGGCCCACGCAAAGCAGATGCTCGAAGAAGCGCGTGCTTAGGCCGAGCCGCCACATACATGCCCGACCCGATCGCTACGAAACCGGCCTATCTACTACGTTTAATAGACTATCGGCAACCACGCCAAGAATTGCAAAAAGAAAACCGCAGGTAGAACGCCTGCGGTTTTCTCTATTTTCGGTATGTGGTTGGGCCATACGGATAAAACGTAGTAGATGGGGCGGGTTTCGTGGCGAGAGGCGTCTATCGGCTCCCCAATTTACCTACTCCACGACCTTATCCGGCTGGATGAGCTCCTCGTAGTAGCTGATGTGCTCTCGGGCGTCCTCGATTTCGGGCAGCAGGAAGTTGTAGATGACCTCTATGATCATTGTGGCGCTCATCTTGGAGAACGCGAAGTCGCCCGTTGTCAGCAGTGCCTCGTGATTGACGGTATTAAAGGTGTAGTCGGCCAGGCGCGCAAGCGGAGATTTGCTGTCGCTGCTGATGACGACTACAGTGGCGCCGCAGCCGCGAGCCGCTTTTGCCATGCGATTCAAACGGCGCGACTTGCCGGAGTTCGAGATTAGCACGATAACGTCGCCGGGGCGCAACGTGAGCGCAAAGCCGATTGATGTCTCGCTGATGGTGCTCGCCATACAGCGCAGGCCCAGCTGCGAAAACTTAAATGTCGCATCGAGCGCGACTGCGTTCGTATTGCCCACGGCGGCGAACTCAATAACGCCGGCATTCTTAAGCGCGTGCACAACAGCGGCCAACGTGTCGTGATCAATGCCGTCGATGGTCGCATTAAGCTCGCTCACCTTGGCGGCGAGGATATTTTTAAGGCTCTGCTCCATGTTGTCGAGCGAGACCTCGTCTGTCAGGCCCTCGTTGCGCTGGCTCTCCAAGTCGCGCGCCAACGAAAACTGAAAGCTGCGGAAGCTGCCGAAGCCCAGCTTACGGCAAAAGCGTGAAACCGTCGCCTCGGACGTGGCAGCGGCTCGTGAGAGCTGGGCGGCTGTCAGACGCGGCGCCTCGGACTGGTGCTCCAATATATAGTCGACAATGCGCTGCTCGGAATCGCTGTACCCTTTGTGCGTGCTAATAAGGGAGAGCGCGCTCTTGCTGCTATCGGTCATGGATGGCTCCTGGTTGGCATGAAAATCGGACTCGTTTTTCATGCCATAGTATACGGGTAGTTTCATTTACAAGATACACCTTGCCGTTTCAAGTGTTGATGGTAAACTTTCACTTACCGTTTACGGTTATGAAAGAACCTTTCACCGGAGAATTGCGCCTTGTCTCTTCTCACGCGGACGGTAGGTTGGTATCTTTCAAGTGTGGAAAAACGCGCATTTAAGCGCGTATAGGGGAGCGCCCGCGGGCGCTGTACTCAAGAAGGAGGGACACATGGCTAAGTTTGACATCATCGCCGCGACCGGTTGCCCGACCGGCATTGCGCACACCTTCATGGCGAAGGAGGCGCTGGAGAAGGCAGCTGCCGAGCGAGGTCTGACCATTAAGGTCGAGACTCATGGCCAGGTCGGTGTCGAGAACGAGCTCACGAAGGGTGAGATCGCCGGTGCCAAGGCCGTCGTCGTCGCAGCCGATAAGGATGTCCAGGCTGAGCGTTTCGCCGGTAAGCCCATGGTTTCCGTTGGCGTTTCCAAGGCCCTGTCCGTCGAGGCCGCCGGAAAGCTGATTGACCGCGCGCTCGCCGCCAAGGGCGACGACACGGTTGCCGCTGCCGCCGATGTCGAGGACGAGGTCGAGGAGAAGGAGTCCATCGGTCACGTCATTTACAAGCACCTCATGAACGGCGTCAGCCACATGCTGGTCTTCGTCGTTGCCGGTGGTGTTCTGACCGCCATTTCGTTCCTGTGGGGCATCACGTCCTTTGATTCGACGGCTGCCGACTACAACAGCTTTGCCGCGATGCTCAAGATTATCGGCGGTATCGCCATGAACCTCATGGTTCCGGTGCTCTCCGCCTACATCGCCGAGTCTATCGGCAAGCGCCCGGCGCTCGTCCCCGGCTTTGTTGCCGGTATGATTGCCATCCAGGGTCTGCCCGTTAACGCCGATACCGGCATGATCGACGCTGGAGGCTCGGGTGTGGGCTTTGGCTTCCTGGGCGGCATCGTCGGCGGCTTCCTCGCCGGCTATGTCATTTTGCTGCTCGAGAAGGTTTTCTCTAAAATTCCCGCGAGCCTTAATGGCCTGAAGGCAATCTTCCTGTATCCGCTTTGCTCTACCGCCATCGTCGGCCTGGTCATGCTCGGTATTTCCGGCCCCATGGCTGCCATTAACCAGGGCATGATGGATTTCCTGCAGAGCCTCGGTAACTCCGGTCCGGTGATCCTTGGCCTGGCCATCGGCTGCATGTGCGCCTTTGATATGGGCGGCCCGGTCAACAAGGCTGCTTACGCTACTGGCACCTTCCTGCTCGGCACCGCTCTCGAAGCTGGCGTCGGCACCGAGACCTACAACTTCGGCACCAACTTCATGGCTGCCGTCTCCGCCGCTTGCATCGTTCCGCCGCTGATCACCACCTTCGCAGTCGTTGTCGGCAAGAAGTACTTCAGCCAGGAGGATCATGACGCCGGTATCGTCAACCTTATCCTTGGTTGCACCCACATCACCGAGGGCGCCATTCCGTTCATGACCAAGAACATCTGGCCCGTCATGCCCATCATGATGCTCGGTTCTTCCATCGCTTCCATCCTGACCATCTTCTTCAACGTTCACGATCCGGCGCCCCACGGCGGCTTCCTGGTCCTGCCCGTTGTCGAGAACGGCCCGCAGTGGGTCCTCGCGATCCTCATCGGCGCCGTGGTCGGTGGCATCCTGTTCGTCGCCTTCAAGAAGTATGACTTCGAGAAGAACCAGAAGGCCGCTCCTGCAGCCAAGCCGACTGAGGCCCCTAAGGCCGCTGCTGTCGAGGCCCCCAAGGCCGAGGCTTCCGACTTCGTGAAGGTCGAGAACGTCTTTGTCGCCGAGGACTTCGCTTCTCGTGACGAGGCCCTGAGCTTTGTCTCCAACCAGGCCGTCAAGGCCGGTATCGCCGGCGACGCCGACGCCGTGATGAACGCCTTCCTGGCCCGCGAGGCCGAGGGCACCACGGGCATGATGGAGGGCTTCGCCATCCCGCATGCCAAGTCCGACGCCATTACCGAGGCTGCCGTCATCGTCGTCAAGGACGATTCTGGCGTGACCGGTTGGGACACCATGGACGGCGCTCCCGTCAACGTTGCCATCGCCCTGCTCATCCCGGGCGCTCAGGCTGGCACCACGCATCTCAAGATCCTGTCCAAGGTCGCCGAGGCGCTTATGGACGAGGACTTCCGTGCCACCGTCAAGGGTTCCACCGACGCCGCCGAGATCGCCAAGACGATCAACGCCCGCCTGGTCTAATTCCACGGTACGCGAATAACATCGCCCCTTGTAACAAAGGCGGAGACCCTCACCAGGGCCTCCGCCTTTTTCTACCCCTCCCATAAGTTGCGGTGAAATAGGGACTGTTTAAACGATTCAACCCCAAATTCAGTCCCTATTTCACCGCAACTTACAAAAGGGTATAGATAAACCCCATCAACTAGATCAACCAGACGAACAAAAAATCAGCCAGAATTCCGTTCGCACGATATTGCTCTGGACCGACTGTGTTTCCGCAGCTTGCTCGCCCACAGGGGGCCGGGCGCTGCCAGTGAGATTTATCGCGAGTTCCGCACGAGCCGAAGAGCACTTAATGTGCTCTTCGTGCGAGCAGGACTGTAGAGCAGGAAATCTCACTGGCCGCGCCCGGCCCCCTGTGGGCGAGCAAGCGGACGACAAACACATCTGTCCAACAATTCGTGCGAAACATAATGAAAAACCGTTTGATGTGAGTTAATATAAACAACGTCGTGAATCTGACTCCTGCCGCATGCATGACAGGGGTTAAACACAAAAAAGGAGTCAATTATGGTTTCTGAGAAGGCTACCCTCGTCAATCCGCAGGGTCTTCACATGCGTCCGGCCGGCCTCTTCGCCTCCACCATGGGCAAGTACGCCTGCGACGTGACGGTCGTCACCCCCGAGAAGGAGGTCAACGGCAAGTCCCCGATGGCCCTCATGGCTGCTGGTATCCCTTGCGGTACCGAGGTCGAGGTCAAGTGCGACGGCGCTGACGAGGCCGAGGCTCTGGCTGCTGCCATTGAGCTCATCAAGAGCGGTCTTGGCGAGTAGAACTCAAACGGGTCGCATGTTGAACAATTAAGTTCATACTTAGGGGCGCAGTGACCTGTTCAAGGTAGCTGCGCTCTTTTGTCATGGATATGGCAAAACGCTTTATCACATGACACGGAGAGAGGAATGGGAATGTATCAGGGAGTCAACGCATCCGAGGGCATCGGTATCGGCACCGTCATGGTCGCCGTCGATCCCGACTTGACGTTTGAACCGCACGCGGTTGCTGATTCGGCCGCAGAGAAGGAGCGTTATCAGGCTGCTCTTTCGGTCTTCTGCGAGAAGACCCAGGCTCAGGCCGACCACATGAAGGAGACGGTGGGCGAGGCCGAGGCCGAGATCATGAGCGGGCACATTGTCCTGGCTCAGGATCCGGGCATGACCGACGCCATTAACGCCGCTATTGACGGCGGCACCTGCGCCGAGCAGGCGCTCATGGACACCTCGACCATGTTCGAGAACATGTTCCTGTCCATGGACGACGAGATGTTCCGTCTGCGCGCGGCCGACATCGCCGACATCCGCACCGGTATTCTGGCCGAGCTGCTGGGCAAGGAGGTCGTCGACCTCTCCGTCCTGCCCGAGAACACCGTCGTTGTCGTGCACGACCTTACTCCGTCCATGACCGCTACGATCGATAAGGCCCACGTTGCCGGTATCGTCACCGAGACCGGTGGCCGCACGTCGCACTCCGCAATCATCGCGCGCGCCCTTGAGATCCCGGCTGTCCTTTCGGTTGCCAACAGCTGCACCGCACTGCGCAACGGCATGACCGTTGTCGTCGACGGTGGCAAGGGTGTCGTCGAGGCCGATCCCGACGAGGAGACCCTCGCCGCCTACACCGCCAAGGCCGAGGCTTTCGCTGCCGAGAAGGCGGCTCTCGAGGCCTTCCGCGGCAAGCCTTCTGTGACTGCCGACGGCATCAAGAAGATCATCGCCTGCAACATCGGTAACCCCGATGACGTGCCCAACGCGCTCGATCACGATGCCGAGGCCATCGGTCTGTTCCGCTCCGAGTTCCTGTTCATGGACTCCGCTGAGCTTCCTTCCGAGGAGGAGCAGTTTAACGCCTACCGCAAGGTCGCCAGCGCGCTCAAGGGTGCTCCGGTCATCATCCGCACGCTCGATGTGGGCGGCGACAAGGAGATCCCGTACCTGCACATGGTCAAGGAAGACAACCCCTTCATGGGCTTCCGCGCCGTGCGTTACTGCCTGGCCAACCCCGACCAGTACAAGGTCCAGCTCCGCGCTCTGCTGCGCGCCAGCGCCTTTGGTGACGTCAAGATCATGATCCCGCTCGTCACCTGCGTCGAGGAGGTCGTGGCCGTCAAGGAGCTCGTCGAGCAGTGCAAGGCCGAGCTGACCGAAGAGGGTCGTAAGTTCAACGAGAACATCGAGGTCGGCATCATGGTCGAGACGCCTGCCGCTTCGCTGCTCGCTGACCGTCTGGCCGAGGTCGCCGACTTCTTCTCCATCGGCACCAACGACCTGATCGGCTACACCATGTGCGCCGACCGTGGCAACGACACCATCTCCAACCTGTACCAGGTGTACTATCCCGCCGTTCTCCGCTCGCTCAAGAACATCATCGAGAGCGGCGTGAAGGCCGGCATCATGGTCGGCATGTGCGGCGAGGCCGCTGCCGATCCGCTGCTTGAGCCGCTGCTGATCAGCTGGGGCCTGGAGGAGTTCTCGATGAGCGCTCCGTCGATCCTGCGCGCCCGCAAGACCATCAGCCAGTGGACCAAGGCCGAGTGCGACGAGCTCGCCGAGAAGGCACTCGCCTGCAACACCGCCGCCGAGGTCAAGGCGCTGCTCGAGTCCGCAGCTCGCTAATTTGGTATCAGAGGTAACCGCGTGGTTGGAATGGGCCGGCCACGCGGCCCTCACATATACAGGGGGTACTGTAAATGTTCTACACGCTAACCGCTAACCCGGCTGTCGACATGACGGTTTCGAGCTCTCCGCTCGAGCCCGACGAGAACGTCCGCACCGGCTCGGCCAGCTACACGGCTAACGGCAAGGGCCTCGACGTGTCCTTTGCCTTTAAGAAGATGGGCGTCGACACCGTCGCGCTCGGCTTCTTCGCCGGCTTCACGGGCAAGTTCATCGTCGAGGAGGTCATGAACCTGGGTTGCCTGTGCCGCCCGGTCTGGACCGACGGCATCACGCGCATCAACACCTACGTCAACGATGGCCAGCACGAGTACGGCATCCTTAACCCCGGCGCCCCGATTACGCCGGAGCACCAGAAGGAGCTCTACAACATCCTGGACACCGCGGGCGACCTTGAGTGCCTGATCGTTTCCGGCTCCGTGCCTCCCAAAGCTACGCCCGACTTCCTGACTCAGGTCATGGAGCACGCTCAGGCCCGTGGTGCTGACGTCGTCCTGGACCTGTCCTCCGACAAGCTCAAGGAGCTCGCTCACAAGAAGCCGCTGCTCATCAAGCCGAACCATCACGAGATGAAGGCCATCTTCGGTGTGCCGGTCGACACCGACGACGAGGTCCGCGTTGCCATGAAGCTCGCCCACGACGCCGGCGTCCAGAACGTGCTGCTCACTCGTGGTAGCCGCGGCGACGCCTACTTCTCCAACGGCGAGGACATCTGGTACGCCAAGCGTGAGTTCAACATCAAGCTGGTCTCTTCCGTCTGCGCTGGCGATTGCACCCTCGCTGCGTTCCTGCACAAGTGGTACAGGGATCGCGACAACGTCGAGGAGGCCATGAAGCTCGCTATGGCTACCGGCGCCAACGTTGCCGAGTCCGTGGGCATTGGCGACTTTGGTCACGTTGACGAGTACAGCAAGCGCGTTGCTGTCCGCAAGCTCGATCGCAAGTAAGCGAGACGCGACAAATTCGTGCGCATGCGGCGCCCTGACTTCGGTCTGGGCGCCGTTTTTTTCGTGGGAAAAGTGAGATGAAACTGACCTTCACCGCTTCCACACCGTTCGCCGAGTTGTTGTAGCCTTTTGCCGAAGCGTGGAATATACTTTCATTAACACGTTGCTTCGTGAAAGGAACATTCATGATTTACACGCTCACTGCAAACCCCGCTATTGACTACAACATCGCCTGCGACGGCCTTTCCGCCAATACCGTTACGCGCACCCGTAACGCGGTCTACACCCCCAACGGCAAGGGTCTCAACGTCTCTTTTACGCTCGACCACTACGGCGTCGACACCACAATCCTGGGCTTCTTCGCCGGCTTCTCGGGCGAGTTTATTGTCAAGGGCGCCGAGGCCCTGGGCGTGCCCGTCAAGCCCGTGTGGACTGACGGCATCACGCGTGTCAACGTGTTCCTCAACGCCGGTCCCGACACCGAGTACAACATGGTTAATGCCGGTGCCGCCATTAACGAGGCCAACGAGCAGGAAATGTTTGAGCTTATTGATTCGCTCGACGACATGACCTGCCTGGTTATCAGCGGCTCGCTGCCCCCCAACACCTCCGAGGGTTTCCTGGCCGAGGTCCTGCGTCGCGTCAAGGCGAAAGGCGCCGAGTTCGTGCTCGACATCTCGAGCCATCAGCTTGCCGACCTCATTGCCATGGAGCCGTTGCTCATTAAGCCCAACGACGACGAGTTGCTCGACATTTTTGGCATTAAGGTGAGCGGTGGCGATGACGAGTCCGTCAAGGGCGCGATGGCCGAGCTGCACGCCAAGGGCGCCAAGAATGTGCTGCTGACCCTCGGCGGCGCCGGTGCCTATTTCTCCAACGGCGAGCACATCTGGTTTGCCAACCGCACCTTCGACGTCAAGCTCCTGTCGACCGTCTGCGCCGGCGATTCCTCGCTTGCTGCCTTCTTGTCCGTGTGGCACGACGCCCCCGAGCGCGTCGAGGACGCCCTGCGCCTTTCGATGGCCACCGGCGCCAACGTGGTCGAGTGCCCGGGCTTGGGCGATTTTGCCAAGGTGGACGAATACAAGAAGAACATCGAAGTTCGTCAGGTCTGCTAGCCGCATCGATACATCGTTGCCGAACACCCGCTTTGGATCTCCGAGGCGGGTGTTTTTTGCGCGCTTAACGTATATGGCGTCTGCTGTCTCGTTTTATCGAATCGACGACGCGATTGCGTGTGCGCGCTTTCCCGTTTCTTGTTAGACTTCTTGAGAACCATCGATTTACGCTCGCAAGTGCAGGAGGCCTTAGGCATGTGCAATGTTTCGCTCAACGGTACGCAGCCGACCGATGCCTCCCTGCGCGTCCTACGCGCGCTTGAGGCGGCTGGTCTTGAGGCTTGGTACGTAGGCGGTTGGGTACGTGATGCCCTGATGGGGCGCCCCAGCCACGATGTGGACATGTGTTGCAGCGGCCTGTGGCAGGAGTCCAAGGCGGCGCTCGAGGCGGCTGATATTGTCGTGGTTGAGTCGGGCATTAAATTTGGCGGCATCACGGCCATTTGCGATGACGAGCGCATTGAGGTCACCACCTACCGCCTGGACGGCTTTTACACCGATGGCCGTCACCCCCAGAGTGTGGAGCGTGCGGCGTCGCTTGAGGACGATCTGGCGCGCCGCGACTTTACCGTTAACGCTATGGCCTGGCATCCCGTGCGCGGTCTTGTCGACCGCTACGATGGCCAGGGCGACCTGAAGCGCAAGCTCATCCGTGCCGTTGGAGATCCCAAGCGTCGTTTTAACGAGGACGCGCTTCGCATGCTGCGCGCGGTGCGTTTTGCCTGCCGTCTGGATTTTATGATTGAACTCGCGACCAAACAGGCGCTGGCCGAATGTGCGCCGCTGCTCGATGCCGTGGCACGCGAGCGCGTGGGTATTGAGCTCGAGGGCATCCTTTCGACCGGCCACGGGGGAGACGCCATGCTGCGCTACCCCGAGCTTGTTTGCGCCGCCGTGCCCGAGCTCACGCCCGCCCGCGGGTTTGACCAGCGCAGTGTCTATCATGCCTTTAACGTCTACGAGCATATCGCCCGCGTGCTGACGGTGGCAGGGGAGCTGGCGCTGTGCGATGGTGTTGCGCCCTCTTCGAGCCTTATGTGGGCGGCGTTTTTGCACGACGTTTCCAAGCCCGATTGCTTTACGGTCGATCACGCCGGCAGTGGACACTTCTACGGTCATCCCGAGCTCGGCGCCAAGAAGGCACGTGCCATTATGGATCGTCTGGCGCTCTCGCACGATTTGGTGCGCGATGTGTGCCTGCTGATCAAATACCATGACAAGCCTCTGCGTCCCGAGCGATCCTGTCTGCTCAATATGATGCGCGCGCTTTCGGGCGAGGGCGTCGATACGCCGCGTCTGATGGACGAGCTCATGGACCTTAAGCGTGCCGACACGCTCGGCAAGGCGCCCTCGTGCTTCTATTACGTCGAGACGATCGAGGAGATGCGCGCTCTGGCACGCGAGTTGCTGGCGGCGGGGGAGCCCTATACGCTCAAGATGCTTGCTATCAATGGTGGGGATTTGATCCGCGCCGGCGTCAAGCCCGGGCCGGAAATGGGGCAGCTGCTCAACGCCGCCCTCGACGCAGTGATCGAAGATAACATCCCCAACGAGCGCGAAGCACTCCTGGCTCATCTCAACCTGGGGTAGCCTTCTAGGGATGATTATTCTGGGACGGGGATTTAAAAATCATTAGGTACACAATGATTTTTAAATCCCCGTCCCAGAATAATCATCCTTTGGCTCCATCCCAAATTATCGACCCAGATGACCTGCGCGTTCCATAACCTGCCGACAATTTTTCGGCAATTTGGAATTTCTTCTTGCGCTCGCGTTTTTTGTCTCGTAATATATTTCCTCGCATCACGGCAGTGCAGATGTCATGTGGCCCGTTCGTCTAGCGGTTTAGGACGCCGCCCTCTCAAGGCGGAGATCACCAGTTCGAATCTGGTACGGGCTACCACTTCTTTTCTGCTGAGGCTTATGGCCCGTTCGTCTAGCGGTTTAGGACGCCGCCCTCTCAAGGCGGAGATCACCAGTTCGAATCTGGTACGGGCTACCATGAATCTGATACCCGGACTTCCCACGGAAGTTCGGGTTTTTTATTTACGAGCAAACCATCTGCAATTCCCATTTGGCCCATAGCTTTACGTTCTGCTTGTGGCCCTTGCGGGTACAATATGCAAGATATTTGGACGGTCAGAAGGAGCCTCATGAAGGAGTCCTCTCAGCATACATCTAAGCCCCAGGTCGAGGTTGAGGCCTCGGGCGGCGATGACAACAAGGGTGCACGTCGCGGTGCCATTTTTATCGGCGTCGTGCTGGTTGGCTATATCGTCTATCTGGTCGTGACCGGTCAGATGGGACAGTTCTGGGCCGCCATGTCGAGCGTCCAAGCCCCGTGGCTCGTTGCTGCATGCTTTTGCATGTTCCTGTACCTCTTCTTTGGCATCGTTGCCTATGCGATCGCTGTCTGGCTCGATCCCAATTCGCCCGTTGGCATTCGCGACCTGATTTCGGTCGAGGCGAGCGGTATCTTCTTTGGCAACCTAACGCCCATGATGATGGGCTCCACGCCTGCCCAGATTTACCGCCTGACCAAGGCAGGCCAAAACGTCGGCGAGGCCGGTGCCACGCAGTTCACGCGCTTTATCGTGTATCAGTTTGGCCTCGTTGCCTGGGGCGCCATTCTGCTGCTTGCCCGCATGCCGTTTTTCGCCGAGCGCTATGGCGACATGACGCTGCTGTGCGTCTTTAGCTTTGGCGGTCACTGCTGCATTCTGCTCGGCATCTTTGCCGTCGCGCTTATGCCCAAGACCGTCACGCGCGTCGCGCACTGCATCATCAATTGGCTCGAGCGAATGGGCGTCTCGGCCATCAAGATCGAGGGCTGGCGTACGTTTGTCGACGGCGAAATCTACTCGTTCTCCGAGAAGTTCAAGCTTTCGGCCGGTCACTTTTCGTCCATGCTGCTCACGGTGGTCATCACCATGTTGCAGCTCGCGTTTTTCTATCTCGTGCCGTATTTCCTGATGCTTGCCTTTGGGCACCACGAAGTCGACTTTTTCTCGGTCATGGCCGCGAGCGCCTTTGTTCAACTCCTGAGCTCTGCTGTTCCCCTGCCCGGTGGCACCGGCGGTGCCGAGGGCGGCTTCGCGCTGTTCCTGGGTCATTTCTTTGGATCGGCGTCGACCGCCGGTTATCTGCTGTGGCGCCTCATTACGTTTATCGCGCCGACTATTTTGGCCGCGCCCCTGCTGGGCCTTAAGAGCGCTCACAACGAGAGCATCCATGCACGCTGGGATCGCGTGATGCGCAAGCTCGGACGAACGCCTCAGACGTCCTCTAAGCCTGCAAAGCCCCATCCTGTGCATGCGGTTACCGTGGATCCTAATCAGCATGTTCAGAAGGCTTCTGGGGCCGCCAAACCGGCGCATAAGGCTTATGTGCGCCAGACGGGCGACGGTATCCGTGTGTCCCCGGCTGCTTTGAACAAAAAGAAACTCCCTAAGGCGTAACAGTTGGTCGTGCGTTCTTCATGTTGCCGGGCATTTTTGTGCCGGATGGGGGATAATCCTCTTACGTAGATTAACTCTCATCTGTTGATGAATGCCTGCATTCTGAAGGGACACGTCCATGGCCACCAGCAAACCGCGCCTCGACCGCCGCATTGTTCGCAGCCGCAATGCCATCCTGTCTGCATTTGAGCGCCTGTTGATGGATAAGCCGCTTGCCGACATTACGGTGAGTGCCATCGCGCGTGAGGCGAATGTCGACCGCAAGACCTTTTACGTACACTTCGGTACGGTTGACGGCCTGCTCGATGCCATCGCCGTTGATGTGGTGGAGATGATTGCCGACTCGGTCGAGAAAACGCTTGCTTCCATAGACGGCGACACGAACGAGCGTGCCCTCGGAGCGGCGGCAACGTTTTTTAAGACCATCAACGAGGCACTTTGCAATAACCTCGTGCTCAATCGCCAGTTGATTGAAAACATCCCGCTCGACGATTTTATGACGCGTTTGCGCGTGCCACTCGAGCATGAGATTGCCGAGCGCGACTTGCTGCCCCACGGCCTCAAGGACGAGATGTTCGACTATTATCTGGCATTTTTGCTTTCGGGCATTATCGGCATTTACCGCACGTGGGCGCTCTCCGATGGCTCGGTGCCCATCGAGCGCATCTCGGAGGTTGCTAACAATCTGACGTTGAACGGACTATCGAGTCTGGAGTCTCGTTTCGAATAGCACTAGCGCCTTATCCCCCCCTGAGTTGCGGTGAAATAGGGACTGAATAGGCCTTCTAGCGGCCTATTCAGTCCCTATTTCACCGCAACTCAGGGGGAGTGCATTACTGGTAGCGCAGGCACTCCACGGGGTCGAGTTTTGCTGCTCGGCGGGCGGGATAGAAGCCGAAGATGACGCCGATGCCGACGGAGACCGCAAAGGCCAGCAGTACCGTGGCGATCGAAAAACTCGGCGTAATGGTACCGCTGGCACCGAGCTCGCCAAGCACGCCAGAGCTCGCGGCGAACATCGCTAGACCCCAGGCAAGCAGGTAGCCAATCAAAACACCCAGCAGGCCACCGGTGACGCATAGCGCCGAGGACTCGGCCAAAAACTGTGCGGTGATATCGCGACGGCTCGCACCCAAAGCTCGACGAATACCGATCTCGCGGATGCGCTCGGTCACATTGGTGAGCATCATATTCATGATGCCGATACCGCCCACGAGCAGCGAAATGCTGGCAACGGCGCCCATGATGAGCGAAAACGCGCCCATAAAGGAATTGAGGGCGTCGATGGCACTTTTCATTGAGGTCGCCGATACGCTGTCATACTCGTCGTCGTCCGCGATGCCCTTCATGCTGCGCACCTTGGATTCAATCGTCTTGCACATCTCATCCATGTCCGTGCCCTCGGCGGCGAGCGCCGTTACGCTGGGAAACGACGGGTTCTCGTCGCCAAAAAGACCCGAGATGGTCTCGCGCGGCATGTATAGCGTGAGCGAGCCCATAGAGTCGCTGCCGCCGTCGATAACGCCGACAATCTGCACCTCGCCGTTCGACACCTTGATGGTCTTGCCGAGCGCGTCCTGCTCGTTGCCGTACAGCTGATCAGCGCCGCCACGGCTGATGAGCGCCACGCGTGCGCCAGATTGGGACTCGGCCTGGGTGTAGGTGCGTCCCGCGACAAGCTTGCTGGCGCTCACCGCGTCGAGCATGTCACTATCGACGCCCTGCGCCATGACGGTATAGCTTTTGTCACCGGCCTTGTACTCGGTATAGGCGCTGTCCACGATGCCGATCTGCTCGATCTGCGGCACCATCTTGCGAAGCTTCTCAACGTCCGATTCGGTGAGCTCTTGCGACGAATAGATCTGCACCATACGCGCTGCGTTGAGGCCCAGGCTGTTGACCAGGCTGTTTTGGATACCGCCGATAAGCGAGGTCATGGCAATGACGGAGGCGATGCCAATGACGATGCCCAGGATGGTGAGTAGGCTGCGTCCCTTGTTGGCCTCGAGGGAGTGAAGGGCTTCTTGGATGAGATCGCGCGTGCTCATGCCTTCACTCCTTTCGTCGGATTGGCGTCTGCGTAAATCATGGGCAGGTTATCAATGACGCCGCGCAGGGTCTGCGGCGCGTGCGCGATGTACGCGCCGTCGTGAATCCGGCCGTCGCGAATGGTTACGGCACGGTCGGCCTCGGCGGCGATACCGGGATCATGCGTGATGAGCACGATGGTCTTGCCGCGTTCCTGAAGTTTGTGGAAGGTTTCCATCACGAGTGCTCCGGTGGCGGAGTCCAGGTTTCCCGTCGGCTCATCCGCCAGGATGATGGGCGGGTCGTTGACGAGGGAGCGCGCGATGGCAACTCTCTGCATCTGCCCGCCCGAGAGCTCGGAGATGCGGTGGTCCCAGTGGTCGACCGGCAGCGTGACGGCTTGCAGCGCATGGACGGCGCGCATCTCACGCTGAGCCCGCGGCACGTTGGTGTACGAAAGCGGCAGCATGACGTTTTCGATGACCGATAGGCGCGGCAGTAGGTTAATGCTCTGAAAGACAAAGCCGATGCTCAGGGCTCGGACTTCGGTGAGCTCGTCATCGTCGAGCTCCGCCACGTTGAGGCCCTGCAGGTAATAATCGCCTGCCGTCGGCTTGTCCAGGCAGCCCAGGATGTTCATGAGCGTTGACTTGCCCGAGCCCGATGGGCCGGTAATGGCCACGAATTCGCCGGGATTCACTGCCAGGTTCACGTTGTGCAGGATATGGGCGCAGCCGGCCTCGCTCTCAAAAATGCGATGCACGTTGCGGATGTCGATGACGGGACGCATTACATGCCCTCATCGGCAGACATGCTGCCAGAGTCGCCGCCGTCGGCCGTCATGCCTTCGCCAGTGTCCACGATAAGGGTGTCGCCGTCGCGCAGCTTGGTGACCGGCACGTCCGCGTTGATCTCGTTGCCCTGGTCGTCGCGCTTGACCTGCGTTTTGCCGACCACGGCGTCGTTATCGTTTTGCGTCACGACGGTCACCTTGACGCGTCGGGTCTGTTTGCTTTCGCCGTCGGTTGCCACGTTGACGTAATAATGCTCGCCATCCTCGGTCATGAGCGCCATAGTCGGTACCATCACCACATCGTCGAGCTGTTCGGTTACCACCGAGACCTCGGCGGTCATGCCCGGCTTGAGGCGCGCGTCGGGCGCATCAATCAAAATATCGACGTTAAAGGTCACGCTGCCGCCGCCGTTAGCGTCGGAGTTTGCCACCGAAGCGATTGTCGTGACCGTTCCCTGGCTCACGATATCGGGAAAGGCCGGATAGGTAACGTTGGCGCTCTGGCCCACGGCGATCTTGGCGATATCCTTTTCACCCACCTGAACGGTGACCTTCATCTTGGAGAGGTCGGCGATCTGCATGCACTGCTTGCCGCCGCTCGTATCGCCTTCGCCCATAATCATGCCGCCCGTCACCGTGGCGCCGACCTTGGCGTTGAGCTCTACGATGCTGCCCGAGCTGGGCGCGGTCACGGTGCGCTCGGCAGCTTTGGCGTTGGCTTGGTCCAGGTTCGCCTGGGCCGAGGCCAGGTTGCGTTGGGCGCTCGAGACGGCACTCGTGTCGGCGGTGCCGCTGACGCCACTCGCGCCTGCCGCATCTGTGTCAGTCGCCGGAGCGGCTTGGGCGGCAGCTACCGCTTTCTGTGCGTTGGCGAGGTCTTCCTGTGCCGCTGCCACCGCACGCTGCGCCTCGGCAACGTTTCGATCGAGCTCGTCGTTTTTAATGGTCATGAGCACGTCGCCCTCGTTGACGGACTGGCCGGCCTGCACGTTGATCGATGCCACCGTGCCGTCGACAGAAGGGGAGACCACCGAAGCCGAGATGGGCTTGAGCTGGCCCTTAGCCTCGACGGTGGTCGTAAACGTGCCTTCGGTGACCATGTCGGTAACCGGACCGTCGGTACCTGCAGGCCGTGCGTTGATGACTAAGGTTACGACTACGGCGATGAGCACAATGGCGGCCACGACGCCGGCCGCAATGCCGCGTCGGATGAGTTTTTTGCGTCGACGCTCGGCACGCTTCGCCTTGAGCTTGGCATAGGCCTCTTCGTCAGAAATCTCGGTTGCATCGCTTGTGCTGCCGTTTTGCTGTGTGGCGTGCACGGTTGTTATGAGGGGAAGCGTTTCGGTGGCACCCTCGGGCGCTCGCTCGGTATCATTCGGTCCCGGGGTGATGGTGGGGACATTCGACATGGCGTCTCCTTTATAGAAAGTTCTTCGATAAGTATATGCGCCCGTCGCGAGAGGCGGGCGCATATGGCGGTATCTTTCGGAACTGTTAGATTGGAGCGTCAGTTCCCCGTTGTGTCAAGGCGTGTTTCCCTACGAGTGCACGACCACGCACAGACCGACGCTGATGCAGTCGTGGAGCGCCTTGGCATCGGCCAGGCGCAGGTTGATGCAGCCGTGGCTTCCGCACCATTTGTACGATTCGGCACTATCGAAACTCGAATCGTTTTGCCAGGTAGCGTCGTGGAAGCCGACCATATTGCCCTCGAACGGCATCCAGTAGCTGACCGGGCTCTCGTATTTGGGCTTTCCGGTCGCGGGGTCTTTGGCACCGATGAGCTTGCTCGCGCCGTCATTGCTGTTGATCTGCCACACGCCCTCGGGGGTGGCGTCTTCGCCCGGTTTGCCGGAAATAAAGTTGGCCTCCCATACGATATTGCCGTTCTCGTCGTAGTAGCGCGCGTGCTGCTCGGACAGGTCGACGTCGATATAGGCCTTCCAATCGGGCTCGCCCTTGGCGGTAAACGTGTCGGCCTTCTTGGAGTACGAAATCTCGATATCGCCGGTCTGCTTGTTATTGATGGCGTCCTCGACCTGCTTGGCGAGCGTGTCGCTGTCGATGGACCAGCCAAAGTCGCCGCCCTCGACAGCGCACTCCTTGCCGTCGGCGCGCGTCCACCAGCGGGTGGTGCCCACGGTGTTAAAGCCGTTGGCGAGCTCGGCGGCCCAGCTGCTGATCTGCGATGTATCGAGCGTGGGGTTGGCCGGATCGGCAAAGCTGATCCACTGCAGCACCGAACTGCCGTCCACCTTACCGGCATCATTGCCGTTGAGCTTAAGGGTCACGTTGACGCCCAGGAAGTTGTTGGCGGCATCGCATGCAGCCTGAATCTGGTCGTTGGTGAGGGTGCCGTTGAGCGGTTCGTAGGCGTCGTTGCCAATCTTGGTGATATCGACATTCTCGGCGAGCGACGCGAGCTCGATCTCGGCATATTTGATGACATGTTCGCGGTTGATCTTCTCGTTGGAACGGGCCTTCTCAACGGTGAACTTGCCGGCCTTCTCGTCATAGGAGCTGGCGGCCTCGAAGGTGCCCGAACGGCCCTCGTTGAACTCGTCGATGGCGCTGCCCAGATCCTCCTCAAACTGCTTTTGGTCAAAGGCATCGGAGAGCATGGACAAGTCGACGTCCTGGTCCAAGTCGACCGAGGCTTTCTTGGTGGCGCTATCGGTTTTGCCGCCGAGTGACGCGATGAGGCGCGATGGCCACAGCAGCGGCTCGTTTTTGCTGATAATCTCGTGGGCGGCTTCCTCGCCATCGACGATGGGCTCGTCGGACTCGGGCTGGTAGGTCCAGCTAAAGTTGTCGTCCGAAACGGTGAGCTTGTAGTGCTTCCATGCCGAGTTGACCTTGGTGGCTGCCGAAGATGCGTTAGAGAGCGAGATGTCGACGCCGGCGATGGTAGTGTTGGGGTAAGCGACCTGCGAGAACGCCACGACGCCTACGATGTAGACGATCGCGACGAGGCCGAGGACGACAAAGAGGGCCGTCTTTCCGCCCGGCTTGCTGCTTTTGTTGTTTCGCTTGTCCGCGGGCCCGCGATTGTTTGCCGTGCGAGCGTGCGAAGGGCCCTGCTTGGGGGCGGCACCATGTGCGGGATGCTGCTGGTATTGACGCTGATTCGGGCGCTGAGAGGCATTGGCCGGTCCGTGTTGTTGGGTGTGAGCCGGCGCGATGGGGCGCGGCGATTGGACGCCGCCCGTATGCCTACTGGGCTGTTGCGGATCGGGAATCATGCTGCTGCGGTCGATTTGCGACATCGTATATATTTCCTTCGAGTTTCGCCTTGCGGCTCATCGTGTTTTAACTGGGCTTGCATTATAGCGATTAGCCTGTTGTTTGTGGTTCGGAAACAGTATCAGTTTGGAGAAGTCTGCCTATCCGCATATGCCGCATTTGGCGCAGGCAGAAAGCGCGGCCGGGGCTTGAGCGATGCCACCCTTGGCCGTCTCTCGCAGGGTTGCCGGCAGGGCATGGCCCACCGAGAGCATCACATGCGCCATCTGGTCAAACGGCACCAGGCTTTTGATGCCGGCGAGCGCGAGCTGGGCCGAGCTGAAGGCCGCGGCCACGCCGATGGCATTGCGGTTTTGGCACGGCACCTCGACCAGTCCGCCCACGGGGTCGCAAACGAGGCCTAGCAGATTGCTCAGCGCGATGGAGCTGGCGTCGAGCGCCTGTTCGGGGGTGCCGCCGAGCATCTGCACCAGCGCGGCGGCGGCCATGGCGGCGGCGCTTCCTACCTCGGCCTGGCAGCCGCCCTCGGCGCCGGCGACGCAGGCGCTCGTGGTGAGGTTGAGGCCGATGGCGGCGGCGCAGTAGAGGGCGTCCATGACCTGCTCGTCATTGAGCTGCAGGTGGTCGGCCAGGGCCAGCACGCAGCCGGGCACGACGCCCGCGGAGCCTGCCGTGGGGGCCGCGACGATCACGCCCATAGTGGCGGAGCGCTCAAGTACGGCCATGGCACGTGCCACGGCTTCGGTCTGTACGGCGCCCATTAAACTGGAGCTAAGGTCGTTGCGGCCGGTGGCATCGACGAGCTTAGCCTCGCCGCCGATAAGCCCGCCGAGCGAGCGCTGCGGATTGGCGATGGGGGCCGTGGTCTCCTCGCGCATGACGTCGAGCACGCGGCGCATGGCGGCGACGGCGTGCGCCTCGCCGGTAAGGCGCCCCTCGCGCACGGCCATGACGGCGCCGATGCTGAGTCCCAGCTCCTCGCACGCGTCGAGCAGTTGCTCGCCGTCGTCGAAGATCTCCTTGGCCGAGACGCCGGGGGAGAGCGATGACGCCGAGCCGGGGAGCTCAATAAAGGTGGCGTAGCCGACGTTGTCGAGTTTGCGCACCATGGGGATGACGGTGTCATCGGGTGCGCCGTCGGTCTCAAAGACGGAGTAGGCCTGGCCGCCCACCTCGGTGCGGTAGGTACGGCAGAAGGCGATATTCACGTGCGCGTAGGCGAGCAGATTCGTGAGTGCGGCGAGTACGCCGGGGACGTCCTGATGCGCCACGAAGAGCGTGGAATACATGCCCGAGATGTCGACGCCGACGCCGTTGATGCGGCTGATGCGCATCTTGCCACCGCCCAGGCTCTCACCGCGGACCTGCGCCGTAGCGCCCGTGTCGTCGACCATCTCGATATCGACGGTGTTGGGGTGGATGGAGGCATCGTCGCCCTTGATGTCAAAGTGATAATCGAGGCCCTGCTCGCGCGCGAGGTCGAAGGCCTGCTTGATATTCTCGTCGTCGGTGTCGAGGCCCAGGATGCCCGCGACGAGCGCGCGGTCGGTGCCGTGGCCGCGGTAGGTGTGGGCGAAGGAGTTCCACAGGCCAAAGGTAACCTTGGTGATGCGGCCCTCGAGAAGGCTGGCGGCCACCTGTGCGCAACGCAGGGCGCCGGCGGTGTGCGATGAGCTGGGGCCGACCATGACGGGCCCCAAGATCTCGAATGCCGAGGTCGTAGCTAATGTTTGCGGCTTGCCTGCCATGGCTGCTCCTTTGCCTTGTCTCGTCGTCCCGAGGGGCGGGGCATACTCTGTCTCGCCGTTCCGAGGGCTTTAGTATTTGGTCGCCTGCTCGGACAGTCCTGCTCGCACGGAGGCCACATTAAGTGGCCTCCGGCTCGTGCGGAACTCGCGATCGACCAAATACTAAAGCCCTCGGAACTTAGGATACATGGTAGAGGCACGCTTGCTGCAAAATTTATCGGCCTGTGACCTATTCCATTTCCCAGGTCGACTCATCTTCACCACCGTTTAAATAAAAAAGAAGTACCGGTTGGAGCCGGTACTTCTTTTGGTGCGTTGTTATTTGACTGTAGCTTTTCTCGTTAGCTTACAGGCCGCAGGCTGCCCGGAGTTCTTCGACTCGATCGGTGTTTTCCCAGGTGAAGTCGGCGTCTTCGCGGCCGAAGTGGCCGTAGGCTGCCGTCTTCTCGTAGATCGGTCGACGCAGGTCCAGGTCGCGGATGATTGCGCCCGGGCGCAGGTCGAAGGTCTTCTCGACGGCCTCGACGATCTTGTCCTCGGCAACATGCGCGGTACCGAAGGTGTCGACCATGATCGACAGCGGCTTGGACACGCCGATGGCGTAGGCCAGCTCGACCTCGCAGCGGTCGGCCAGGCCGGCGGCCACCACGTTCTTGGCGACCCAGCGCGCGGCATATGCGGCGGAGCGGTCGACCTTGGTGCAGTCCTTGCCGCTAAAGGCGCCGCCGCCGTGACGGCCGTAACCGCCGTAGGTGTCGACGATGATCTTGCGGCCGGTGAGGCCCGTGTCGCCCATGGGGCCGCCCACGACAAAGCGACCGGTGGGGTTCACATAGATGTCGGCGTTGTCCCACGGCATGTTCTCGGCAGCCATGACGGGGGCGATGACGTGCTCGATGAGGTCGTCCTTGATCGTGCCCATGTCCTCGATCTCGGCGGCGTGCTGCGTGGAGATGACGATGGTCGTGACTTCGACGGGCTTGCCGTCCTCGTAGCGCACCGTGACCTGGGTCTTGCCGTCGGGACGCAGGTAGGGCAGGGTGCCGTCGTGGCGCACGGCGGCCAGGCGCTCGGCCAGACGGCTCGCCAGGTAGTGCGGCATGGGCATGAGGGTCTTGGTCTCGTTGGAGGCATAGCCAAACATCATGCCCTGGTCGCCGGCACCGATCAGGTCGATCGGGTCGGTGGTGACGCCGGTCTGGGTCTCGAAGGACTCGTCGACGCCCTGGGCGATATCGGGCGACTGCTCGTGGATGAGGCTCATAACGCCGCAGGTATCGCAGTCAAAACCGAACTTTGCGCGGTTGTAGCCAATGCGGCGGATAACGCCACGGGCAATCTCCTGCACGTCGACGTAGGCCTGGGTGCGGATCTCGCCGGCAACGATGACGGTGCCGGTGGTCACGAGGGTCTCACAGGCGCAGCGGACGTTCTCAACGTTGGCGGGCACGCCGTTGGGCGCAATGTAGCCCTGCTCCTGAAGCTCTATTTCTTTAGCGAGGATTGCGTCGAGGACGGCGTCGCTGATCTGGTCAGCGATCTTATCGGGATGACCTTCGGTCACCGACTCCGACGTAAATACAAAGGACCCGTGTTGGGGTGGGATGGAACGAAGTTCTTCTGACATGATCGTCCTTTCAAAAACGTGTCCCGGCGACCGTTACCATTCCGCCGAGCTCTATATGCAAGGGCACATCATAGCGCGTAAATGCAACATTCACACCCTTTCCGCACCTACTCATTGGGGACAGACTTAAATGACCAGCCAGGTGCTCATTGGGTAGTCATTTAAGTCTGTCCCCAATGAGTGGGTCGGTGCCCTTTGTGCGGAGGTCGCTTTGTTGCTTTATACTTATGCAGTTATACATCCATCCTGCAATCGAGGAGATATCCATGGCATCAGACGTTCGCGTCCGCTTTGCACCCTCACCGACGGGCAAGCTGCACATCGGCGGCGCCCGCACCGCTATCTATAACTGGGCTTTCGCCCGTGCAAACGGCGGCACGTTCATCCTGCGCATCGACGACACCGACCCCACCCGTTCCACTGACGAGAACACGCAGATCATCCTGCGCGCCATGCGTTGGCTGGGCCTGGACTGGGACGAGGGTCCCGAGGTGGGCGGCGACTATGGTCCCTACGCACAGACCGAGCGCCTGGACCTGTACAAGCAGGCCGCCCAGAAGCTCTGGGACGAGGGCAAGGCCTATCCCTGCTTCTGCACCAAGGAGCAGCTCGACGCCGACCGCAAGGCCGCCCAGGAGCGCAAGGACCCCTTCCAGGGCTATCAGCGCCGCTGCCGCGATCTTGATCCCGAGGAGGCACGCCGCCGCATCGAGGCCGGCGAGTCCTACGTCCTGCGCATCAAGGTGCCCGAGGACCGCGGCGACGTCGTCATCCACGACGCCGTCCACGGCGAGGTGACCTTCGACGCCAAGGAGCTCGACGACTTCGTCATCTTCCGCTCCGACGGCACGCCCACGTATAACTTCGCGACCGTCGTCGACGACGCCATGATGAAGATTACCCACGTCATCCGCGGCGACGACCACCTGTCCAATACCCCGCGCCAGGTCATGGTCTACGAGGCCCTCGGCGCGCCCGTGCCCACGTTCGCCCACATCTCCATGATTCTGGGCGCCGACGGCAAGAAGCTCTCCAAACGCCACGGCGCCACCTCGGTGGAGGAGTATCGCGACGCCGGCTACCTGTCCGACGCCTTTGTCAACTACCTGGCGCTGCTCGGCTGGTCGCTCGACGGCGAGACCACGATTATCCCGCGCGATGTCCTGGCCAGCAAGTTCTCGCTCGACCGCATCTCCAAGAACCCGGCGACTTTCGACCCCAAGAAGCTCGACTGGGTCAATGCCGAGTACATCAACGGCATGTCCGATGCTCAGTTTGCCGACGAGATCATGGTCCCCGAGCTGCACGAGGCGGGTCTCATCGAGGGCAATGTCGAGTACGGCGAGGACTGGATCGACGCGCTTGCCGCCATCGTCAAGCCGCGCACCAAGATGCCGGCCGACGCCGTGACCGTTGCCGCTCCCATCTTTGCCACGGCCGAGACGCTCGAGTATGACGAGAAGTCCGTCAACAAGGGCCTGGCCAAGGAAGGCATGGGCGCCATTCTGGATGCCGCCAAGGCCGCGCTCGAGGGCGTGGACGAGTGGACGGCTGCCAACATCGACGCCGCGCTTGAGCCGCTGCCCGAGCAGATGGACCTCAAGAAGCGCGTGGTGTTCCAGGCTGTGCGCGTCGCCGTCTGCGGCAACATGGTGAGCCCCCCGCTGGGCGAGACCATGGCGCTCGTCGGCCGCGACGACTGCCTTGCGCGCATCGACCGCGCCCGCACGATGGCACTGTAGCAGCTGCGTAAACGCATGTATCCGAGCCCCGTTCACCCCGAGCGGGGCTCTTGTTTCTGTAGACGTATGGGAAGGAGGTGCTGGGGCCATGGCCGAGCAACTTTCGCTGTTTGGTTCGCCAGAACCTAAGGAAGCTCCGAAGTCTGCGGCCCCTGCCGCCGCCCCGGCGCAGCCCGAGCCCGCGCCCGAACCCATCGCCGCCTATGCGAACGTAGTCCTTGACATCCCGACCCGTGCACTCTCCGAGCCATTCGCCTACGGCATTCCGCAGTCACTCGCCAACGATGCCCAGATCGGCTCCACCGTCCTAGTCCATTTTGGCAACCGTGCGGCCGCGGGCTACATCGTCGACATCGCGCCCGAGCTGGCCGACCTGCAAGGTAACGACGTCCTCGATCCCGCGCGCATCAAGCCTATCGAGGCCATCCTCAGCAAGCCGCTCTTTACCGCCGAAGCCGCACGCATTGCGCGCTGGATGAGCCGCGAGTACGTCGCAACGCTTTCCGAGTGCTTGCGCCTGTTCTTACCCCCGGGTGGAAGCCCGCGCGTGGTCAAGGGCGACGACGGCGTGTGGACCGTTGAGCGCCCCGCCGTCAAACCCATTCAAAACCGCTGGGTCATGCTCACGCCCGAGGGTTTTGACTACACGCCGCCCAAGACCGCGGTCCGTCAGCGTCAGCTCATCGAGGCGCTCCAATGCGGCCCGGTCACGACGCGCGACCTCAACCTGCTCTACAACAGCATGTCGGCGACCATTAAGGCGCTCGAAAAACGCGGCGTAGTGGTGGTGGAAGAGCGCCGCGCTTGGCGTGGCTGCGGCGAGCAGACCACGCTGTCCTCGGCGAGCGGCAAGGCCCCGGTGGCACTTACCAACGGTCAACGACAGGCCCTCGCGCAGATTGAGCGCGCACGCTTGGACGCTCACGGTGATGTGGTACTGGTCGATGGCGTTACCGGTTCCGGCAAAACCGAGGTCTACCTCTCGGCGATTGAGCGCGTGCTGGCGGCCGGACGTTCGGCCTGCGTGCTCGTGCCCGAGATCTCGCTGACGGCCCAGACCGTCGGCCGCTTCCGCTCGCGCTTTGGCGAGACGGTCGCTGTGTTCCATTCGCGCCTTTCTGCTGGCGAACGTCTGGACCAATGGGATATGGTCGCCAGTGGTGCTGCGCGCGTGGTCGTGGGCGCCCGATCGGCGCTCTTTTGCCCGCTCAGCGACTTGGGCCTTATCATCATCGACGAGGAGCACGAGACCAGCTACAAGCAGGGCTCCAGTCCGCGCTACCATGCGCGCGAGGTAGCTGCCGAGATGGCGCGCCGCTATCGGTGTCCGCTCGTACTGGGCTCCGCCACGCCCTCGGCCGAGGCCCTCGACCGCTGCCGCCGCGGCACGTACAGCGGCGTCACCTGGACGCGCGTCGAGATGCCTGAGCGCCCGGGGCACGCGGTCCTGCCCACGGTACGCATTGCCGACCTGCGCCGCGAGTTCGCACACGGCAGCCGCTCCATGTTCTCTAAACCGCTGATGGAAGGCCTCGAGCGCGTCGTCGAGCGCCGTGAGAAGGCCGTGCTGCTGCACAACCGCCGCGGCTTTGCGCCGTTCCTTATGTGCCGCGAATGCGGCTGCGTGCCCACCTGCAACCACTGCTCCACCGCGCTCACGTACCACGAGCGCACGCACACGCTGCAGTGCCACACCTGCGGATCGTCCTGGCGCGTGCAGCCGTATCCCGCGCCCACGAGTCGCTGCCCCAAGTGCGGCAGCCGCTACCTGGCAAAAATGGGGCTGGGTACGCAGCAGATCGAGGACGCGCTGCACCAGATGCTGCCCGACGACGTCGCTATCATTCGCATGGATGCCGATTCCACGCGCGGCAAGGACGCGCACAAAAAGCTGCTCGAGCAGTTCGATGCCGCCGATTGCGCGGTGCTGCTGGGTACCCAGATGATCGCCAAGGGCCTCGACTTTCCTGAGGTCACGCTCGTGGGCGTGGTCAATGCCGACTTTGCATTAAAGCTGCCCGATTTTAGAGCGGGGGAGCGCGCTTACGATTTGCTGGAGCAGGTCGCCGGCCGCGCCGGCCGCGGCGATCGCCCCGGCGAGGTCATTATCCAGACCTATCTGCCCGAGGACCCGGTCATTCGCGCCGTCGCCGAGCACGACCGTTCAATCTTTACCGACTACGACCTGGAACAGCGTCGCGACGCTCTGTATCCGCCGTTCGTGCGCCTGGCCAACATTTTGGTATGGTCGGCGAATGCGGATGACGCGCGGGACTACATCGGTCGCATCGCGAAGCTCCTCAAGCGTCGCTGGCATGCCGCCGCGCCCGACTTTTTGCGGGCGGGC
Source organism: Collinsella sp. CLA-JM-H32B (assembly GCF_040098065.1). Lineage (NCBI taxonomy): Bacteria > Bacillati > Actinomycetota > Coriobacteriia > Coriobacteriales > Coriobacteriaceae > Collinsella > Collinsella sp. CLA-JM-H32B. Next base: position 22,688 of record NZ_JBBNNA010000003.1, on the reverse strand, counting down.
AGCGCCGTGCCCCAGGTGCTTGGTCCGGCTTCGTGTGTAATCGAGAGAGCCAAGGACCGTTACCGCTTCCATCTGCTTGTAAAGTCGCCGGTAGGGTACCATGTCTCTGATGATATCGACGCCTGCCTCAAAGAGGTGGGCTCCGTGCGCGGCGTGAGCGTGAGCGTTGACGTCGACGCCTATGATTTGATGTAACAACCCGAAAGGATGGCCATGGAAGCCAACGGAATCGTACTGTCGCCCGACCCTCGTCTGCGCCAGGAGTGCGCCGTCATCGAGGAGATCACCCCGGCGATCGAGGCGCTTGCCGAGAAGATGAAGAAGATGATGTTCGACAACGGCGGTTGCGGCCTGGCTGCCCCGCAGATCGGTGAGCTCATTCAACTTGTCACCATCGACTGCGATTACAGTGACAAGAATGACTATGACCCGTACGTGCTCATCAATCCTGTCATTGTCGAGCAGAGTGACCATCTGGTGCCGTTTAGCGAGGGCTGCCTTTCCATTCCTGGCATTAGCTGTGAGATTGAGCGTCCCGATCACGTTGTCGTCGAGGCGTATGACTTGGACGCCAACCTGATCCGCTATGAGGCCACGGGCGACCTGTTCTGCGTGTGCCTGCAGCACGAGATCGATCACCTGCACGGCAATACCATGTTCGAGCGACTCAAGCCGATGCAGCGGATTAAGGCCGTCAAGGAGTACCAGGACGCCCTGGCCCGCGGCGCTCGACCGGGCGAGACGGAGTAGGTCCCACCGTCCCGGTGCTGAGCGCCCACATATCATCCCGTGCTCAAACATTCTCGCTGCGCTGCGAAACTGCGCGCGGGACGATATGTGGGCGCTCAGCACCGGGGACTGCGTTGTTCTGGCTCGGTTCGCCCGGGTGCCGTCGGGCCAGGGAGGGGCGTCTTCGCTGATAGGTGCTTTACTGAAAGAGCTGCTTTTATTGCGGCTCTTTCTTTGGTTTTGGGTATATTTGTTCTTGTTGAATTGTTATTGCGGATGGGCTTGGTACTTGGCTTTCCGCTGTTATTTGTAGCCGTCTCGGCTTTGGTTGAGGGGAGACGTTCTTTATGCGTATTGTGTTTATGGGTACGCCTGATTTTGCTGTGCCTTCGTTGACTTCGCTTGTTGAGGCTGGGAATGAGATTGCGCTTGTTATTACTCGCCCTGATGCTGTTCGTGGGCGTGGTAAGAAGCTTGAGCCGTCTCCTGTTAAGGCTAAGGCGCTTGAGCTGGGGTTGCCGGTTGTTGAGGCCAATCGTATGACGCCTGAGGTTGTTGAGGCGCTCAAGGCTGCGGATGCCGAAATTTTCTGTGTAGCTGCCTATGGCTGTATTTTACCTGATGAGGTGCTGCATATGGCACCGCTTGGTATTGTGAATGTCCATGCTTCGCTGCTGCCTCGTTGGCGTGGTGCTGCTCCCATTCAGCGGGCCATTCTTGCTGGTGATGAGGTTGCCGGTGTTTCCATTATGCGCATTGGGCATGGCGTGGATACGGGCGCTTATTGCGCGCAGGCCTCGACGTCGGTTTCCGGTAAGCATGCCGAGGCGCTCACGATGGAGCTTGGCGAGCTGGGCGGCAAACTGCTTGCCGATACGCTTCCCTCGCTTGCCGATGGCTCGGCTGTTTGGACTGAGCAGGATGAGTCGCTCGTCACTCATGCTGCCAAGATTTCCAAGCAGGAGATGCGTCTGGATCCGCAGATGGCGGCGCTCGATTGCGTGCGTCATGTGCTCGCTTCGTCCGACACCGCGCCCGCTCGTTGTGTGATCGCTGGCAAGACGGTTCGCGTGCTCGATGCCGCGCCGGCTGATGTGTCGCTTGGCGAGGGTACTGTTGCCGTCAAGAGCAAGCGTGTTTACCTGGGCCTTTCCGATGGCGCGGTTGAACTGCTTGAGGTTAAGCCCGATGGCAAGCGTGCCATGACTGCTTCTGCCTGGGCTGCCGGCCTGCAGGGTGCCGATCTGACGTGGGGTGTTTTGTCATGAGCAAGCTTTCTCCCGCGCGCAAGCTTGCGCTCGATGTGTTGATGGAGGCCGATCGCCGCGGTATGTATGCGCGCGACGTGCTCTCGTCCCGCGCTTCCGCCAAGGCCATTGACCAGCGCGATTCCGCTTTTGCCGCTCGTTTGGCGCTCGGTGTTGCCGCCACGCAGGGTATTTTGGATGAGTTGCTCGATCAGTTTTTGGATAAGCCCAAAAAGGTCGCGCCGCGCGTTCGCATGGCGCTTCGCATCTCGGCCTTCGAGATGCTCTATCTGCATACGCCGGGCCGCGTTGCCGTGAGCCAGGGTGTTGAGCTGGTGCGCAGCGGTGCTAAGTCTGCCGTGGGCCTGGCTAACGCGGTGCTGCACAAGGTTGCGGACAACGTGGAGGATTTTGCTACGGCATCTGACGTGGATGAGTCCGAGCGCCGTTTGGTTCGCCTTTCGCGTTTGATGGGTCTTCCTCGTTGGCTGTGCGCTCGTATTATGGCCTCGTTCGATACGCCCGAGGGCGCGCTGAACTTTGCCGGTAATCTGGCTCCCGCGCCGCTTGCACTGCACGAGAATGCGTTTGCGACCAAGGCTGACCCGTATATCTCGCAGCTCGTTGCGCCTGTCTTTCCGGGCTGCCATGCTCCGGTCGATGCTCAGGTTACGGTTGCTTCGGGCGTTTTTGAGCGCGCTGCCGCGGTTGCCTCGGACCTCAACGCTCAGCTTATCGCTACTGCCGCTACACGTCCCGGTCGTTGCCTGGAGATTGGAGCCGGTCGCGGCACCAAGACCTATGTGATGATGTGCCAGGCCAAGCGTGCCGGGTACGAGCGTCAGCATACCGCGCTCGATCTGCACGATCGCAAGTGCGATCAGAATCTCGCGCGCCTGCATAAGGCGGGTATAACGGGTGTTCGTACGGTGTCGGGCGATGCCTGCGACCTCAATGAGGTGCTCACGTCCTTTGACGCGATTCTTGGCGAGCCCGCCCTGTTCGACACGGTGTTTATCGATGCGCCGTGCTCTGGCACCGGCACCATGCGCCGTCATCCCGAGATACCGTGGCGTCTGACCGAAAACGACGTTACGACTGAGCTGCCCAAGCTACAGCTGACGATGCTCAAGGAAGCAGCCGCGCGCGTTGCTGCCGGCGGTGAGCTTATCTATGCCACCTGCTCGGTTTTTGATGAAGAGAACACGCAGGTCGTGGATGCCTTCCTGGCCTCTTCCGAGGGCGCCGGCTTTATCGTGGCACCGCTCTCCGAAGCCCAGATTCTGCAGCTCCCCGAGTACGACCACGCCAAGAGCCTCGTCACTCTCCGCCAAAACCCTCGAGGCCTCTTCCAAAGTGTCCCCGTAAACGCCGACTCCTACGACGGTCACTTCTGCGCCCGCCTGGTCCACAAGTAACTACTAAGTTGCGGTGAAATAGGGATTGAATAGCGGCATCTACCCGCCAAATAGTCCTTATTTCACCGCAACTCAGAAGGTCGTGCGAGTGGAGATCGCAATAGCGGTAAAGAATGGAAGGATAGCCCTGTCTCAAACTTGCTGTTATCAAAAGTAGGGCGGATTACGGGGCTAGATTGGTGATGCCCGACCATATCAAAAATGGTCTAAATTAAACCGCAGGTAGATGGCTTGTTGAAATTTGCAAATTACCGGAATGGATAGAGGCTGTCAATTCAGCCCCGTAATCCGGCAGAGTTTTGAAATGTTACAAACTTAGCATCAGCCTGAAATCCGATCTAAAGAAAAGTTGCGGTGAAATGGTTCCTGTTTGGCCGTTGGATGGGCTGATTCAGGAACTATTTCACCGCAACTCATAAGGAAACCTGGGTGGCGGGACCGCTTGTCTTTAGTGGTTATGTGGGCAGTTGGCGCAGCAGCCGCTGGTGGCGGTGGTGCTGGAACCACCGCTGCGCTGGTCGGTGTTGTAGAATCCGCTGCCCTCAAACTTGATGCCGCTGGCCGAGAACGTCTTGGATGCCGGGGCACCGCAGCTCGGGCACACGACCTCGGGGGTCTCGGACATGGGATGCTCAACCTCAAACACGTTGCCGCAGCTCGTGCACTTGTAATCGTAGCGCGCCATAATACTTCCTTTTCAGCACAAAGCGGGCAGATCGCTCTGCCCGCATAAATTCAAACAGCTGTAACTGTACCCTATATCGGGTGTTTTATCACGCTTCGCCCCAGAATCTATGGGTGTTGCGCAGGAGCTGTGCGGTTTTGCCCTCGGCGGCCGCAACGTCGGCCTCATCGGCCTGCCACGTCCAGTTGCCCGTGGCCACGCCCGGCACGTTCATGCGCGCGTCGTCGCCAAGCCCCAGGATATCCTGCAGCGGCATCATCACCAGGAGAGCGTCGCTTGCTAGCGCGTCGCCCATCAGCTTGGCCGCCACCTCAACACCGCTCGGCTCGTCGCCGCCCGCAAAGGAGCGCGTGCACCAACCGGCGAGCGTCGACGTGTCGTGCGTCGAGGTGTACAGAATCTTGCCCGGCATGGGATACACGCCGTTGCGGACGTCGTAATCGCTAAACTCCAGCACGTCCATACCGGGGAAACCGCAGGTCGAAGCCATGGCACGAACGCCGGGCGTCAGGTAGCCCAGGTCCTCGGCGATAAAGTTGAGCGGCCCCAGTTCGTCATAGGCAGTCTGGAACAGGTCCTTGCCCGGACCCGCCAGCCAGCGGCCGTCGGAGCAGGCCTTACCTGCGGGAATGCTAAAGTAGCTGTGGAATCCCAGGAAGTGGTCCAGGCGCACACGGTCGTAGAGCGAGAACGCGCGACGCAGACGGTCCATCCACCAGCGGTAGCCGTTCTCCTTCATGTGATCCCAACGGAAGGTGGGATTGCCCCACACCTGGCCCTCGGGCGCAAAATTGTCGGGCGGCGCGCCAGAAATCTCAATCGCCTTGCCGGTATCGGACAGCCAGAAGTTCTCGGGCTCGCTCCACGCATCTGCCGAATCGTCCGAAACGTACATCGGGATATCGCCGATGACATCGATGCCCTTCTTGTGCGCATAGTTCATGAGCTCGCACCAGGCCAGGTCAAAGCGATACTGCATGTACGCCTGCAGTTCAGCCTCGTCGTGGAAACGCTTGTCATCGATCAGGTGCTCGTTGTAGCGCGCGACATCTGCCGGCCAATCGTGACGCGATTCGCCCTCAAAGTACTTCTTAACGGCCATGTAGACGCAGTACTTCTCGAGCCAGTCGGCGTTGCGATGCTTAAACGCCGTGTAGAGCGGGTCTGCATCCTCGCCGCCACGGGCCTTCCAAGTCTCAAAGTCGGCCGCCAGTTCCTCTTGGCTTTCGGGCAGCAGGTCGATATTGCCCGCAAAGGCCGAAGGCCCAGCGTAAGGGGAGCGGAAGAAGTCTGTCGGGTTGACAGGCAGAACTTGCCAGTAGCGCATGCCCATGGCGGCCAGATGGTCGATAAAGCGACGCGTTGGCGCGCCAATCGTACCGGGCTTGCCGTCGTCGGTGGGCACCGAGGTGATATGGCACACGACGCCCGCGCCATGATCGAGCGGCTCCTGCAGGCGCTGCTCGGCATGGTGATAGATGATCGACGAGCCCAGCGGATACAGATCGAGCGTGACCGTACCGTTGTGGATCTCGCACTCGTGACCGCTGATCACGTCACTCGCACATTCGTCGAGCGCCGGAATCGTCACGCGGTGCGAATTGCGCAGGCTGCGGTTGATGATAATCGTCGCGGACTCGCCATCCTTGCCCGTGCGGTTGTAGGCCAGCACCTCGTCGTTGAGCGCAAAGGCCTTGATCTCGCCGTCGATCATAAATGGCAATGCACGGCGTACGGCGGAGGCGTTCTTGACAATAGCCAGCGTGTCGAAGTCGTGCAGTTGGTCCTTGGTCGGCAGTGTGCGGCGGTTGCCCGGATCGGTCAGGCCCTCCAGGCCGTATTCGTCGCCGTAGTAGATCGAAGGCACGCCTGGGAAGGTCATCTGCATGAGCGTGGCGAGCCAAAAGCGGCTCTTGGCCAGGCCCATCGAGTTCTCGTCCAGGCGCCACTTGCTGCGCTCGCACTCGGGCAGCTGTGACTCGTCGGGGCCGCCCCCGAGCACCGAGATGATGCGCGGGCGGTCGTGGCTCGACAGCAGGTTGAGCGCGCAGGACAGGGCTTCGCGCGGATAATTCTCGCGCAGGGTTTCGATATCCTCGGCTGCCTGGTAGGCGTTCTTGTAGCCCATCAAAAAGCCGATGACCATGTCGCGGAAGGGATAATCCATAGCAGAGTCCAGCTCGGAGCCCTGCAGGTAGCGGCGCAGATGGCCGTAGCTAATCTTGTTGGAGGCGTCTTCCCAGACTTCGCCGAGCAACAGTGCGTCGGGCTTTTCGGCAAGTACGGCCTTCTTGATCTCGGCCAGGAAGTCGTCGGAAAGCTCGTCGGCGACGTCAAGGCGCCAACCATGGGCACCGGCGCGCAGCCATTTGCGGATCACGCCGTCCTTGCCCAGGAGCCTCTCGCGTACCAGCTCGGACTTCTCGTTGATGGCCGGCATGTTGCCCACGCCCCACCAGCAGTCGTACGAGCCGTCCTCGTGGAAAGTAAACGCATCGCGCCACGGCGAATCCTCGCTCTGCCAGGCACCCACGCCGGGGTAGTTGCCATAGCGGTTGAAATATATCGAGTCGTCGCCCGTGTGGTTGAAGACGCCGTCCAGGATGATGGAGATGCCCAGCTTCTCGGCTGCCTGGCACAGCTCGGTAAAGTCCTGCTCGGTGCCCAGGATCGGGTCGATCTTGGTGTAGTCGGCCGTGTCGTAGCGGTGGTTGCTCGCGGCTTCAAAGATGGGGTTGAGGTAGATGGCCGTAAAGCCCAGCTCGGCGATGCGGGGCAGGTCTTCCTGGATGCCCTTGAGCGAGCCGCCGTAGAAGTCCCAGGTCTTGATGGAGCCGTCCTCGGCGCGCTCGTACACGGGCGGCTCGTTCCAGTCCTCGACCATCCGGCGCTGAATGCCCTTGCGCGGTTTTTCGAGTTGGGCCATTGTGCGCTCGCGCCAATGCTCGTCACGGGCGTAGCGGTCGGGGAAGATCTGGTAGACCATGCCGCGCTCGTACCAGGTGGGGCGGTTCTCGCGGTGCTTGTAGACGGTAATCTGGAAGGACGGCACCTCGGCGTAGTCGTAGGTTACGCCCTCGCCGCCGGTGCGGCCCTGGGGCGCGCCCAGGCGAACCTCGGGCTGGCCCTCGATATTGCATATAAAGCTGTACCACACAAGACACGGTTCAGTGCATTTGAGCTCGCCGGTAAAAATGCCATCGCCTTCGTGCTCCATCGGAATCAGGGTCTCGCCGACTTCATCGACCCAGGTACGCAGGGTGAGTGTTGCCTGGTTGGGATCGGCATCCTCCAAAATAACCGAGAGTGCAACGGTAGTTCCTGTGGTCACAGCGCCAAACGGAGTGCGAAACTGCGGTAGGCGGCTGTTGTGTATCAATCTCATAGTACGGTCCAGTTCAATAGAATCACGGCCTACGGGCCATGGGCTTTACGCACAAGATATAAGTATATCTGTTGTACACAGGGTGTATAAACAACATCCGTTTACCATCGGCGAACGGTTGTCCTAGAAAATCGTTTTACCAACTGTCTACAGAGAAGGGGCGCCCGGTTGGAGCGCCCCTTGTTTAGGGTTTTGATTAGGTTTTAGATCGTCTGTGGGCTAGCGGCGTTTGCGGGTGGCCGTTGCCTTGCGGACGGAGGTCTTCTTGGTCGGGGCCTTTTCCTCGGCCGGAGCGGCAGGGGAGACCGGGGCCTCCTTGGCGGGCTCGGTCTTTGCCGTAGCCTTCGGAGCGGTCTTGACCTCAGCGGCCTTCGGTGCCGGCTCGGCCTTTACTGCAGGCTTGTCCTCGGCTTTAGCCTCTGCCTTGGGAGCAGCAGCCTTGGTCGTGGTCTTCTTGGCCGTCGTCGTAGAGCGCTTGCGCGTGGTGGTCTTGGCGGCTGGCTTTGCCTCGACGGGCGTCTCCTCGACTCTGGCGGCCGGCTTTGCGGCTGCCTTGGTCGTGGCGGCCTTCGTGGTCGTCGCCTTCGTTGTCGTGGTCTTCTTGGCTGCCGTTGCCTTTTTGGTGGTCGCGGTCGTCTTCTTGGCAGTGGTCTTGGCCGGTGCCTTGACGGCGGGCTTGGCCTCGACGGCGGCTTCAGCCTTTACCTCGGGAGCGGCCTCGGCGGCCTTCTTTGCAGCGGCGGTCGTGCGCTTGCGCGTCGTCGTTGTCTTGGTAGCGGTGGTCTTGGTTGTCGTCGCCTTGGTCGTAGTGGCCTTCTTAGCCGTCGTCTTACGAGTCGTGGTCTTCTTGGCGGCAGACTTTGCAGCCGGCTTAGCCTCAGTCTCGAGAGCTGCCTCAATCTTCACCTTAGATTCAGCTTTAACCGGCTTCTCCTCAGCCTTGGGTTCCTCGACAACCGGCTCGGCCTTGGGCTTGGGCTCGGCCGCAGTCTCCTCAGCCACAACCGCAGGCTCGTCGACAACCGCCGCCGGCCTCTCAATCTCCGGGTGCATAAAGAAGTACAGGTCCAGATACTTGTCGGCCGAGCGCGTCCAGCTAAAGTCCTGGCTCATGGCCTGCGTGACCAGCTGGTTCCAGGCATCGCGGTTGTCCCAGAAAAGACGCGCCGCGCGGAACACCGCGTCGCCCATCTCGTCACCGTTAAAGTTGCTAAACGAGAAGCCCGTGCCCTCGCCGGTAAACTCGTTATACGGGATCACGGTGTCCTTCAGACCACCGGTTTCGCGAACAATCGGAAGGGTGCCGTAGCGCATAGCGATGATCTGCGACAGGCCGCAGGGCTCAAACTTCGAAGGCATCAGGAACATATCGGCGGCGGCATACATACGCTGCGACAGCGCCGGGTCAAACTCGATGCGCGCGGCCATGGTGCCGGGGTACTTGTCCTGGAAGTAGCGTAGGCCGTCCTCGTAGTCGCGGTCGCCGGTGCCCAGCACGGCCACCTGCACGCCGCCGGCAAGAATGCGGTCGAGCGCGTACATGACCAGGTCCAGGCCCTTCTGACGCGTCAGGCGCGTAACCATCACCATGAGCGGACGGTCGTCGCGAACCTCGAGCCCCAGCTCTTCCTGCAGCTTGGCCTTGCACACGGCCTTGCCCCCACGGTCATCAACCGTGTAGTTTGCGGCAATGCGCTTGTCAGTCGCCGGGTCAAAGCCCGCCACGTCAATGCCGTTCAAAATGCCCTGCAGCGCATAGGAGCGCTCGCGCAGCACGCCGTCCAGGCCCTCGCCAAACTCGGGCGTCTGGATCTCGTTGGCATAGGTGGGGCTCACCGTGGTGATGGCGTCGGCATAGCGTAGCGCACCCAGCATGTAGTTGATGCTGCAGGCGTCGCAACGCAGCTGCGAAGCGGCCGCCGGAATGTGCGCCACGCCCAGGATGTCCTCCATCACGGTGTCGCTAAACTGGCCCTGGAACGCCACGTTGTGGATCGAGAACACGGTCTTGACGCGGTCGTACAGCGGCAGTCCCTGGTAGAACTCGCGCAAGAACACGGGCGCCAGTGCCGTCTGCCAGTCGTTGCAGTGCAGGATGTCGCACTCAAAACCGGCCGGCAGGTGCTGCAGGCTCTCGGTGATGGCCTTAGAGAAGAACGCAAAGCGCTCGCCGTCGTCAAAGAAGCCGTACGGATAGTCGCGCGCAAAGTAGCGTTCGTTGTCGATGAACATATAGGTGACGCCGTCGTGCTCGAGCTTCTCGAGTCCGCAGTACTCGTTGCGCCAGCCCAGGCTCACATAAAAGTCGGAGAAGTGCTCCATCTGCGCCTTGTACTCGTCCTTGATGGTGGCGTACTTGGGTACCATCACGATGACCTCGGCGCCGGCGCGCACAAGCGCCGCAGGCAGCGAGCCCGCCACGTCGCCCAGGCCACCGGTCTTTACAAACGGTGCGCACTCGGCCGAGGCAAACACGATCTGCATCTTTTTGCTGGAATCTGCCATATTGTCTCCCATGTTGCAATTCGAGAATAGCCGCCTGGCGCAAACCGGGCGGCTATTCTGCATGTTACGAGCGATGTTGCGGTGCCTACGTTAATGCACGATGGTGGTATCGGGAGTTAACGGGGCTTTGCCCAGCACCAGGATGTTCTCGGGCGTGCCGCGAAGCTCGGTGTTGGTGGGAACCACGTTGTTCTTGTCCAGGATGGCGTTCTCAACGCGGGCGCCGCTCTTGATGATGCAGCTCTGGTTGATGATCGAGTTGGTCACCGAGGCGCCTTCCTCAACCACAACGCCGCGCGACAGGATCGAGTTGCGCACGGTGCCCTTGATGATGCAGCCGGCTGAGATGATCGAGTTGCACGCGTGGCTGCCGGTCGCATAGCGCGAAGGCGGCACGTCGTGAGCCTTGGTCAGGATCGGGCGCTCGGGATCGAAGAGCTGGTCGGCCACGGTCTGGTCGAGCAGGTCCATGCTGCGGCGATACAGCGACTTCTCGCTAAACACGCCCACGACCTCGCCTTTGTACTCGTAGCTGCACACGTCGATATTGCCAAAGTCGCCCTGGAGTGCCTCGAGCAGATCCAGATAGTCGGCGGCCTGGTAGTGGTCGATGATCTCGAGCAGCGTCTCGCGGTTGACGATGCAGCAGTCCATAGAGGCGTTGTCGCCGTACACGACGCCGGCGCTCACGCCTGTCAGGCGGCCGTTCTCGTTGATCTCGAGCTTGGTCTCGTCATCGACGTTGCGCGTGGCCTTGCAGTACACCACGGTCATCTGAGCGCCGGAGTTCTCGTGCGCGTCGATGATGGTGTTGAGGTCCATGTTAAAGATGATGTTGGAGCCCATCATCACAACGTAGGGCTTGTCCGAGCGCTGGAACAGCGTCTTGTTGGAGATGATGTCGCGCAGCAGGAAGCGCATGCCGCCCTTGGTGGTGCCATACGCGTTGCCGGGCACCATGAACAGGCCGCCCTTCTTGCGGTCCAGGCCCCAGTCCTTGCCCGAGCCCACGTGGTCGATCAGCGAGCGGTAGTTGCCCGGCATGACGACGCCGACGGTCTTAATGCCGGCATTCATCATGTTGGACAGCGGGAAGTCGATCAGGCGGTAGCGGCCCAAAAACGGAACGGACGCGATGGGGCGGTCCTTGAGCAGCACGCCGCCGTAGGTCGAAGAGTAGTTAGCGGTGATATAACCGATGGCCTTGCGATTGATCATCGGATCATTCCCCCTTCCCGATAACGACGTCATTTCCAACGACGGCCGTATCCTTGGTGGTATCGACAGAGCCGAGCTTCACGCCCTCTTCGACCGTGGAGTTCTCGCCCAAAATAGCGCGGCAGATGTGCGCGCCGCTCTTAACGTGCGCACCCGGCAGCAGCACGGAGTCCTCGACCACGGCGCGCTCCTCGATGATGACATCGGTCGAAAGGATCGAGTGGCGAGCGGTGCCGTAGATCTTGCAGCCGTTGGAGACCAGGCAGTCGTCCAGGCGGCCGTCCGGGCCAATGTAGTGCGGCGGACGCGTGGTGATGTTGGACATGATGGGGAAGTTCTTGTCAAACAGATCGAACTCGGGGTTGTTGCCCAGCAGGTCCATCGAGGTCTCGTGGAAGCTGGCGATGGTGCCGACGTCCTTCCAAAAGCCGTGGAACTCGTAGCTGTACAGGCGCTTGCCCTCGCCGAGCAGCTTGGGGATGATGTCCTTGCCAAAGTCGTGGCTCGAGCGCTGGTCCAGGGCGTCCGCCTCGAGCGCCTCGATCAGCACGTCGGCCGAGAAGATGTAGATGCCCATGGACGCAAGGTTCGAATCGGGCTTCTCGGGCTTCTCGGTGAACTTGGTGATGCGGCCGTCCTCGGGGTCGGTGGTCAGGATGCCAAAGCGGCTGGCCTCCTCCCACGGCACGGGCATAACGCTCACCGTGAGGTCGGCGTTGTTCTCAATGTGCGTCTTGAGCATCTTGCGGTAGTCCATGCGATACAGGTGATCGCCCGAAAGAATCAGGACGTACTTGGGGTCGTTGGCCTTGATGTAGTCGAGGTTCTGCGTAATGGCGTCGGCCGTGCCCGCATACCAGGCGCCACCGGTCTGCGTCTCGTACGGCGGCAGGATCGACACGCCGCCGTCACGGCTGTCCAGATTCCAGGCCTCGCCGGAGCCCACATAGGCATGCAGCAGGTAGGGACGGTACTGCGTCAGAACGCCCACCGTGTCGATGCCCGAGTTGGAGCAGTTGGACAGCGAAAAGTCGATAATGCGGAACTTGCCACCAAAGCTAACCGCCGGCTTGGCGATCTTTTGGGTGAGTGCCCCCAATCGGCTGCCCTGTCCTCCTGCGAGGAGCATCGCGATGCATTCTTTCTTACTCATCGATTTCTCCTTCTGTCATCGATGTTCTTAAACCCATTAGCGACGGGCGCGGCGCTCGGTCGCGCCCGTCGAGTAATGCCGTGCTGGCATAGGGGAACTCGCGCGCCTTTACGCGTGCCAGATCTCGTCGCGGTATTCGCGAATGGTGCGGTCGCTCGAGAACCAGCCGGAGGAGGCGGTGTTGAGCAGCGCCTTGCGGTTCCAGGTCTCCTGGTCGCCGTAGCTGTTCGTGAGCGCCTCCCACGCATCCACGTAGCTGCGGAAATCGGCCATGACCAGGTCGGGGTCGTTGTTGTTCATGAGCTCGTTGTAGATACTCTCGAAGTTGCCCGAAAGACCCTCAAAGGTGTCGTCCTTGAGCTCGTCCATAACGCGGCCCAGACGCTCGCGATCGTTGTTGAGCGTATCCCACGCAAAGTAGCTGTTGGATGCCCAGAGCTTCTCGACCTCGGGAGCAGTCAGGCCAAAGATGGCCTCGTTCTCGCGGCCGGCCAGATCGGCGATCTCGATGTTGGCGCCGTCGAGGGTGCCCAGCGTAATGGCGCCGTTCATCATGAGCTTCATGTTGGACGTGCCCGAGGCCTCCTTGCCGGCCGTGGAGATCTGCTCCGAGATCTCGGCGGCGGGGTAGATGAGCTGGGCGTTGCTCACGCGGAAGTTGGGGATAAAGCAGACCTTCATGACCTCGTTGACGCGGGCATCGTTGTTGATGACGTCGGCCACGGAGTTAATGAGGCGGATGGTCTCCTTGGCGAAGGTGTAGCTCGAGGCAGCCTTGCCGCTAAAGATGAAGGTCGTCGGCGTCACGTGGAAGTTGGGATCGGCGATGCGGCGGTTGTAGATGTCCATCACCTTCATGATGTTCATGAGCTGGCGCTTGTAGGCATGGAAGCGCTTAACCTGAACATCGAAGACGGTGTTGGGGTCGATGACCAGACCGGTCTCGGCCTTGACGTAGGCGGCCAGACGCTCCTTGTTGGCGCGCTTGGAGGCACCCACGGCCTTCAGGAACTCGGTGTCGTCCTTAAACTCCTTGAGCTTCTCCAGCTCAAAGGCGTCCTTGAGCCAGCCATCGCCAATGGCATCGGTGACGAGCTTGGCGTAGGTTGGGTTGGCCTCGGCAAAGAAGCGACGGTGCGAGATACCGTTGGTCTTGTTGTTGAACTTCTCGGGCGTCAGGGCATAGAAGTCCTTGAGCACGATGTTCTTGATGATGTCGGAGTGGATCTTGGCCACGCCGTTGACGCTGTGGCTGCAGATCACGGACAGGTTGGCCATGCGAATCTCGCCGTCCCACAGAATGGCGGTCTGGCGCAGACGCTCCTGCCAGCCCTCCTGCGTGGTGTCGAACGACTCGTGCCAACGACGGCTGATCTCGTCGATGATCTGGTACACGCGGGGGAGGAGCTTGGAGAACGTGCCGATGGGCCACTTCTCCAGAGCCTCGGGCAGGATGGTGTGGTTGGTGTAGCTCACGACCTGTGTCACGATGTTCCAGGCGTCATCCCACTCGAGCTTCTTCTCGTCGATGAGGATGCGCATGAGCTCAGGACCGCACATGGCGGGGTGCGTGTCGTTGGTGTGGATGGCCACAAACTGCGGCAGCAGCTCCCAGTTCTCGCCGTGCTCCTTCTCAAAGGTGTCGAGCAGGCTGTAGATGCCGGCCGATACAAACAGGTACTCCTGCTTCAGGCGCAGCAGACGGCCGTGCTCGCCGGCGTCGTTGGGGTAGAGGATGGCGCTGATGGCCTCGGCCTCGGCGCGCTCGGCGTCGGCCAGGGCATAGTCGCCGCGGTTGAAGGCCTCCAGGTCAAAGTGCTCCTCGACCGGCTCAGCGGCCCAGACGCGCAGCTTGTTGACGGTCTCGCCGGCATAGCCCACCACGGGGATGTCATAAGGGACGGCCAGGATGTCCTGCGTGTCCACCGTGCGGTAGAACGTGCGGCCGTTCTCCTCAAAGCCCTCAACATGGCCACCAAACTTGATGGTCACGGCCTTGTCCTGACGACGGACCTCCCAGGGATAGCCGTGGGTGAGCCACTCGTCGGTAGCCTCGACCTGGCTTCCGTTGACGATTTCCTGCTTAAACAGGCCGTAGCGGTAGCGCATGCCGTTGCCGTAGCCGGCAATGCCCTCGGCTGCCATGGAATCCAGGAAGCATGCGGCAAGACGGCCCAGACCACCGTTGCCCAGAGCCGGATCGGGCTCCTGGTTCTCGATGACGGAAAGGTCGAAGCCCATGTCGTCGAGCGCCTCGGCGACCATGTCGCGCACGCCAAAGTTGAGCAGGTAGTTGTCGAGCAGGCGGCCGATCAAAAACTCGATCGAGAAGTAGTACACGCGCTTCTTGCCCTCGGCGGTGGCGCGGGCGTCACTCTTGGTGGCAACGGTGCGCGCCTTCTCGGCCACGAGCTTTGCCAGGGCGTTAAAGCGGTCGAGGTCGCTGGCGGCCTCGACGCTCTTGCCGCTGATGCTCATGACGGCATCGCGATAGAGCTCGGTAAACTCCTGCTTGTTGTCGAAGATCTTATTCATACGTTCCTTTCCCCCGGGGATGATTCTCCCGGAACGGTTATGACTTGTATCCTACGCCCCGGCGAGGCGGGTAATTACAGCTGTAACGGCTTTGTTACGCATCCTTGGCCGACGGCTTAACAGAAGCAGACTTGGCCTTGGCAGCGGCCTTTTTGGCAGCCGGCTTCTTGGTCGCGGTAGCCTTAGCAGCGGGCTTTGCGACAGCCTTGGCCTTGGTCGTCGTAGCCTTTGCCTTGGTCGGAGCCTTCTTGGCAGCCGCGGGCTTGGGCTTCACCGAGGACGTGCGCTTGCGCGTCGCTTTCTTGGGCTCCTCAACCACCGGCGGCTTGTAGCTGCTGGGACCGCGGCGCTTAAGGACCACGCCTGCCAGGCCGGGCACCTTGATCTCGATGGAGTCCATCTGCCCGTTCCAGGGATAGGGCTCGCTCGAGCAGGTGTAGGGCTCCTCGCCGGCGTATCCGCTGCCGCCAAACTCGGGACGGTCGGAATCAAAGATGACCTCCCAGTCGCCCTCACGCGGCACGCCCACACGGAAGCTCTCATAGCTCGCCGGGTCAAAGTTGATCAGGATCACCAGGTCGTCATCGACGTCCTCGCCCTGGCGCACAAAGCTCACGATGGACTGCTTGGAGTTGTCCGCGTCGATCCAGGTAAAGCCGTCATCGGTGTAGCCGCGCTCGTACAGGGCGGGCTCGGCGGTGTACAGGTGGTTGAGCGCCTTGATAAACGCCTGATGATGCTTGTGGGTCTCGTACTCCTCGGTCAGGAACCACTGGATAGACTCGTAGTAGCGCCACTCAAAAAACTGGCCAATCTCGTTGCCCATAAAGTTGAGCTTGGCACCGGGGTGCGTCATCTGGTAGAAGGCCAGCGTGCGTAGGCCGGCAAACTGGCGCCACCAGTCGCCCGGCATGCGGCCGATGAGCGAACACTTGCCGTGCACGACCTCGTCGTGGCTCAGCGGACAAATGAAGTTCTCGGTAAAAGCGTACATGATGGAGAACGTGAGCAGGCCGTGGTTGCCGGGGCGCCACGGAAAATCGGTCTGCATGTAGTGCAGGGTGTCGTTCATCCAGCCCATGTCCCACTTGTAGTGGAAGCCCAGGCCGCCGTCCTGCGGCGGGTAGGTCACGAGCGGCCACGCTGTGGACTCCTCGGCCATCATCATCACGTCGGGGTAGTGCGCCTCCACGGCGCAGTTGACCTGACGGATAAACGCGCTGGCGTCCAAGTCCTCCTCGGTACCGTACTTGTTGAACTTCTTTTGGCCCGGATCGTCGATGCCAAAGTTGAGGTACAGCATGCTGGACACGCCGTCCATGCGAATGCCGTCCACGTGGAAGTTCTCGAGCCAGTACAGTACGTTGGAGACCAAGAAAGAGCGGACCTCGCCGCGGGCGAAGTCGAACTTGTGCGTGCCCCAGTTGGGGTGAATCTCGTGCTCAAACAGCATATGGCCGTTAAAGGTGGCAAGGCCGTGGGAATCGGCGCAAAAACCGCCGGGTACCCAGTCCATGATCACGCCGATGCCCGCCTCGTGGCACGCATCGATAAAGTGCATGAGCTGCTGCGGATTGCCGTAGCGCGACGTGGCGGCGTAGTAGCCGGTCGTCTGGTAGCCCCAGGAGCCGTCGAAGGGATGCTCCATGAGCGGCATGACCTCGATATGCGTGTAGCCCATGTCGCGCACGTAGTCCACGAGCTCCACCGACAGTTCGTCGTAGGTGTAGAACTCGCCGCGCTGTGCGGGGAAGGGATCCATGGGGCCGGGGTAGTTGCCGTACTCGTCCGGATCGCCCTGCGGCGCGTCGCCGTGGCGCTTCCACGAGCCAATATGCACCTCATAGATGTTAAGGGGCTGCGACATGTGGTTATGGCTGGCACGGCGCTTGAGCCACGCGGCGTCGTTCCACTTGTAGCCATCGAGGGTCCACAGCACGCTCGCCGTTCCCGGAGGGCACTCGGCCTTAAAGGCGTACGGATCGGCCTTGTAGAGCTTTTCGCCCTCGTTGGTCTCGATAAGGTACTTATAGAGCTGGCCCTGCTCGGCACCAGGAATAAAGCCTTCCCAAATAGCGCTCGTATGCATGGGCACCAGCGGGTTGGCTTCCTCGTCCCAGTCGTTAAATTCGCCAATGACATGGACGCTCTTTACGTCGGGCGCCCAAACGCAAAAGCGCCAGCCGCGCGTACGGTTCTGCGTGTCGGGGTGAGCGCCCATCTTTTCCCAGCTGCGCTCCCACATTCCAATGCCAAACAGGTAGACATCGTCCTTGGAGAGCTCCGGTGCGTGCGGGGCGGCTTTGCGGGTAGCAGGCTTTTTGGTTGCTGGCTTTAGCTTTGTATCGCTCACGTTTGATCCCATCATGACGCGGCAGCGTGTTGCCTTGGTGACTAGATGCGAAAGGTCCAAGGCTGCACGAATCGAAGGGACGGCGATAGTTCTATGATTCGTTCCACCTCGCGTGCTCGGTGGAACTTTCGGCAGAAACTACGATAACACCTGTACGTTAGTTTTATGGACGAAAGCGGATTTGCGGGGGCGTTTAATCGGTAAGCGACATGTTTATACCACTGGCAGAATTGCTGTGGTAAAACCCTTGACAGTTTTACCAATTAGGGTTTCAAAACTGATAGGCTTACGTTTGGTAAAACGTTTTTAGCAGGTTGTTTACTATTTGACATCGAAAGGCTCGTTTATGAACCACATCGCTGCTCCAAGTGTTGCTTTTATTTTCGATTGCGACGGAACTCTGGTTAATAGCTCCCCCGTCTGGGGCCATGCGCAGACCGAGTTATTGCGCCGTCATGGCATTGATGTAACGGTCGACGATTTTGCCCAGTTTGAGCATTTGTCGCTCGAGGACGAGTGCCAGGCCTACCACGACACGTGGGGCATTGGCGCGAATGGTGAGGAGCTGTATCGTGAGCTTGGCGAGATTTTGATCGATGGGTACTCCAAGGTGCCGCCGCGTGAGGGGCTCCTGGCATTTTTGGAGCAGGCGAAGGCGGCGGGCATTGCCATGTGCGTGGCCACGTCCACGCCGGCCGAACTGGTGCAGTCCGCCCTTGCGGCTGCTGGCCTTGATCGCTATATGGAGTTTATTACTACGACGGGCGAGGCGGGGCGCTCCAAGCAGTTCCCCGACGTGTATGAGCTGGCGTTGCGTTGCCTGGAAGAGCGCCACGGGCACAAGTTCGAGCGCGCTTGGGTATTTGAGGACGCCGTCTTTGGCCTTAAGAGCTCTGGCACTGCTGGATTTAAGCGCGTGGGCATTTATGACCCGCACGGCCGCATGGAGCGCGACGAGGTTCGCGGCAACTGCGACATCTTTATCGACAGTTATGAGGACCTGGACCTGGCCCGCGTGCTTTCGTTTGAGGGCTAGGCGAGGGCCGTGGCTTGTAAAGTATTAGTTGTTTGCGGCTCGCCGGTGGTGGCGAGTGCGGATCTGCTTCGCCAGCTGGCAGGGGAGTGCGACCACATCGTAGCCGTAGACCGCGGCCTGGACGCCCTGTTGGGCGCTGGCCTGAGCTGCGACGTCTACGTGGGCGACGCCGACACCGTTAGCGATGAGGGTCGCGCTCTGGTCGATGCCGCTGTCGATTTTGAAGTAGAACGTCACAGCCCCTACAAGGACTACACCGATTTAGCACTAGCTCTAGACACCATCCGCCGCCGCTGGCCGAGTGCCGAAGTGGTTGCGACCTGCGCTGCCGGTGGCCGCCCAGATATGGCCCTGTCTGTGTTAGGGCTACTGGCAGGCTATGCGGATGCCCCCGTCTGGATCGTAGAAGACGAAGTAACGGCCAGAATCCTGCACCAGGACGAGACCTTGACCATCGAAAACGCCGAGGGCAAAACCTTCTCCATCATCGCCATAGCCCCCAACACAGAGATAAGTGAACACGGCCTAGAATGGGAACTAGACCACAACCCCCTGGGCCTGTTAGCCGACACAGGCATTAGCAACATAGTCAGGTCAACCGCAAAGATCGAAGTCCACACCGGTATCGCCATCGCTTACCTCTACAAGTAAGGTCTATCGCATCAGGGTTTTATCGGGACGGCGGATAAAAATAATCGCTCGTAGAGTGATTATTTTTGCCCCGTCCCAGGAAAACCCGTAAGGTGGATAATCAATCCAAAATTTCCCCTTGCATCCCCGAAGATCTTCCCCTATAGTACTACCTCGTCACGGGGGCGTAGCTCAGCTGGGAGAGCGCTTGACTGGCAGTCAAGAGGTCAGGGGTTCGATCCCCCTCGTCTCCACCATCGTGAATGCATGGCCACTCAACCGAGTGGCCTTTTTTATTTGCATACGATATTAAGTGGCCTGAACTGCATTTTTGCAAAATATGCAAATTACTTCCCTGTTCAAGTTCGCCGTCAGCAGCAGTTGTCGCAAATTTTGCGACAACTGTTGCCCAAAAAGTTGCGCAATTACCTTCCCGGTTTTGTACAAAGTTTGTTAGCCAAGCATAATAGTTTGAGCAATTCACGCCGCCAACAATACAACTCGGGCAGTGATCGTCAGCCCACACACCCCCATAAACCTGCGGCAATGCGTGCAAGGCAGCGCGATATCCCCCATAACCACGGCAAATAAACAATATGTTGCTCAACACGCCCCAAAACGTATGGGCCACCTGCTGTGCTAGGATAGCTAACGTTACATGGGTTCAACTGTGCTCACGGCTCCAGCAAGCCGCAAAGCACAGGGTCGATCGGCATCCGGCCGTAACGGCGGTGCCAGAAAAACCACGAGCTCCAATAGCGTCGTCGTGCATATCGCATCGAATGACTTTGTTCTTGTCTATGTGCAGTTTTTCATTCGATTCGACATTTCATGACAAATCGCAGCAGTCCTGCAGCTGTTTGCGTGCGGTCCAGTTTTGTTCCCGCTTGACTGGGTCGCACGCAGCTAGCTGGGGACGCGGTCTTTTTGCGATACACGTCCGCGTCTCTAGCCACTGCACTCATACATACCGTTCACGGTGGGGCAGAGCCACGTGCTTGTCTAACTGGGCTCAGGGTTTGAATATGGAGCGCCTTCGCGCACAAGCGCCCTGGCGAAGCCATAGCCAAACCCCGTGAGCCACACGTAAGACAGCAAGGGGGTGGTGCTCGTGTGGTATGTGATCCAGGTCATTAACGGTCGCGAAGACGTAATGCGCGAGCGCATCGAGCGTATGGTGCCGGCTGGCGCCATGCAGGAGTTCTTTTATCCTCAATTTCAAACCGAGATTAAGGTACACGGCGAATGGGTCGATACGACCAAGCCGCTCTTTCCCGGTTATCTTATCTGCGATACGTCAGATCCCCGCACCGTGCAACAGTATCTGCTGCGGATGGACGACTTTGCCCGGGTGCTATCCCAGGACGGTCGGTTTGTGCCGCTGGCAAAAGAAGAGGTCCAGCTTATTGGCGGCTTTACGCATAGGGGAGACCGCGTAGTGCCCATGAGCGAGGCCCTAAAAGACGGTGACCAGGTCGTAGTGACGGCAGGTCCGCTGCTGGGGCACGAAGGCCTTATCAAAACCATTAACAGACGCAAGAGCACTGCTTATTTGGAGCTCGACCTGTGCGGCCGACGCGTAACTACGCGCGTTGGCCTTGCCGTGCTTTCAGCCGAGCAGCGCGTAATGCGAAACCTAAAAAGGGCGATTGCCTAGCTGCAGGCGACTGTTTAACGGGACAGGGAGGATCCCCGAGGGCGGGGACGTTGACTTGAAGGAAATAGTGTCAGACAAAACTGAAAATTCAGTAGAAGCGCCGGTAGGGGCCTCGCTGGTTGCCCAAGCCATGAGCGGCGGCGACTCGAGCATGCGCTACAAGGCCATGCAGGCCGTGAAGGACTGGGACCGCACGCGCCTGGCCTACCGCACCGTCAAGCGCGCCTTCGACATCGTGTTCAGCGGCTGCGTGCTGGCCGTCATCGCCATACCCAGCCTTGTGCTCGCTGCCGCCATCCGCCTGGAGAGCGAGGGCAACCCGTTCTACAGCCAGATCCGCGTGGGCCAGACCCACCGCGACGGCAGCCTTTCCACCTTCCGCATGTGGAAGTTCCGCAGCATGTTCAAAGACGCCGACAAGCGCCTCGTCGAGCTCAAGGGGCAGAACGAGATCGCCGGCGCCATGTTCAAGATGAGGGACGACCCGCGCGTCACCAAGATTGGCAAGTTCATCCGAAAGCACTCCATTGACGAGTTTCCGCAGTTCCTGAACGTGTTCCTGGGCCAGATGTCCGTCGTGGGCCCGCGTCCGCCTCTGCCGAACGAGGTGGCGGAGTACACCGAGTACGACCTGCAGCGCCTGGCCGTGAAGCCGGGGATCACCGGCTGGTGGCAGGTGACGGAGCGCAATTCGACCGGGTTCGACGGCATGGTCCGCCGAGACCTGGAGTACATCGCCAACCGGGGCATTTTTACCGACCTCAAGATCGTTGTCCTCACGGTGATCGAGGTCATCACCGGTAAGGGTGCGTGTTAATGCTTCAGGACTATTCTAAATTCGTTGAGCTCAAGCGCGTTCCCGTAATCGATGTTCCGATCACGGGAACCAATATGTCTGAGTGTGTCGAGTTTCTCACTCGCCATATAGATGAGCTACATGGCGAATATATTTGCGTTTCCAATGCTCATACCTCGGTTATGGCCCATGACGACCCTTCCTATTGGGCCTGCCAAGCTGACTCCCTCATGTCCGTTCCTGACGGCAAGCCTTTATCTGTCGTCGGACGTAAAACAATAGAGTCTATGGGGCGTGTAACTGGACCCGATCTGATGCGAGAGATATTCAATATTTCCTTGCAGCAAGGATGGAGCCATTACTTCTACGGTAACGAGCAGAAGAATCTCGACGCTCTCAAAAATTCACTTCAAGAGGAATATCCAGGCCTGGAAATCGCTGGCATGGAGGCTTCGGTTTTCCGACCGCTCTCCGACAGCGAGAAGCGAGACCTTTCGCGACGTATCGCTGATTCGGATGCAGACTTCGCATGGATAGCTCTTGGCGCGCCCCGTCAAGAAGTTCTTATGCACGAGCTCAAGGGAGGGCCACAACCGTTGATGATCGGTGTTGGCGGAGCGTTCAACGTTCTCGCCGGCGTGGTGCCAGAGGCGCCGATGTGGATGCAAAACCTGAGTCTCGAGTGGCTATACAGACTTATTCAAGAGCCGAAGCGGCTTTTCAAACGATACCTCGTAACTAATACGAAATTTCTCTTTTACCAGTTTACAAAAGCCAAACGTAAGGAAGGCAAATAGATGAACGATTCGACCACCTTTAAAGACAAGACCCTTATGATCACGGGCGGCACCGGATCGTTCGGCAACACTGTGCTCAAGCACTTCATGAACACCGACCTGGCGGAGATCCGCATCTTCTCGCGCGACGAGAAGAAGCAGGACGACATGCGCCACCGCCTGCAGGAGAGGTCCCCCGAGCTCGCCTCCAAGGTGCGCTTCTTCATCGGCGACGTCCGCAACGCCCAGAGCGTGCGCGACGCCATGCACGGCGTGGACTACATCTTCCACGCCGCCGCCCTCAAGCAGGTGCCCTCCTGCGAGTTCTTCCCCATGGAGGCCGTGCGAACCAACGTCATCGGCACGGACAACGTCCTGCACGCAGCCATCGACGAGGGCGTCGACCGCGTCGTGTGCCTGTCCACCGACAAGGCCGCCTACCCCATCAACGCCATGGGCAAGTCCAAGGCCATGATGGAGTCCATCATCTACGCCAACGCCCGCAACGGCGCCGGCCGCACCACCATCTGCTGCACCCGCTACGGCAACGTCATGTGCTCGCGCG
>NZ_JBBNNA010000002.1:0-231601 GCF_040098065.1 Collinsella sp. CLA-JM-H32B | reverse complement strand
GTAGTAGCTCTCGGCAGAATCGAGAAAGGCGGCGTCGGTTTGAGCGGCAAGGGCGGCGTTCGCGTATCTTGCAAGCTCCGCGTCGACTTGCTGCTCTGGCGATAGGTCTGTGCCGTTGGCTTGGGGTGCGCGCGTATTGAATGCGTCGACAAAGCCCTGCATGCCCTGCTTCATAAAGAAGGGCCCGTAGATGGGTGAATTGAACGCAATGGGGATGGAGAAGGCTGCGGCAAGAACGAGCGTAGAGATCCATACGGCCCTGTCTCTTAGGATTAGTTTGAGAAGAAGTCGACAGTACATTTGGAAGCACCTACATTTCTCAAAGCATCGTTAGATTAATAATGACAGACCGAATGAAGATGCGTGCGACGGGGGCGAGGCGAATGGCTGAGCGGTATCGATATGCGGGTTCAACGGTATCACATTGGCCACATAGATTTTTAACTTGCATTTCTACCCGCCCTTTTCGTAGAGTCGCCGATACGTGCTTAGCGCACCCTCGGCGCGTCCAGCAGGCTTTGCGAAATGGGATCCAGGAGACTTCGGCGCAGCATCATCTTGCGGAATGCTTCTAATGAGCCTCCCATCCTTCAAAAACAGAATCTCATCGCACAGCCTATCGACCGAATCCAAGATGTGGGATGACATGATGATGCACGTACCAGAATCGGCCAGCTTCCTGAGAATCTCGGAATGCAAGTCCACCCTGCTGGGGTCGAGCGCGTTCATGGGCTCATCTAATAGAAGGTACCGCGCGCCCGTCGCATACGCAATCGCCAGGGTAAGCTGCTGCTTCATGCCCTGGCTCAGAGTGCGGATCCTCATCTTCGCGAACTCGCCTATCTGCGTTTGTTCCACTATCTCTTCAATATCGCGAGCATGCGGCCACATATCGCAAACCATCTTGAGGTGATCTTCCGCACGCAATCCGGGATACAGCAGCGTCCCCTCACCAGGTGCATAGAAGATCATAGAACGGACCTCTCTCGCACCCGTACCCTGCACCTCATCCAGAACGATGTTCCCGTCCACGCGAGGACCCGGCAAACCTGCCATCGCACGCAGCAACGTCGTCTTTCCATGCCCGTTCGGAGCGACGAGACCGTAGACCGTACCCGGGGCAAACTCAGCGTTCACCGAATCTACGAGCACCTTCTTTCCATAAGAGATCGTCAGCGTTTGAAGGTCAATCATCGAGATCATCCCCTTTCGATCTTTGGAACACTCAGGCGCACCATCAACGGAGATACGGCGCCCAAGACCACCAGCAGAGCGCCCGATGCGCCGACGACCTCTCCAAAAGGCATCGCGTTCGTCCCTCGCCCAAGGAACCCAATCGTCCCCACCTGGGAAGCGGGATCAAACGAGGCGAATGGAGCCAGCAGCGCGACGCCCATGCCCACGCTTTCAACATGAGCGCTCAACGAACCCAACACCAAGAGAACCGCGCAAACCATTCCGGTGACAACGGGGTTGCGGCTAATCGCTGCTGTCAACGCAGCGACGACGGAAATCACGCCGTATGCCATGACCAGCAACGGAATACTGCACAACACCGCCTCCCCCACCATGGACGTTGTCGAAGCTCCCGCCCGAATGAGAGCGACGGGATACTCCGATCCACCCGCACCGTTCTTAATCACGGACACAACGACAGCGGGAACCATCGACACCAAAAGCAGCACCAAGCCAAGCAGGAGAGCCAGCGCAACAGCCGCCAGAAAACGCACATGCGCTGTTGCGGGGATCTGGAGAACCAGAAGGGAACGACACTGCAGGTGGGTGCACGCGAGCGATGTGACAACCACGGGCAACAGCAAAAATAAGGAGGGAAGCGCTGCCTGGAGATACGAAAGGAGGATTAATGGGGGCATCTTCGTACTTAACTCGTAAACCTTGGGGTCCGGCAAGCTCGCGATCGACTCAAGCAGAAGGGCGCGCGCCTCCGCACGAGAAGGAGTCTCCGGCTCGATTCCGATCGATTGCAGGAGAGTCGCATCTGCCGCGCCCAGCTCACCTCGAGCGCGCTCGTACGTCGCAAGGCTTCGAAACCCCTCCGCAGGCATAGGCGCGTACACGAAACCCGAAAGAGCATCCCGCATGTCTTCCAGGGCCGCTTTGCCCTCGACGTCCATATTCGCAGCGTTCTGCTCTAGATACCGATCTATTGAACGGAGCTCCCCATCCCTATACCGAACAGCGGAAACGTTATCAGCGTCAGGAAACATCTCGACCAGAGCCGGGGCCAGCATCGTCGTCGACATTGCAATCGCGCATACGGCGAGGGTAGGAGAACGCAGGAGCAGTTTCCCCATCGTTCTTACGTATGCAACGGCGGAGGCACAAGCGCTCGAACGAGTTGCCGTTCTCGATGCAGTGAAGGAACCTCTCTCAAGACAAATCGGGGATATCGGGCACGCGCAGCCGCTCTTTCCAGCAACGCAAAGCAGGCTAATTGCCAGCACCTCGATCCCGATTGCGCATACGAGGGCAATCGCGCCACGCTCGAAGCAAAGTCCAGGCAGATTCACTATCTGCGTTGTCGGGTACGGGCTATAGGCGCCGACGGTCAACTCAGTGTTCGCATACGTAAGGGGATTCAACAGGGCGAACTCACGTAAAGCGATGGATCTTCCGTAATACCCGGGAACCATCGTCACCCCCATCAGGGCACATACGAACACGATTCCAAGCGTAGGGTTATTGGCAATCTTCACGGCAAGGTGAACGACAAGCGAGATGAACGCTGCCACCAAGAATTGCAAGATGGCCGTCTGCGCGAACACCAGCCAAGCCGGTTTGATAACCGGAGTCGCATATTGAATGTAGCCTATCGGATAGAACGGCGAGCCCGGGCCATTCTTCACAAGCGCGGCGATTATCCCTGGAAGATTGATGGCGAGGACGGCAAGCATTGCAAAAACACTCGCCCATACGCTCGATGCAACAAGTCTACCCAGCTCGCCCATCGGTGCCTGGATGATGAGCTTTTCACGTTTGTTAAGACGCGCGGCAAGGAACGAGACGGCAACGGCCGTTGCGACCCATAGCAAGTACTCCTTCGATCCGTCATAATAGGTGTACTCTCCATCCGATATCTGCAGAAACGGAAGTAGGGGAGAGAGCGGTGCCAAGATAAGACGTCCCGCGGCAAGAGGGTACAGAAGCGCGGGCATGCTTGATGAAGAGGTATAGACACCGTCCTCCCCCGCATTCACAAGCGCATCCGCATAGGATGCTGACAATTCCTGCTCAACACGGGTTATTCCCGACTCGAGGTATTCGACCCGTCCGTCGATGCCAGCCGCGCTCCTGAAGACGGGCAGAGCACAAAGAACCATCAACGCAACAACGACAACACAGAGCGACCTGGAGGAGAGAAGCGACCTAAAGATCGCCTTCGAGATTTTGAGCATATTCATCGCCAACCTTAACCTCATCCAGTCGGAACAGAGGGGCCGAACAAAATGCTCGGCCCTTATTACTTGCCGGCAAAGTCAATTTAACATAAACTGTTAAAAAGTAACCTGAGTTTTTTAAATTCTTCGGAGGTTATTATGAGTTCCGACAATCGCACTCCCCGGCTTCATTCCTTCCGCATCGCATGTGCGATAGCCTCTGCGACCCTTTGCGCCACCGCCATCGCACAAGTGGCGTTCTCCTTAAAGCCAGCAATCGAAGTGCTCGACAACCCTGTAATTGCAGACTCCCCCGCGTATCCAGCCCTTGCGATCTCGACATTGGTCCCTGCCGTCATCGGTATCGCTACGACCATCCTCAGCGCCGTTCTCGTGTGGACGATCAAGAGCGCAGACCCCTTCAAGAAAGGGTCTGCGACATGCTTGAAGGTGCTCGGCATTCTCTTCGTTGTTCAAGCTGCCACCAGCCTCTACGCCGGCTCACTCAAAACCTCCTTTTCGATGTTTGGCGGCGAGGGGGCCGTCGGCGCCCAAGAGATCGCTTCATCATTCGATTGGACCTCTCTGGTTCTCGGCATCGTCCTGTTCATGCTTTCCCAGCTCTTCTTGTACGCCCGAGAGCTGTACCTCGACTCCGACGAGATTGCGTAAGGAAACGCCATGCCCGTAATTGTTCGCCTCGACAAGATCATGGCCGAGCGAAAGATTTCCTCGAACGAACTTGCCGAAAGGATTGGAACCACGCCCGTGAACCTGTCCCGTATTAAAAAAGGGCATATTCGCGGCATTCGCTTCAACACACTCGAGCAGCTATGCCTCGCCCTTCGTTGCCAACCCGGAGACCTTCTCGAAGTCATGAGCGAAGAGGATGCCCGAAAGGAGTTCGGACTCGATTGGTCCGCCGAGGATTAGAGGGCGGTCGTACTCGCCCTGCACACGGGGATGCGAATCGGCGAGGCCTGCGGCCTTCGGTGGTGCGATGTGGATTTCGAGACGGGCCTGATCTCGATCAGACACTCGGTGGCGTACGCGAAGGGAATGGGTTCGTTCATCAAGGACACCAAGACCCATGACGCCAGGGGTATCCCCATCGACCCGGTCGGCCTACTCCCCTTCCTGAAGGAGACCCACGAGATCGACTGCGGAAAGCTGCGCTTGCGCGGCCTTACCGGGGCGGTCGAGATCGGGGACTGCTACATCCTGTCGGAGCCGGGCGCGACCTTCGCGACGACAAGCTATATCCGCAGGGCGTTCAAGACGTTCTCGGAGACCAACGGCCTCATGGGCACCAACGACGAGCTGATCACGTTCCACGGCCTTCGCCACACGTTCGCAACGCAGTGGATCCGCCAAGGCGGCGATATCAAGGCGCTCCAATCGATCCTCGGCCACAAGGACGCCATGGCGACGCTCAACGTCTACGCCGACATCGAGCCCATCTCCAAAATCCATAACATGCTGCGCGCCACGCCGTGCCTTTGGCGCGGGCACCTCGGGCCGAGGGTCGATCCGGGTCCCATGTTCCAACAGAGGATCCAGGAGTCCATCGAGACGCTCCAGGCGTTCGGCTACGGCATCACCGAGCCGGACGACCGAAATATCGCCATACGCGACGTGAAGACGAACAGTTGGCTCTAGCTCACCGAGTACGCGGCAGTGCTGGGCCCATCCCAACTGAGGTCACGGTGGTCCGATAGGGGCGCCGCCCGCGGCATGCGCCGCGGAGCGGTATCCCCTACCGAAGGGCGGGGATGCCCTCCGCTTCCAGTTCGGAATCAGCCGTCGGAGGCGTTCGGCTGACTGCGGGAACGGCCTGTCCGCTCAATGTGTTCGGCTGAGATCGGAAATCAACCCAACACGAGCCGGACACGCGCCAGACGGCTCTTCCCCGTACGGCCTTCCCCCTTACGCTCATGTTGCAGGCATGTAACGCCGCAGCGAGCGCGCCTTTTTTGCGCCAGACAGGTACAATGATGAACACTGTACCGTAGCGGAGCGCCCCGCGCGCGCCGCAATCACGCGAAAGGGTTTCCCATGGCCGAGATCTCGTCCTCCCGTATCGTCATCACCGTCCTTGGCAAGAACCGCCCCGGCATCGTCGCCGGCGTCACCCGTGTCCTAGGCGAGGCCAACGTCGACATCCGCGACATCACGCAGTCCATTATCGAGGACATCTTCACCATGACCATGCTGGCCGATACCGCCGAGTCCAAGCTCGACTTCGCCGAGCTGCAGAAGGCGCTGGCCGAGGCCGGCGAGCTTTCGGGCGTCAACGTGTCCATCCAGCGCGAGGACGTCTTCAACTTTATGTACCGCCTGTAGCGAGCAAGCCGTTGGGGATAGCCTGACGCGCGCATGCCCATGCAAGTCACCCCGATGCGGCCCGGAGAGGAGCGCGCATGGCCTACGACGCCAAGAAAATCTATTACCGCTTCGATGACCACTTGAGCCGCCTGGTTCTGGATTACGAAGCAAGCCGCCAGATTTCGCCCGAGAGCGAAAGCCTCTACCACGGCCTGCCGACCGACCCTTATGACGAGGGCCTGTTTGTCGAGCACAATGTCAAGCGCGGCCTGCGCAATGCCGACGGCTCGGGCGTGGTCGCGGGCCTCACTCGCATCTCGGATGTGCACGGCTACAACAAGGTCGACGGAAAGGTCGTGCCCGATCAGGGCAAGCTCACGCTTCGCGGCTACAGCATCGAGGATCTGGTCAACAATGCCCAGGCCGAGAATCGCTACGGCTACGAGGAAGTCGCCTATCTGCTTATCACGGGTTCGCTGCCCAACAAGGAAGAGCTCGACGGCTTTTGCGAGCGCCTGGGCGCCTTTAGACATCTGAGCGACGAATACGTCAAAGAGTTCCCTATGGCCACGGTGTCGTCGAGCATCATGAACGTGCTCCAGCGCGCCGTGCTGCTGCTCTACGCCTTCGATGCCGAACCAGACGTGATCACGCCCGAGCACGAAATCGACGTCGCCATTTCCATGCTCGCACGTCTCCCGCGCATCGCCGCCTTCGCCCACATGGCCTCGGTCGCCAAGCTTCGCGGCTCCGAGGTTCACGTGCCGCACCCCACGCCCGGCCTCTCCACCGCCGAGACCATTCTGCAGGTCCTGCGCGGCGGCATGGCGTTCACCCGCGATGAGGCGATGCTGCTCGACGTGATGCTCATGCTGCATGCCGAGCACGGCGGCGGCAACAACTCCACCTTCGCTTGCCGCGTGCTGTCGTCTTCGGCCACCGACCCGTATTCCGCCTACGCCGCGGCCATCGGCTCGCTCAAGGGCCCGCGCCACGGCGGCGCCAACGCCAAGGTCGTGTCCATGCACGAGGACATCCGTGCGCATGTCTCCAATTGGGAGGACGAGGACGAGGTCGCAGCCTACCTGGGCAAGATCCTCGACAAGCAGGCCTTCGACGGCACGGGTCTCATCTACGGTATGGGCCACGCCGTCTACACGCTGAGCGACCCGCGCGCCGAGGTCTGCCGCCGTTACGCGCGCTCGCTTGCCGCCAAGAAGGACTTGGGCGAGGAGTTCGCGCTCATCGAGCGCATCGAGCGCCTGGCCCCGCAAGTAATGCGCGATCACGGCATGACCAAGCCCATCTGCGCCAACATCGACCTGTACACGGGCTTTATCTACAAGATGCTCGGCGTGCCCGAGACGCTCTTTACGCCGCTGTTCGCCGTCGCCCGCATGGCCGGCTGGTCGGCGCACCGCATGGAAGAGCTCTTCTGCGCGCACCGCATCATCCGTCCCGCGTATCGCCCGGTTATCGAGCCGCTGGAATACAAGCCGCTCGCCGATCGCTAGGACGCGGACCGTTATAGAACCCGAGCGTGGCCAGGGCATCACCGCCCTCGGCCACGCTTTTTATGCCAGTAGAAAGGATCGCAGCGAATGATTGTGTTTTCCGATATGGATGGAACGCTGCTGACGAGTGATAAGCAGATGAGCGACGCCACCTGGGCGATGCTCGACGAGCTTGCGCGCCGCGGTATTGAGTTTGTGCCCTGCACGGGGCGCCCGCTGTCGGGCATCTTTGAGCCCATCCTCGCCCACCCCGCCGTACACTACGCGGTCTGTGCCAACGGTGCCAGCGTCTGGCAGCTCGACGACGGTACGCCCACCGATGCCTCACGTGCTACGCGCATTTTGAGCCGACCGCTCGACCGCGCCATCGCCCGCCGCGTCCACAGCATTGCCGTCGGCCATGACGTCACCTTCGATATCTTCGCGGACGGGCAGTGCTTCCTCCCCCGCTCGCTCTACACGCGCCTGGACGAGTTCTGTGGCGGCGACCCCCACATCGCGGCTTCGCTCAAGCGCACGCGCACGCCGATCGACATGGATATCGACAGCAAAATCGACGAAGTCGAGGTGCTCGAACGCATCGCTATGTACTGGCACGATCCGGCCGACCGCGACGCCATCACGGCGGAGCTCGATACACTCGGCGGGATCGAGGTCACGCGTTCGTACGCCATGAATATCGAGGTTATGGGCGAAGGCGCTACCAAGGGAACGGCACTCACGTGGCTATGCGAGCATCTGGGCGAGCGTCTCGCCGACGCCTGGGCCTTCGGCGACAACATCAACGACATCCCCATGCTGCAGGCAGCGGGCCACGGCATGGCCATGATCAACGCCGAGTCCGAGGACCGCGACGCCGCCGACGCCATCACCGAGTTCGACAACGACCACGACGGCGTCGCCCGCACCATCATGACCGCCCTCGCCTAGTCATTGGGGACGTTCTTAAACGACTAGTCATTGGGGACACTCTTCGCGAAAAGCTGCAAGGACTGTCCCCCACTGCCGGGCAAAAAAGGAACGCCTAATGACTAGTCAGCGTAGGTGAAGGTGGTGACGTCGAACATGCCCTCGGGGCGGATGCGGAGCGTCGGGATCACCGGCAGGGGCAGGAAGATGATGCCCATGATGGGATCGAGCGGCGGCTCAATGCCCATGGCGCGCGCCTTGACCATAAAGTCGTCGTGCTGTGCGGCGACATCCTCGGCCGTGCCCTCGCTCATCAGACCACCAAGCGCCAGCGGAATACGCGCCACGACCTCGCCGTTGCGCACCAGCACGTGGCCGCCCTGGCCAACAGCCTCGACGGCAGCCATCATATCGGCAGCGTTATCGCCCACGACGCATACGTTGTGCGAATCGTGGCCAATCGTCGAGGCGATGGCACCGCCCGTGATGGTAAAGCCGCGCACCCAGCCACGGCCGATATGCTTGCCGACGAGCCCCATGCCGGCGGGACCGTCGCCATCGGCGCCCTCGGCCTGCAGCGACACGCCGCAACCGTGACGTTCGATCAGCATAATGCGGCGCAGACCCTCGGCATTCTCGGGACGAACCATGCCCGTGATGGCCTTGCCCGGCACCACGTCGATCACGGCCTCGCCCGGCTTAAAGGCATAGTCGAACACGTCGAGCGATAGCTTCGGCAGCTTAACGGAAGCACGCAGCTCATCGGCAAGCGCTGCGACCTCGGCGGTCTCGGGCGCAACCTCGCCCACAAAAGTGCCGTCCTGTGCCACGAGCGCGCCGGCTGCATACACGCGATGCGGAGCCGTGGCAAACGTCAGGTCGTTGAGCACCAACAGGTCGGCACGCTTGCCCGGGGCGATGGCGCCACGCAGCTCGTGCGGGTCGCGGCAACCGTGGTCCAGGCCAAACGCCTCGGCCGTGGACAGGGACGCCATAGAGATGGCAACCACGGGGTCAATACCGGCCTCGATTGCCACGCGGCAGGCGTTGTCGATCATACCGGTCGAAAGCGCGTCGGAGGGAGCGCGGTCATCGGTCGCAAAACAGCAGCGGCGGGCACGGGCGGGGTTCTCCAGCAGCATCGGCGACAAGTTGGCCAGGTCGTGGCTACACGTACCCTCGCGCAGCATCACATACATGCCGCGGGACAGTTTGTCGAGTGCCTCCTCGGGAATCGTCGACTCGTGGTCGGCGATAATACCCGCCGCGGCATAGGCGTTGAGGTCCTTGCCGGCAACGAGCGGCGCATGGCCGTCAACTTGCTTGGACGGCGTCTGGTTAGCGGCATCGATGCGAGCGCAGGTCTCGGGGTCGGCCATAAAGACACCCGGCAGGTTCATCATTTCGCCCAGACCAAAGACGTCGCCCGGGTGCTCGGCAAAAAACGCCTGCATATCGGCGGCGGTAATCACAGCACCCGCTTGCTCATCGGGCAGCGCGGGCACGCACGAGGGCATCATGTACTTGATGGAAATGGGCGCGCGACGGCCGTCCTCGATCATAAAGCGCAGGCCGTCCAGGCCGGAAACGTTGGCGATCTCGTGGCTGTCGGCAATGGCAGTGGTGGTGCCGCGCGTCGCCGCCATGCGCGCATACTCGGCGGGACGGATGTTCGAGGACTCGATATGCAGATGTCCGTCGATAAAGCCGGGGGCGATATAGCGACCCTGGCAGTCAATGACCTCGGCAGCCTCGTAGGTACCGGCGGCATCGTCGCGACCGTCGTAGAGCACGCCGACGATTACGCCGTCCTTGACGGCAACGCTACCGGGCGCCACGCGCTGACCGTACACGTCGACAATCTGCGCATTGGTGAACAGCGTGTCGACGGGCACACGACCCTCGGCTGCATCGATCACAGACCTCATGACCTCAACGGACATACATACTCCTTTAACTGTAAAAATAGCTGCGGAGCGGACGAGCCTTCACCGCAGCAAGCCAATAGCAATTGTATGCCCAAAAGGAGGTCCCGCTAACACCCCATCCGCTTAACGGCACCGCCAAATGATCCCTTGGGTGCGGAAGAAAAGTTGCGGTGGAATAGTTCCTGCCTGGGCGCCGTATGGCATTTTTAGGAACTATTTCACCGCAACTCAAAGGGCCGCAGCCGGAATCGTTCCGGCTGCGGCCCTATTGCACATGTTAGGTTGACCTACTTGCTAGACCAATTTAAAGCCCTTGCGCTTGCCTACGGAGAGGGTGTCGCCCAGCTTGAGGGCGCTGGGGTCGATGTTGTAGCTCTTGGGAGCCACGGCCTTGCCGTTGATCTTGACGCCGCCACCGTCAATGTCGCGACGGGCCTGGCCGGCGCTCGCCGAAAGGCCCAGGTCCTTAAGCAGGCCTGCGAGGTAGATCTGGCCCTCGTCGTTGACGGTCAGCTCAACGTGCTTCTCGGGGAAGTCGGCAAGCTGGCCCTCCTTGAACACGCGGTCGAACTCGGCCTGAGCCTCGTCACCGGCACCGGCGCCGTGATAGGTATCGCACAGGTCGCGGCCCAGTGCACGCTTGAGCTCATAGGGGTCGGCGGAACCGTCGGCCAGGGCGGCGTCGATCTTGTCGACCTCGGCCGGGGTGAGCGAGCTGGCCAGACGATAGTACTTGCCGATCATTTCGTCGGGGATGGACATGGTCTTGCCGAACATATCCTTGGGAGCATCGGTCAGGCCGATGTAGTTGCCGTAGGACTTGGACATCTTGCGCACGCCATCGGTGCCCTCGAGCAGCGGCATGGTAAGCGCGATCTGCGGCTCCATGCCCATCTTCTCCATGAGCTCGCGACCAGCGAGCAGGTTGAAGAGCTGGTCGGTGCCGCCCATCTCCACGTCGGCCTTGATCTGAACGGAGTCGAAGGCCTGCATCACGGGGTACAGGAACTCGTGCAGGGCAATCGGCGTCTGGGACTGGTAGCGCTTGGTAAAGTCATCGCGCTCGAGGATGCGGGCGACGGTGAACTTGGAGCACACCTGCAGCAGGCCGGCCAGATCCATCGACAGGATCCAGTCGCCGTTGTGCACGATGGTGGTCTTCTCGGGATCCAGGATCTTCATGGCCTGGCTCACGTAGGTCTCGGCGTTAGCCTCGATCTGCTCCTGCGAAAGCTGCGGGCGGGTGGAGTTCTTGCCCGAAGGATCGCCGATCAGCGCGGTACCGTTGCCGATGATGAGGGTGACGTTATGACCCAGGTCCTGGAACTGACGCATCTTGCGCAGGGGCACGGCATGGCCCAGGTGCAGGTCGGGGCTGGTGGGATCGACGCCGAGCTTGATGTTGAGGGGCTCGCCCTTCTCAAGCTTCTTGCGAAGGTCGGCCTCGGGGACGATCTGCGCTGCGCCCGAGGTGATGATACGCATTTGCTCGTCGACAGACAGCATTGGGTATCCTCCTTTTGCTATAGCACCCTCACCGGATACGGCGGTGCTCGAAGTTCATAAACCCACTAATAATAACCAAAACGGCGCGGCCGAACACCTACGACAGGAAAATCCTCGTCCTGCCGCACGCGTCGATAACGACCGGCAAACGCGTGCCGTCACGTTCGACCAAAAAGCGCGTCTGCTGACGGCGCGAGCAGTCACGGCAACGGACCTGCCCCATCGCATCCGTGGCGCAGGCGCCCTCGGCAGTCAGCAAGCAGTGCTCGCACACCATGAGCTCGGGACGGTCGGCGTCGACAGCCCCCAAGACACCGGGGCAAGCGGCAAGCTCGGCAACGCGCTCCGCGTCGTCGGCGACAAGCTCGGCAGGCAAATACACACGGCCCGCGCCGAGTCCGCGTAGCCAGGCAAGCGTAACCCGGTTCGCGCAAAACACCGGTGCCGCAACGTCAAACGCCACGCCCAGCTCACACGCCATCGCCACCTGTCCCAGATTACGGCAGACGACGCGCCCGGCACGCCGCATAAGTGAGCGGGTACGCGAGGCATCGGCCGCGCGACAGACCTCGTCGAGCACCACGGTCGCATCGGACAGGTCGCGCTCGCCACACGAGTCGGCATCCATCAGCTGCCAGGCAAAGACCATGCGAGCGGAAGCCCCCTTTTCCGTCGGCTCCGCCAACGCCGCCTCGGGCACGTCGTCAACAGTCACGGCGCCCTCAAAGGGCAGTATCTCAACGGCTCGTGCAACGGGTACGACCGCGTCCGCCTCGACCCGCATGCGCTTTAGCGCCGTCGCCGTCTGCTCCAACACGCCGGCGCTGCGAATCAGGTACACCTCGCATCCCGCATCGACCTTGCGCTTGCAGTGCACGACAACGCGCTCCCCCGCCGCTGCATCCACCGGGCAGGGCACCTGGGGCCAGCGCTTGGGCACATCGGGGCGCGCGTCGGCACCCGGATAGAACCGGATCTCGAGCGTGTCGCCCGCGGCAACGGCGGCATCGAGCTCGACGGTCACCTCTTCGTGACCCACCGTCACCAAGTGGCCCACGCGCACGCCCTGGTTGATCGCACGCTCAAAGCTCATGAGCTCAGCACCCGATCGCCCCCGCAGATATGCATCGGTAAACCCGCGGTTGAACGACCTGCCCAGCTCGCGCTCGAGCGCCGACACGGCAGCGGCATCCCACGCGCCATCGCGCAGCATATCAAGTGCACGACGCCACACCCGCACCACGTTGAACACGTAGTCGGGGTTTTTCATGCGCCCCTCGATCTTGAGCGACGCCACCCCGGCCCCAACAAGCTCGGGCAGGTGCGCAATGCCCAGATAGTCGCGCGGGCACAGCAGACGATCGCCCTCCACGGAAACGACGCTCTCCCCCGCCTCGTCCACCAGGTCGTACGCCAGGCGGCACGGCTGTGTACAGTCGCCGCGCATCGCCG
Organism: Collinsella sp. CLA-JM-H32B; assembly: GCF_040098065.1. Classification (NCBI taxonomy): domain Bacteria; kingdom Bacillati; phylum Actinomycetota; class Coriobacteriia; order Coriobacteriales; family Coriobacteriaceae; genus Collinsella; species Collinsella sp. CLA-JM-H32B. The sequence continues at coordinate 218,569 of NZ_JBBNNA010000002.1, read as the reverse complement.
ATCGTCCACGCCGCAGGGCCGAAAACTCGCAGGCGCCCGAATATCCAATGCAAATCGCGCCGTGGCAGAACACCTCGATAGGCACGCCGGTAGCACACAGGGCGGAAATCTCGTCGACCGCCAGCTCGCGGGCGGTCGTCACACGCTCGACCCCGAGCTCGTCGGCAGCCAGCCGCACGGCACCTTCGCTATGGACGCCCGCCTGTGTGGACAGGTGAATCTCGACCCCGGGAATCGCCGCGCGCAACGCGCAGGCCAGACCGGCATCCGCCACGATCAAGGCATCGGCACCCAACTCATGCGCGTGTGCCCCCAGCGCCACCGCGTCGGCCAACTCGTCATCGAACACAAACACGTTGAGCGTCACGTATACACGCACGCCGTGCGCATGCGCCACGGCACAGCCGCGGGCGAACTCGTCGTCGGTAAAGCCGTGCGCGCTCACGCGGGCGTTAAACCCGCCCAGGCCCGCATAGATGGCATCGGCGCCTGCTGCAATCGCCGCGAGCATCTGATCGAGTCCCCCGGCAGGCGCCAGCAGCTCGGGCAGCGCCGCCTCGGCAGCCCCCGGCTCGTTATCGCATTGTCCACTCGGCCCCATCGTCCGAATCGCCATCGGCAAACTCCTTACCAACAAGGTATGCATTCACTCTGAAAAATGCCGTCATCCAGCATACACGAGGCCTCGCGCGCCTCGTTTGGTTTATCGTGTAATAACTTATGTCCATCCTGCCCCAGCGGCGCACCCGCCGCCCGGCACGACATACCTGGAGGTCAATATATGGGTCCTCGCCAACGACAGGGACGCAGTCGTTCCAAGACGCATGCCCTGCCCATGATTCTGCTCTCGTTCTTGGGCTTTTTGCTCATCGCGGGCGTAGCGTTTGGCATCGGCATGATCGGCAACGTCAACCGTTGGCTGTCCGATCTGCCCGACTATACCGACGCCAACGCCTATCTGGTGAGTGAACCCACCGAGATCGTCGATTGCAACGGCAACAAGATCGCGAGCTTCTACACGCAAAACCGCAAGTCCGTCACCAAGGACCAGGTCTCTCCGTACGTGCTGCAGGGCACCGTCGACGTCGAGGACGAGCGCTTCTACGAGCACGGCGGTATCGACCTGTGGGGTATCGCGCGTGCCGCCGTGGCAACCGTCTCCGGTGGCCACGAGGGTGCATCGACCATCACCCAGCAGCTGGTACGCAACACCATCCTGCAGGAGGAGCAGTTCGATTCGACCATCGAGCGTAAGGTGCGCGAGGCCTATATCGCCATCAAGATGGAGGAGATGTACTCCAAGGACGAGATCCTCATGATGTACCTCAACACCATCTATTACGGCCACGGTGCCTACGGCATCGAGGCCGCAGCCGAGACGTATCTGTCCAAGAGCGCCGCCGACCTCACCCTGAGCGAGGCCGCGCTGCTCATCGGCCTTCCCAACTCGCCTTCGCAGTACGACCCCACGGTCAATCCCGATCTGGCACTGTCTCGCCGCAACAAGGTTCTCGACAACATGCTGCGCCTGGGCCACATCACCCAGGAGGAGCTCGACGCCGCGCAGGCAGAGCCCATCACCCTCAACGTAACCGAGATTTCGGGCAGCGGCGTCGACGTGTATTCGCAGCCCTACTTTGTCGCCTATGTTAAGCAGCTGCTGGAGCAGGAGTTCTCCACCGACGTGCTGTTTAAGGGCGGCCTAACTGTCAAGACCACCATCGACCCCACGATGCAGCAGACTGCCGAGGAGGCCGTGCGTGCCCAGCTCGACACGCTTTCGCTCGACGGCCTGGACATGGGCATGGTCGTCGTCGACCCCAAGACCGGCTACATCAAGTGCATGGTGGGCGGCTACGACTATAACGCCGACGAGAACCACGTGAACCACGCCACGGCCAAGCGTCCCGTGGGCTCCACGTTTAAGGCCTTTACGCTGGCCACTGCCATCCAAAACGGCATGAACCCCAACGTCACCCTCAACTGCAACTCGCCGCTCAAGGCTAAGGGCACCACGACCGAGGTGCAGAACTACGCCAACCAAAGCTACGGCACCATCACGCTCAAGCAGGCGACGGCATACTCCTCCAACACCGGCTATATCCAGGTTGCAGAGGCCATCGGCAATAACAAGATCATGTCGCTCGTCAAGAAGCTCGGCATCGATCCCTCTAAGGACAATATCGAGGACGTTCCCGTCATGACGCTCGGCACCGGCTCCATCTCGCCGCTCGAGATGGCCGCGGCCTATGCCACGTTTGCCAACGGCGGTTACTATCGCCAGCCGATCGCCATCACCGAGATTGATTCGCGAACTGGCTCGGTACTGTACCAGCACACCGATAACCCCTCGCAGGTGCTCTCCACCGGCGAGGCCGCGGCAGTGACCGACGTCCTGACCGGCGTCATGCAGGGCAGCGGCACGGGTGCCGCCGGCGCTCTGAGTGTGAACCAGCCCTATGCCGGCAAGACAGGTACCACCGACAACACCACCAACCTGTGGTTCTGCGGCTATACCCCGCAGCTGGCATGCGCCCTGTGGACCGGCTACTCCGCAGGTGAAATTCCCATCCAAAAGTACGGCACGGACCTGCTGGGCGACAGCACTAACCTGCCCGTCTTTAAGAAGTTCATGAACACCGTCCTTGCCGGCACCGAGCGCGAGGAGTTCCCGACCGGAACGGCCCCCACGTATAAGAACAACAACGTCTGGAAGTTCTACGGCACCAGCAACACCAAGAAGGCGGAAAGCGACACCGAGGACAAAGACGAGGAAGAGACCACGACTACGACAACCACGACTACAACCACGACCACCGAGACCACGGGCGGCAACACCACGGGTGGCACCGGAACGACCGGCGGCTCGACCGGCGGCGACGGTAGCGGTGGCGAAGGCGGCGGCGAGGGCGGTTCCCCCACTCCAACGCCTACGCCCACGCCCGATCCCTCTACGGGTCAGTAGGCACCCAGCCATAGCCAAACAAAGGCGCCCGAGCAGATCAATGCTGCTCGGGCGCCTTTTTCACGCGAAACTTCACACACGCCTCAACACGATGCGATAAAAACAGGGCGCCGACCATCGTCGACGCCCCATAAAAGTCGCTATATGCGCTCGTACTGCGCTATCCTCACGCGCCACCTCGCCTACTTACGAGAGTTGCTCAGCTTGTTGATGAGGGCCTCCAGGCGCTCGCCGTCCTCGGCGGTCTGGGCGATAACCAAGATGGTGTCGTTACCGGCGAGCGAACCGAGCACGTCGGGCAGCTCGGCGGCATCGACCGCAGCGGCAATGCCCGAAGCGGTGCCAGGCTGAGCCTTGATCATAACCAGGTTGTCGGTGCGCAGAACGCCCGTTACCAATTCGGAAACCATACGCTGCAGATGCAAGTCCTCAGCCAGGACATAAATACCCTCGGGAAGCTTGCGCAGCCCCATATCGGCAATGTCGCGCGAAACGGTCGCCTGCGTGCAATCGAAACCCATGGCACGGAGCTCGTCTACCAGCACGCGCTGCGTGCGAACATCCTTGTTGCGCACGATATCTCTAATGGCATCCTGGCGCCCATTGCGTTTTTTAGCCATACAAAACCTCACTCCATAGATGGCGGAGACAATCAATCAGTGATTGTATAGTTTAGCGCTATTTAAGGGTATTTGTGAATAAGAACGCATTTCGAAACAATTCCATGCAAGATTGTTTCGAACATAGCCGTCTTAAGCAGTTTTGACGCCCGTCCGGTTAAAAAAAGCGGCCAGGTGCGTATACATCACGCAACGCGCAGGCTTGGCACTGGCAATCGGTCCAAACAACAGGCCGAGTCCACGATGGTTATCCTTGAGTGCCGCGGCCATCTGACGAGTTCGAGATGCATCGAGCATATCACGCATACGAGCGGAACGCTCAATTGAAGAAACCCCATGCGGGCTCAAGCACAAATTTTCGATGCAGGCGACCAGCCCGGCGAAGTAAAACATATGGCTCGCAACCGTTAGCTGCGTGTCACCGCCCGCCTCTACAAGCGAATCAGTAAGCTCGTCGAGCGCCCGGGCGTCATCGGTCAGCTTGGCAAACAATGTGGGGTCAAAAGCATCTGTAAGCCGTGGCGCCACCGCATGGAAACAGGCGCCACCGCACCCGGATATGCGTTGTGCCTGCGAAAGGGCACATGTCATAAACCCAATCGAGCGAAGCGCACGGCCGCGCGACAAACACGTCTCGAACAACGAGCGGCTGTACATCACACCGGAAGTCTGGGCAATCAAGCCGCCGGAAATCATCTGAGGCAGACCAGCCGCCAAAGAAGCACGGTCATCGATCGCAAGAGAGGTGGCATCCAGCACGCGCGAATGACGCTCACGATGAGCATCGTAGCGGTCGAGCGATGCCGTGGGAATCACCATGTCTGCCGCAGCATCGCACGCAACATCGACCATCTTGGAAAGAGACTGTGGGGCAAACCACTCGTCGGCGTTCATGGCAACAATCTGCAATCCACGCGAGGCGGCAAAACCAGCCTTGAGACATGCTCCGTGCGCCGAATCCTCGACGTCAATCAAATCGATGTGAATATCCCTGCCGGCGGCAACTTCGAGCGAATGGTGCACGCCCGGCGCAACGTCGCGACAAACCACGACAATTTGCAGGTCATAGAGGTCTTGGTTCTGGACGCTCTCGAGCGCGCGCATCGCATAGCTGGGCGAACCCTCAACAATAAGGATCACCGAAAGTCGCGGATGCGAACCACGTCGAACCAAGTTTTCCGTCCTCTCGACAGCGCCAAATCAAACCGTCGTTCATGGTACACCCGAGCTATAAAAGCAACGAGCCGCCTAACATGTTGCACGCCAAGAACAGATGTTGCACACGCGCAGCTCACACATAGTATGTGCCAGGTACGGACGCGCCGAGCACTCCCCTAGTCGAGCACGACAAGCTCGTCGGGGCCGTAATCCACACCCATAAACGTAAGGCCGCAGGCAGGCGCCGTGGGACCCGCAGCGGTACGGTCGCAGGCATCAATAACCTCGCGCATCCACTGGGGATCGCGGCGATGCATGCCGATCTCCACGAGCGTGCCCACAATAGTGCGCACCATCGAATGTAAAAATGCGTTGCCCTCAATGGTAAACGTCAGGATATCCTCGCCAAAAGCGACCTCGTGGCCAAACTCGGCACGCATCACGCAGCGGTGCGTGGGCTTGCCCACGGCAGAGGCGACCTTGCAAAAGCTCTTAAAGTCCTGTTCGCCCAGCAGCTCTGGACAGGCCGCAGACATAGCCTCGACGTCCAAGGGGTAGCGATGCCACCACACCGCACCGCGCGAGAGCACGGGGCGTGCATCGCGATCGGCAATGCGGTACGTATACGTACGCGACCGCGCGTCAAAGCGCGCAGAAAAGCCCTTACGGGCCTTGTAGACCTCGTTTATGGCGATATCTTTAGGCAGGAGGGCATCCATAGCCCTCAGCCATCTACGGCGCGTACACGCCAGCTCAGCGTCCGTTACGGGCACGCTAATATACTGCGCTACCGCATGCACACCGGCATCGGTACGCCCCGCACACGTCAGATCGATTGGGCGGCGCAGCAGCGTCTCGATAGCGCGGCGCAACTCGCCCGCAACGGTCGTCTGGCCCGGCTGCTCGGCAAATCCGCTATAGGACGAGCCATCGTAAGCCACGCGGAATACGAGCGTAGCATCAAGCTCTGGAATCGAATTGAAATCAGACGGCGCGGTCATGGGCGCTCCCAACAAACAATCAACGGTATCGCGACAAAAAAAGAGGGGTACGCGAACGTACCCCTCGAATATAGCCTATGCAGACGGATTGTCTACTCAGCGGTCTCCTCGGCAGCGGTCTCCTCGACAGCCTCGACCTTCTTGGGAGCAGCGGCCTTCTTGGGGGCCGGAGCAGCCTTCTTGGCCTTAGGCGTGCAAGGCTCAGTGACGAGCTCCATGATAACGATAGGAGCGTTGTCGCCCTTACGGTTACCGAGCTTCATGATGCGGGTGTAACCGCCGTTGCGGTCCTGCCACATACCCTGAGCAGCCTTGTCGAAAATCTCGGCAACGAGCTGCTTATCGCCGAGCTTGGCGATGGCCAGACGACGAGAGTGCAGGTCGCCCTTCTTGGCCCAGGTGATGATCGGATCGACGACCGAACGCAGCGCCTTAGCGCGGGTCTCGGTGGTCTTGATGCGGTCGTTCTCGAAGAGGGCCTTGGCCAGGCTCTTCTTCATGGCCTTGGTGTGGCTCGCATCGGTGCCGAGCTTCAGGCCCTTCTTAACGTTGTGACGCATGGTCTAGTTTCTCCTCAAATATGCGAAGCATTAAGCCTTCAGGCTCAGGCCCATGGACTCAAGCTTGTCCTTCACTTCCTCGATCGACTTAACACCGAAGTTACGGATGTTAAGCAGATCGTTCTCCGAGAACTCAACGAGCTGACGGACCGAGTGAATGCTGGCGCGCTTAAGGCAGTTGTAGGAACGGACGGAAAGGTCCAGATCCTCGATCTGCTTGTCCAGCTCGGCGTTGTCGTTGGTGACCTCGGGAGCGAAGATCGAAGCCTCCTCCTCGACCTCGGGGGTCTCGGCAAGGTTCATAAAGGCAGCCATATGCTGGTTGATGATATTGGCAGCCTGGACCACGGCGTCGCGCGGGGCGATGGAGCCGTTGGTCTCGATCTCGAGGACAAGGCGGTCGTAGTCGGTGTGCTGACCGACACGGCAAGCCTCAACGAGCTTGGCGCAACGGGACACCGGCGAGTAAAGCGAGTCGACGTGGATCACACCGATGGGATCGTTGTCGCGCTTGTTAGCCTCGCCAGAGACATAGCCGCGGCCATAGCCGATGCGCATGCTCATGGTGAGATGGCCACCCTCGGTGAGCGTAGCGATGTGCTGCTCGGGGTTGACCAGCTCAAACTCGGACGGAATAAAGAAGTCCGCACCGGTGACCTCGCAGGGGCCGTCAACCGAAATGGTGGCGGTCGCCTCGTCGGTCGTGCCGAGAGCCCTGAAGACAAGACCCTTGACATTCAGGACGATGTCGGTGACATCCTCGACCATGTTAGGGATGGTCATGAACTCGTGCTGCGCGCCATCGATCTGAATAGCCTCGACGGCGGCACCCTCGAGTGAGGACAGAAGAACGCGACGAAGGGAGTTACCCAGTGTATCGCCGTAGCCACGCTCGAGCGGCTCGACGGAGACACGAGCAGACGTCTCGTTAATCTCTTCGACCTGAACCTGAGGCCTAATGAATTCTGACATGTATTACCTCCAGCCTCAGCAGCCCGGATGGACTACTTAGAGTAGAGCTCGACGATGAGCTGCTCGTTGATATCACCGCTGATCTGCTCACGCGTCGGCAGAGCGAGCACGTTACCAGACAGCTTCTCGATATCGACCTCGAGCCAGCCAGGGACCTCGAAACGCTCGGAGGAAATCAGGGCCTCCTTGATGGGGAGGAGGTCACGGAACTTCTCGCCGACAGCGACGACGTCGCCGGCCTTGACGCGGTAGGACGGGATGTCCACGCGCTTGCCGTTCACGGTGAAGTGACCGTGACGGACGGACTGACGAGCCTCTTTGCGGGTGCGGGCGAAGCCAAGACGGAAGACGACGTTGTCGAGGCGAGACTCAAGGATGATCATGAGGTTCTCACCGGTGACGCCGTTCATCTTACGGGCCTTGTTGAAGTAGCCGTGGAACTGCTTCTCCAGAACGCCATAGATGAACTTGACCTTCTGCTTCTCGCGCAGCTGCATGCCGTACTCAGATTCCTTGCGACGGCGCTTGGGCTGACGGATAGATTCCTTCTTGCTGCTGTAACCGAGCTCAGCGGGATCGATCCCGAGCTGACGGCAGCGCTTAAGAACAGGAGTCCTGTCGATTGCCATATTGATACGATCCTTTCAGTTACACGCGGCGACGCTTCTTGGGGCGGCAGCCGTTGTGCGGGATGGGGGTCTTGTCCTGGATGCTCGAGACCTCGAGGCCAGCAGCCTGGAGGGAGCGGATGGCGGTCTCACGACCGGAGCCGGGGCCCTTGACGAAGACGGAAACCTTCTTCATGCCGTGCTCCATGGCCTGCTTGGCAGCAGCCTCGGCAGCCATCTGGGCAGCGAACGGCGTGGACTTACGGGAGCCCTTGAAGCCCACCTGGCCAGCCGACTTCCAGGAAATGACGTTGCCCTGGGGATCGGTGATCGAAACGATCGTGTTGTTGAACGTAGAACGAATGTGAGCCTGGCCCACGGAAATGTTCTTACGGTCCGCGCGCTTCAGACGGGCAGCGCGAACGTTCTTCTTAGCAGTAGCCATCTATCTAGCGCTCCTTATTTCTTCTTCTTAGCACCGATCTGACGCTTCGGGCCCTTGCGGGTACGAGCGTTAGTGTGGGTGCGCTGGCCGCGGACCGGGAGGCCCTTGCGGTGACGAAGGCCGCGGTTGCAGCCGATGTCCATAAGGCGCTTGACGTTCTGGTTGCGCTCACGGCGGAGGTCGCCCTCAACCATGATCTGGTTCTTATCGATATAATCGCGGATGGCGTTAACCTCATCCTCGGTGAGGTCCTTAACGCGCGTATCCACGTTAACGTTGCACTCGACGCAAATCTTCGTCGCAGTGGTGCGGCCGATGCCGTAAATGTAGGTCAGACCGATCTCAACGCGCTTCTCACGCGGGAGGTCGACACCATTAATACGGGCCAACGTAGTCTCCTCTCTTAACCCTGACGCTGCTTATGACGGGGGTTCTCGCAAATGACGAGGACCTTGCCATGGCGCCTAATGATTTTGCACTTATCGCACATCTTCTTGACCGAAGGACGTACCTTCATCGTTCTTCCTTTCGGTAGCGCTCAAACTACTTCCCTACTATCTACTCGCCCAGCCGCAGGCGTTTAAAACTATGGCTGGTCTTCACACGCAAACCGACCGTAGGTTGAGCTAAGCCTGCAGTCGGAAAAGAGCGTGTATGCGTGCCGCTATTTATAGCGATAGGTGATGCGGCCGCGGGTCAGGTCGTACGGGGAAAGCTCCACGACAACCCTGTCACCGGGGAGAATGCGGATGTAATTCATTCGGATCTTGCCAGAAATGTTGCACAGAACCGAATGACCGTTCTCGAGCTCAACCTTAAACATGGCGTTGGGCAGCGGCTCCTTTACCGTACCCTCGAGCTCAATTGCGTCTTCCTTCTTCACAAGCAATCATCTTTCTCTAGAAAACGACAGCGATTGAGTATTCTACAACACGTATGCACGCATCTTAATAACTTCGTAATGGCTCCACAACTAAGTGGAACTTGTTACATTTCTCCGCCTTGGAGCGAACACCAAGCACCTTGCGCATCCGTGGTGAGAATCACCGGGCCGTCATTGGTAATGGCGACGGTGTTCTCGTAGTGCGCGGCGGGCAGGTGGTCGTTGGTCGTGACGATCCAACCGTCGGAACCCGTGCTCACATGGTTGGAACCCATCGTAACCATCGGCTCAATGGCAATGACCATGCCGGCCTGGAGGCGAACGCCCCTCCCCTTCTTTCCATAGTTAGGAACGTTGGGGTCCTCGTGCATCACGCGGCCAATGCCATGGCCCACATAATCACGAAGCACGCCGTAACCGTGAGACTCGGCGAGGGACTGAACGGCATAACCGACGTCCCCGATATGGTTACCGGGAACAGCCTGCTCGATGGCAGCCTTAAGGCAATCGCGCGTGATCTCGCACAAAGCCTTGGCTTCGGGCGTGGGGGTGCCGACGAAAAACGTCCAAGCGTTATCGCCGACCCAACCGTCAACGACAGCTCCCGTATCGATGGAGATGATATCGCCATCGCGCAGGATCATGTCGGGGTTGGGAATACCGTGTACCACGGCATCGTTAATCGATGCGCAAATGGTTCCGGGAAACCCGCCGTAACCCTTAAAGGCTGGGATGCCACCATGCATGCGGATAATCTGCTCCGCGAGCTGATCGAGCTCAAAAGTCGAAACGCCGGGGCGCACCATGGCTCCAACGTGGCGGAGCGCCATCTTAGATAGCGCTCCTGCCTTCTTCATCTGCTCGATTTGCGTTGCAGACTTAATCTTGATCATAGACCGAGAGCCTCTTTGACATCCCCGTACACGGTCTCGCGAGCCTGGTCACCGTTGACCGACTTGAGCAGACCCTGGCCACGATAGTAGTCGACGAGCGGGCTCGTGGACTTCTCGTAGACGTCGAGACGGTTCTTGATGGTCTCGGGCTTGTCGTCGTCGCGCTGATACATCTCGCCGGCGCACTTGGGGCAGGTGGCATCGGCAGCAGTGCCGGTGTAACCGCAGGCGCGGCAGGTGCGACGCGAAGACAGACGATCGATGATGACCTCGGGGGCCACATCGACCAGAAGGGCGCAGTCGATCTCGCGACCCATGGCGGAGAGCTCGGAATCGAGCGTCACGGCCTGGGCGGTGTTGCGCGGGAAGCCGTCGAGGATGAAGCCCTGCTGGGCGTCATCGGCGGCAAGGCGCTCCTTGACAAGGTCGATCACGAGCTGGTCGGGAACGAGCTCGCCAGCGTCCATGTACTTCTTAGCCTGAATACCAAGCTCGGTGCCACCCTTGACGGCAGCACGCAGCAGGTCGCCCGTGGAAATATGGGCGACGCCAAACTCGGCGACGAGCTCCTGTGCGACGGTGCCCTTACCGGCACCCGGAGCTCCGAGCAATACGAGGTTCATGAGCAATCCTCCTCTAGCCTATTTAAAGAATCCATCGTAATCATACATCTTGATCTGGCCTTCGAGCTTATCGACTGTGTCGAGCACGACGCCGACCATGATGAGGATGGACGTGCCGCCAAATGCCTGGATCAGATGGTTACCCGTGAAGGAGAAGATGATCGAAGGCACGATGGCGATGAGCGCCAAAAAGACAGCGCTGGGAAGCGTGATCTTGTTGAGCGCGTTCTTGATGTAGGCCGCGGTAGCCCTACCCGGACGCACGCCCGGAATAAAGCCGCCCTGCTTCTTAAGGTTGTCGGCCGTGTCATCGGGGTTGAACACCATTGAGGTGTAGAAGTACGCGAAGAACACGATGAGGACAACGTTAAGCACCCAGTTGAGCCAACCGGTCGAAAGCGCGGAGGCAACTGCCTGGATCCAGCCGATGCCGGGGAAGAACACGGCAATCTGAGCCGGGAAGTACAGCAGCGCCGAAGCGAAGATGATCGGCACGACACCCGCGGTGTTGACCTTGATGGGCAGGTAGGTGGTCTGACCACCCATCATGCGACGGCCCACGACGCGCTTAGCGTAGGAGACCGGGATGCGGCGCTGGCCGCGCTCAAGGAAAACAATCAGCGGGATAACCAGCAGGATGATGGCGCAGATGATCACCATGGTGATGATGCCACCGGCATTGCCCTCGGTGCTGGAGAAGATAGCCTGCGGCAGACCGGCCATGATGTTCGCAAAGATGATCAGCGACATGCCATTGCCGATACCGCGCTGGGTGATGAGCTCACCAATCCACATGATCAGCATGGCGCCCGCAGTGAGCGTGCCGACGATCATGAGGTCGAAGATGATCTCGGGAGCGCCGGCGCCATTGAAGCTGATGCCGAAGCTCTTAAAGAGGAAGAGGTAACCCACGGAGTTGAGGATTGCCAGAGCAAGGGTGAGGTAACGCGAATACTGCGTAATCTTGGTCTGACCGACCTCGCCCTCGCGGGCAAGCTCATGCAGGGAAGGCACAACGGCCTGGAGCATCTGGAGGATGATCGAGCTGGTGATGTAAGGCATGATGCCCAGCGAAAACACCGACACATAGCTCAACGCGCCGCCAGAGAAAAGATTCAGGAGGGCCATAGCACCTGCGGCGACCGAATTGTTATCGGTCGAGAAAAGGCCCAGCATCCCCTGGAAGGGAATGCCGGGCACAGGAACGTGCGCACCAATGCGGTACACGACGAGCATAGCTATGGTAAAAAGAATCTTTTCGCGCAATTCTTTGATGCGGAAAGCATTCTTAAGACCATTTAGCACGGCAGCTCGACCTTTCCGCCGGCGGCCTCGATCTTGGCCTGCGCAGAAGCGCTGACCTTGTCGACCTTGACCGTGAACTTCTTGGTGAGCTCACCATTGCCGAGCACCTTGACGGGCTCGAACTCGCTCTTGGTGATGCGAGCGGCCTTAAGAGCGGCACCGTCGATCACAGCGCCGTCCTCGAACTTACGCTCGAGACGCTCAACGTTAACAGCGGTGTACTCGATACGACGGGGGTTACGGAAGCCCGGAAGCTTGGGCAGGCGCATAGCCAGCGGAGTCTGGCCACCCTCGAAGCCGGCACCCTTGGTGCCGCCAGAGCGGGAACCCTGGCCCTTCTGACCGCGGCCAGAAGTGGTGCCGTGACCCGAAGAATTGCCACGGCCGACGCGCTTGCGGTTCTTGGTGGAACCGGGCGCGGGAGTAAGATCGTGAAGCTGCATTTGCTACTCCTCTACAATCTCGACAAGGTGCTTGACCTTGAAGATCATGCCGCGGACGGACTCGTTGTCAGCAATCTCGCGAACCTCGCGGATCCTGTGGAGACCGAGGGCACGGACAGTACGGACCTGGTCCTGCTTGCAACCGTTGGTGCTGCGGACCTGCTTGATCTTGATGGTGTCAGCCATGCTTAGTTCTCCTTACCGACGAACATCTCGGAGACCGTCAGGCCACGGCGAGCCGCGACGTCCTCAGGGCTGGAGAGCTCCTTGAGGCCCTCGACGGCAGCCTTGATGATGTTGAGGCCGTTGTCGGTACCGAGGGACTTGGACAGGACGTTCTTGATGCCAGCAAGCTCAAAGAGGGGACGCACAGCGCCGCCGGCGATAACGCCGGTACCCTCGACAGCGGGCTTGATGATGATGCGGCCGGCACCAAAGTGGCCGAGAACCTCGTGCGGGATGGTGCCCTGCTCGGTCACCGGCACGTGGAACATGTTCTTCTTGGCATCGAGAGATGCCTTGGAGATGGCCATGGGCACCTCAGCGGACTTGCCCATGCCAACGCCGACGTTGCCCTTGCCGTCGCCAACGACGACGAGAGCGACGAGGCTCATGCGACGACCACCCTTGACGGTCTTCGACACGCGGTTGATGTAAACGACGCGCTCCTCGAACTCGGAGGCCTCGCGCTGCTGCTTCTGATTACGAGCCATGTGCTACATACCTCCTAGAACTCGAGACCGGCGGCACGAGCACCGTCGGCGAGGGCCTTGACGCGGCCATGGTAGATACGGCCACCGCGATCGAAGGCGACCTTGGTGATGCCGGCCTCGATGGCGCGCTTGCCAACGAGCTGACCGACCTTCTCCGCAGCCTCCTTGTTCGAGGTGTGGGTGCCCTTGAACTCGGCCTCGAGGGTCGAGGCAGAGACGAGCGTCAGGCTGGAGCCCTTGCTGTCGTCGATGATCTGGGCATAGATGTTGGCGTTAGTACGGGTCACGCGAAGACGCGGACGCTCGGAGGTACCCGAGACCTTGCCGCGAACACGACGCTGACGACGCTTGAGGCCTTCCAGCTTCGCCTTATGCTTGTTCATACGTAAACTCCTAAAAAGGTTGATCTTGCCAGCACCTGACGGGGTGCTGGTCTTATGCGAGTGAGTCGGTTACGACTACTTGGCGGCCTTACCCAGCTTGCGGCGGATGTGCTCGCCAACGTAGTGGATACCCTTGCCCTTGTAAGGCTCGGGAGGACGATGGCCGCGGATCTCAGCGGCGATCTGACCGACCTGCTGCTTGTTGATACCCTTGACGTTCACGTGGGTGTTGTCGGGAACCTCGAAGGTGATGCCCTCGGGAGCCTCGACGATCACGGGGTGCGAGAAGCCCAGGGAGAACTCGAGGTTCTTGCCCTTCTGCTGCACGCGGTAACCGACGCCGGCGAGCTCGAGCTTCTTCTCGAAGCCCTCGGAAACGCCAACAACCATGTTGTGGATGAGGGCGCGGGTGAGGCCGTGGCGGGCACGGGTCTCACGCTCGTCGTCGGGACGGGAAACGGTGAGAACATTGTCCTCGACGTTGATAGCGAGCTTCTCAAAGACATCGAGCTCGAGCTGGCCCTTGGGGCCCTTGACGACAACGTTGTTGCCGTTGACTGCCACTTCGACTCCGGCGGGAATCTGGACAGGCTTATTACCGATACGAGACACGGTGATCTCCTTTCCTTCTACCTACCGAGCGAATTACCAGACGTAAGCGATGATCTCGCCGCCGACGTTGTGCTTGCGAGCATCGCGGTCGGTCATGACGCCATGGCTGGTGGAAATAATGGCGGTACCAAGGCCACCGCGGACGCGGGGCATGTCGGCAACGCCGGTGTACTTACGCAGGCCCGGCTTGGAAATGCGGCGGATGCCGTTGATGACCTTAGCCTTCTTGGGACCATACTTAAGCGTGATGTGCAGAGTCTTCTGGGGAACGGTGTCCTCGACATCGTAGCCCTCGATGTAGCCCTCCTCGTGCAGAACACGAGCGATCTCGACGAGCTTCTTGCTGCTCGGCATGGAGACCGTGGCCTTGTTCACAGAGTTAGCGTTACGGATGCGCGTAAGCATATCTGCGATCGGGTCTGTAAGGTTCATACAGATTCTCCTTCGTTCTTGATGAACACGTGCTCTTGGTTCTTCACCGCCCTTAACGGCAAAGCCTTTTTAGCGCGTTTTCCCTGTTCCAAACGGATGCTTGAAACGCTGGTAGTGACTTACCAGCTGGCCTTCTTAACGCCGGGAAGCTCGCCCTTGAGTGCAAGCTCACGGAAGCAGACACGGCACAGGCCGAACTTGCGGTACACAGAGTGCGGACGGCCGCAGCGCTGGCAGCGCGTGTACTCACGAGTAGAGAACTTCTGCTTGCGATTGCACTTGACGATCATCGATGTCTTAGCCACTTATATCCTCCTCACATAGAGTATTGTTCGCCCCAAGCGCCGCCCCCTTGTGGGAACGGCGCTTATAGGGCAGGTGAACCTATTTCTTGAACGGGAAACCGAAGGCGTCCAGAAGGGCCTTGGCCTCCTCATCGGTGTTGGCGGTGGTCACGAAAGTGATGTCCATACCACGCTGGTGATCGACGGAGTCGAAGTCGATCTCGGGGAAGATGAGCTGCTCGGTGACGCCCATGGAGAAGTTACCACGGCCGTCGAAGCTCTTGGCGGAGATGCCGCGGAAGTCGCGGATACGGGGGATCGCGACGGAGGTCAGACGATCGAAGAACTCCCACATACGGTCGCCACGCAGGGTAACCTTGCAGCCGATCGGCATACCAGCGCGCAGGCGGAAGGTAGCGATGGACTTGCGGGCACGGGTGATCATCGGCTGCTGGCCGGTGATGGCGCGCAGGTCGCGCACGGCACCGTCGATGGCCTTGGAATCGGTAGCGGCCTCGCCGACACCCATGTTCACGACGATCTTCTCAAACTTGGGGATCATCATGACGTTCTCGTACTGGAACTTGTCCTGAAGCTGCTGCTTGACCTCATTGTTGTACTTGGTCTTCAGACGCGGCACATACTTCTCTTCTGCCATTGTTCACTCCTTCTTGGGGTTTTAAGCACGGGGCGTGGCCACGACGGGTTGTCCTCGTGCCTCCTGGCTGCATCCGCGCCGCTCATGGCATTTCGCGGTTTGGACTCGACGCAGCAGGAGCCGACAAAACAATCGGTACTATACGCGCATTGGGTGCGTATTTCCAGAAAAACCTCGTCTGCCTGCACAACTCCACAACTCCCCCGCACAAATGGGTCCCAAACAGCAGTTGCGGTGAAATAGGGACTGTTTGGCAACCTAACAGGCTTAAACAATCCGTATTTCACCGCAACTTATTGGCGGGGATGCGACTAGCGTTTGCGGGGGACGAGTTTGGTGCGGCGCAGGTGGATCATCTCGGCGGCGATGGAGATGGCGATCTCCTCGGGGTCCTCGGCCTCGATGGCAACGCCGATCGGCAGGTGCAGCTCGTTGATTTGCTCCTGCGTAAAGCCCTCCTGCTCCAGGCGGGCGCGCACAAAGGCCGTCTTTCGGCGCGAGCCCAAGCAGCCCAGATAGGCGGGTTTGGCGCGCATGGCCTGGATCACCACGTCGATATCGGACTTGTGGCCCGCCGTGGCGACCACCACCAAGTCGCGCGGACCGATGGGGCACTGCTTGCCCAGGTTCTTGTAGTCGACCAGACGACGGTCGTAGACACCGGGCACCCATTCGGGGGTCAGCGTGCCGGGGCGGTCGTCGCAAGCCACGACGGCAAAGCCCGCCGCCGTGAGCACGCGCGCCGTCGCGGCGCCCACGTGTCCGCAGCCAAAGATGTAGGTCAGGCCCTCGGGGCAGAGCGTCTCGATGTGCGCCGCGGGAATCTCAGAGGCAGCGTTGGTGTAGGTGACGTTACTCCCCTCCTCCACCAGTGAAAGCCCGGGGCAGCCCGCAATGGTATGGCGCGATGCCTCGCCATGGTACTCGGCCACATCGCCCTCGAGCGCGCTCGCGATAAACGGCTCAAAGTCGATGACGAAGTCGCCGATGCGCCGATACGCCAAGACGTCGGCAACCGACTGGAACAACGGCACCTGCGATACATCCAGGTGCAGATAGCACAGGCAGATGGCTCCGCCGCAGATCATGCCGGTATCGGAGTTCTCGCCGCCCATGGTGTAGCGGACCAGACGCGATTGCCCTGCGGCCAGCAGCTCGCGCGCCTCGTTCAGCGCAAAGAGCTCGATCTTGCCGCCGCCGATGGTGCCCGCTTGGCTGCCATCGGCAAAGACGGCCATCCAGGCGCCCACGCCGCGCGGCGATGACCCTGCCGTGCCGGCAACTACCACCAGCTCGCACGTCTTACCGGCCTTCAGAGCACCAAGCGCTGCATTCACCACATCGAGCTTTTCCATTGCAATTTCCTATCCCTGGAACACACCGGTAAGCATAGCGAGTGCCTCCAGCACGCCGCCGCCGACCGACGTCGCCTTGTCCGAAATGTAGTTGATATAGCTGGCATCGCCGCGCGGATCGACGTCGGCACATTTAAAGCCCTCGGTCACCTGAACGCCGTCGGCCAAAAGACCGCGCAAGCAGCCGTCAATCTGCGTGACCATGGGCGTATCGCCCGCGTAGCCAATTACGTCTCCGCCGCTCACGATGTCGCCGATTGCGCGGTCGGACCGAAACACGCCGGCGGCGGGGCTGTGGATAACGCGCTCCTTGCCATAGCCGGCGATAATGCCCGGCACGCCTGTGTTGGGCTGGGGCGAACCTTGGGTAATGACACGGCCGAGAAAATGCCCGCGCATGGTCTCGACCACGGCGTCGCAGTCAACCGGCGCGGTAAAGCCCGGCCCCACGGCGATGACGGCAGGCGCCATGTCGCGCGTGGTGCCCAGGTTGCGCTTGGCCAAAATCGCGTCGACCACAGCCGCGGGTTTCAGCTCGCCGAGCATCTTGGCCTGGGGGTCCACCACGACGGCAACATCCCCCGCTTGGGTAATCTCGAGCGCCTCAGCCGGCGTCTGAGCCAAGCGAGCGCGAATGCCTTCGACCTCGACCTCGCCCAGGCGAATGGCCTCGCAAAAACTGATTGTGCGACGGATGCACGTGGGAATCGCAATATCGGCCATAACGACCGACATGCCGGCGCGCACCAAGCGAGCGGCGACGCCCGTGGCGATATCGCCGGCGCCGCGAACATAAACGAGCATTCCCGGGGCACCTCCCTGTGCTACGGTTTGAGCAGAGCAAAAGCGGTTCGACCGCACTCTGATGATTATTTATTATCACAGTATTATACGGCGGTGAACAGATGGAAACGGTTAGCGGCAATCTTGCCTCCGCGCTCAAGATCGAGCCGGGCATTACCGCAATTATCGGCAGTGGCGGCAAGTCGACATTGCTGAAGACGCTGGGCCTTGAGCTTATGCGCGCTGGCGGCCGCGTGCTCCTCTGTACCACCACGCACATGTTTCCCGTCGCCGGCGTGCCATGGGACGGGTCGAGCCGTCGCCTGGACGCCGCGCCTTGGAAGCCGGGGACCCTGCATGTTCCCGGCTGCACCTGCGAGGCATGCGCGGGCATGAACCGCGGAAGTATCTGCCAGGCGGGTGTTTTGGACCCGGAGACAGGCAAGCTCTCCGCCCCCGCCGAGCCGCTCAACGAGCTGGCACGGCGCTTTGACTATGTGCTGGCCGAGGCAGATGGCAGCAAGCGACTCCCGCTCAAAGCGCATGCCGCCTGGGAGCCGGTAATTCCCGCCGCCACGGCAAACGTTGTCTGGATCGTCGGCGCCTTGGGGCTCGGCAAGCCCATCAACGAAGCCGTCCACCGCCCCGAGCTCTTTTGCGAGCGCTGCGGTTGCGAGGCCACCGACACTGCCACCCCAGAGCGCGTCGCCATGGTGCTCAATGCCGAGCTACGGATGCTGAACCTCAGCAATGCCCGCATCATGCTCAACCAAGTCGACACGCTCAGCGACCCGGCTATGGCCGATCGCTTCGAGACAGCCCTCGGCCGCTCCGTCGTCGCCACCAGCCTCAAATAGCCGGCGCTGCCCCAGCAGACCTATAAGTTGCGGTGAAATAGTTCCTGAAACGGCCTATTTGGCGGCTAAACAGGAACTATTCCACCGCAACTGCGGAGGGGAATCCGGTGATCTTCCTGCTAGCGGGGGACGTAGCGGCCGGGTTGGGCTCCGGTAGGCTCGCCGTCGCGCGCAGCCAGCACGCCGTTCACAAACACAGCCTTGGCGCGGCCGTGTGCCTCAAAGCCCTCGAGCGGCGTGTAGTCCACGGCCTGATGCTGCGTCGCGGCACTGATCGTCCAACGAGCGCTCGGATCCCACACGCACACGTCGGCATCGGCGCCCTCGGCAAGACAGCCCTTGCGCGGATACATGCCAAAGACGCGCGCCGGGTTCTCGCTCATCAAGCGGCACAGATCCTCGGGGCCCAGTTGCCCCTCAAAGCTCGTGGCAATCGCGACGGGACGATGCTCCACACCGGGCCCGCCGTTGGGAATCGCACGGAAATCGTCGCGCCCGCGGTCCTTTTGCCCATGCAGGTTAAAGCTGCAGTGGTCGGTCGCAATCGTATCGATCTCGCCGGCCACAAGCGCCTCGCGCAGAGCCGCACGGTCGCCGGCATGGCGCAGCGGCGGACTCATCACATATTTGGCACCCGCAAAGCCGTCCTCACCCTGCTCCAAGTAGCAAGTATCGTCGAGCATCAGATACTGAGGGCAGGTCTCGACATAGATATTCTTCTGCCCGCGCGCCTTGGCGGCACGGATGGCCTCGAGCCCCAGCTTGGTCGAAAGGTGCACCACGTTGACCGGAGCGTCCCCGGCCAAGTGCGCCAGATACAGCAGACGGCTCACGGCCTCGGCCTCGCACACGTCTGGACGGCTGAGCGCATGGCCCTCGGGCCCGTGAATACCATGCTCAAACACGCGCTTCTGCAGTTCATTCACCAGCGTGCCGTTCTCGCAATGCACGCACAGGATACCGCCCAGGCGCTTGAGCTCCTCGAGCACCTCGAGCGTCTCGGCATCGTCCAGGCGCAGATGATCGTAGGCAAAGTAGGTCTTGAACGACGATACGCCCGCCTCGCGCATGGCCGAAAGGTCGACGCGATTGCGCTCGTTCCACTCGGCGAGCGCCATATGAAAGGCGTAGTTAGCCGTGCAGGTTCCGTCGGCACGGCGATGCCACTCGGCCAAGGCATCGGGCATGGTCACGCCGCGATCGGCCGTCGCGTAGTCCACAATGGTCGTCGTACCTCCACAGGCAGCCGCGCGCGTGCCGGTCTCAAAGCTATCGGCTGTCCAATCCATGCCGGTCCAGCACTGCATGTGCGTGTGGCCGTCGATAAAGCCGGGAAACACCCAGCAGCCCGCGGCATCCTCGACGGTATCGCCCTCGGCTGGCTCAATCGCCCCGGCGATCCGCACGATCTTATCGCCATCCATGGCAAGATCAGCGCGGCGAAGCCCCTGGGGCGTCACGAGCGCGCCGTTTTTGATGATGATCATAATTGCTCCTTATTGATTGATGCTGTTGGCCACGCGATCAAAATACGAGCAGGCGGCGATATGCTCCGTTATGCGTCGCTGTCCCTTGGCGGTATCGACGTCCCACAGCTCGTAGGCACGCGCATCGACCAGCACCACGTCGGTACGGTCCATAAGGATCGAGCCGCCGCCGTCCTTGCCCTCAAGACACATAAGTGCATCGAACAGTTCTGCCGGAAAGAGCACCGGGCTCGAAGGCTCACCGTTGCACGCAAGACGCACCGGATGCTTGCGGCCACGCTCGTCAAATGCACGAACCATGGCATCAAAAGAATCCGAACTCACGAGCGGCTGGTCGCCCGGCAAAAAGAGGCAACCTTTCCAGTTGCGTTCGACTCCCCACGAAAGGCCCGCACGGACGCTTTCGCTGCGCAGCTCGCCATCGTGCAGCACGCACGGGCAATGCTTGTCCTCGCAAATCCGGGCGACCTCGGGCCAACGCGTCGAAACCACGACGTCAAAGCCCCGGGGAACCGAATCGATGGTCCGGGCAATCAGCGGCTCGCCATAGATATCGGCGAGCATCTTGTTAGAGCCAAACCGCTTGCCCTCGCCCGAAGCCATAATGACGCAACCGAGTTTCATCTCCGCAAACCTCCCCTGGCTGCCTTGGACACCATAGTTGCTATACCCACCATAGCAAGCTCGCACTCCGTCGGAACAGGCACGCACTCGTTTTCCAGCGAACGCCCCTTGGCTCTCCATAGCACAAAGGAGGGCGCCCCGCGACGCAGGGCACCCTCCTCAATGGTGCAGATATGCCTACTCAGCGTCGCCGGTAAACGTGGTACCGGTCTTGCCGGCAAGACCGTCACGCGCCTTCTCGAGCAGCGTGATGAGCGCCGTGCGGCCCGGCTTGCTCTCGGCAAACGTCGAGGCGGCCTGGACCTTGGGCAGCATGGAGCCACGACCGAACTCGTTGGCCTCGGACAGACGCTTAACATCGGCAGCGCTCAGTGTGTCGAGCCACTGCTCGTGGTCGGTGCCAAAGCCAATGGCAACCTTCTCCACGGCCGTCAGGATAATCAGGGCATCGGCATCGAGCTGCTCGGCGAGCTTCTCGGCCGCAAAGTCCTTATCGATGACGGCGGCAGCGCCCTTAAGGTGGTTGCCCTGGGCCTTGGTGACGGGAATGCCGCCACCGCCGCAGGAGATCACCACATGGTTGGACTCGACGAGCGACTTGATGGTGTCGAGCTCGACGATGTTCACGGGCTTGGGCGAAGCCACCACGCGACGGAAGCCCTGCTTCTCGTCGTGGATAAACTGGTAGCCGCGGTCGGCCTCCAGCTCCTTGGCCTCGGCCTCGCTCATCCACGGACCGATCGGCTTGACCGGGTCGGCAAAGGCCGGGTCGTCTGCCGCAACCTCGACCTGGGTGAGCACGGTGGCGACACCCTTGTCGATATTGCGGTCGAGCATTTCCTCGCGCAGGGCGTTTTGCAGGTCATAGCCAATGTAGCCCTGGCTCATGGCGCCGCAAACGGACAGCGGGCAGGGAATGTACTTCTGAGGGTTAGAGCGCGTGAGCTCGGCCATCGCGTTGGCGATCATGCCCACCTGGGGACCGTTGCCATGCACGACGACAACCTCGTTGCCCTCCTCGATCAGGTCGACGATGGCCTTGGAAGTCGTCTTGACGGCCTCCATCTGCTCGGGAAGGTTGGCGCCGAGGGCGTTTCCGCCCAGGGCGACAACAATACGCTTAGCCATTTCTCAGCCCAGCTTTAGGCCTGGAACCAACGGGCGGTGTTGCGCTCGTCGAGGGCCTTGAGGGTAGCGGCGGGATCGGCAACCTTCTGCAGGAACATCATGGCTGCGATGGCGTACGGCTTGTAGCTGGCCTCCTTGTACATGCCCACACGGTGCATGTCGAAGACGTCGGCGTTGACCTCGCCGTGCTCGCAGGAGACACCGGAGATGTCGGCGGGCAGCGGATGCATAAAGATGGTGTCCTGGCCGTTGGCAGTCTTCTCCATGAGCTCGGTCGTGGAGCACCAATCCTGATGCGTAGCGTTCTGAGCGAGCAGCTCCTTCTCGAGCGCTGCGATGCCGGCGTCGTCGCCCTCGGCGTACAGGTTGGTGCGTTTCTCCATGGCGGCAAACGGAGCCCAGCTCTTGGGGATCACGATGTCGGCGCCCTCGAAGGCCTCGGCCATGGTGTTGACCTGCTTAAAGGTGGTGCCGGACTCGGCGGCATAGCTCTTGGCGCGCTCGACGACCTCGGGCATGAGGTCGTAGCCCTCGGGGTGAGCCAGGGTGACGTCCATGCCAAAACGGGGCAGCAGGCTGATCAGCGACTGCGGGCAGGACAGCGGCTTGCCGTAAGAGGGCGAATAGGCCCAGGTGACGGCAACCTTCTTGCCCTTGAGGTTCTCGAGGCCACCAAACTCGTTGATGAGGTAGAGCATGTCGGCAGAGGACTGCGTGGGGTGATCGGAGTCGGACTGCAGGGAGATGAGCGTGGGACGGTGATCCAGAACGCCGTCCTCGTAGGCCTGCTGGACTGACTCGGAGACCTCAGCCATGTAGGCGTCGCCCTTGCCGATGTACATGTCGTCGCGGATGCCGATGACGTCGGCCATGAAGGAGATCATGGTAGCGGTCTCGCGGACGGTCTCGCCGTGAGCGATCTGGGACTTCTTCTCGTCCAGGTCCTGCAGCTCAAGGCCGAGCAGGTTGGCGGCCTTAGAGAAGGAGAAGCGCGTACGGGTGGAGTTGTCGCGGAACAGCGAGACGGCCAGGCCCGAATCGAAGATCTTGGACGAAACGTTGTTCTCGCGCAGCTCGCGCAGAGCGTCGGCGACGATGTAGAGCGCCTTGAGCTCATCGGTGGTCTTATCCCAGGTGTGCAGGAAGTCGCTGCCGTACATACCCTTAAAATCGAGGCCGTTCAGCTGCTCGACGAGCTCGGTAAACTTGGCGTCCATGTAAATGTCCTTTCTAAAGGTGAAACGATCGCAATGAGTAGATGCGCTCCGGCATGCGCGTGTGGCTAGAACATGCAGAGCGCTATGACGAGGACCCGCCACCGTCGAGGAAGCATGGGAGATAACGACCGCGGGCCCCAAGTCAACAGGAGGCGCCGGGGGCATAAACTGCCCCCGGCTCAACAAGATCGAGGAATGGGACTAGTCGATCTTGTTGTTGGTCAGACCGGCGCGGAACACGGTGGCATCGCCATCGGCCTGGCTCGGATCGTAGAGGTTCAGGGCAGCCACATACATGGCGGCAGCGGTGACCAGGTCGTCCTTGTAGGTAACCTCGTTGGGAGCGTGAGCCTGAGACTCGGCACCCGGGCCAAAGCCCACGCAGGGGATGCCGTAGCGGCCCTGGATGGAAACGCAGTTCGTGGAGAAGGTCCACTTGTCGCACAGCGGACGACCGGTGCGCTTGTCCATGCTGGGCTCGCAGCCGATGCGCTCGTCACCGAACATGGCCTTGTGGGCGTCGACGAGGGCCTTGACGTGCGGAGCGGTCTCCTTGTTGATCCACGTGGGGAAGTAAGCCTCGGTCTCGTAGACCTCGCCGGTCCAGGACGGACGGTCGTACATGTACATGGAGACCTTCACATCGTCGCCGTACTTCTTGGCGGCCGGCAGGTTGCGGATCTCGTCCAGGCAGGACTCCCAGGTCTCACCGGCGGTCATACGACGGTCGATGGAGATGGCGCAGGAGTCAGCGACAGCGCAGCGGCTGGGGCTGGTGTAGAAGATCTGGCTGACGGTGCAGGTGCCGCGGCCCAGGAAGCGGGCATCCTCGTAGTGCTCGGGGTTGTACTTGGGGTCGAGCATCTTGACGAGGCCCTTGATGTCGGTCGACTCGTCGCAGCCGTTGTTGTTGAGGGCGCGGACGTCGGCGATGATGTCGGCCATCTTGTAGATGGCGTTATCGCCGCGGTCGGGAGCGGAGCCGTGGCAGGAGGTGCCGTGAACGTCAACGCGGATCTCCATGCGGCCGCGGTGACCGCGATAGATGCCGCCGTCGGTGGGCTCGGTGGAAATGACGAACTCGGGCTTAATGCCGTCCTTGTTGTAGATGTACTGCCAGCACATGCCGTCGCAGTCCTCTTCCTGGACGGTGCCGACGACCATGATCTTGTAGCCCTCGGGGATGAGGCCCATGTCCTTCATCATCTTGGCAGCATAGGTAGCAGAAGCCATGCCGCCCTCCTGGTCGGAGCCGCCGCGGCCATAGATGATCTCGTCGGTCTCGTAGCCCTCATAGGGATCGGCGTCCCAGTTCTCGATGTTGCCGATGCCGACGGTGTCGATGTGGGAGTCGATGGCGATGATCTTGTCGCCCTCGCCCATAAAGCCCATAACATTGCCCAGGCCGTCGACCTTGACCTCGTCATAGCCAAGGCTCTCCATCTCGGCCTTGATGCAAGCGACGACCTCGCCCTCCTCGCAGGACTCAGAGGGATGGGAGATCATGGCACGCAGGAAGCGAGTCATATCAGCACGATGGGACTCAGCAGCAGCCTTGATAGCGTCGAAATCGAGTTCTTTAGCCATTGTTCATAACCTTTCAAACGAAGGAATCTACCTGTGAGGTGGCGGAGCGATACCTATTTACTCCGCCCCAACGATTAGCAAGTGGGGTATTCGCCTTCCCAGACGATGCGGCGATACTGGTCGGGGTCCGTGTCACCTTCCGTGGAGAAGCAGAGCACGGAGCTCGTCTTGTCCAGGCCGATGAGCTCCTTGAGCTCGGCGTACTCGGGATCGAGCATGAGGGTCTCGACCAGGCCGGTGGTCACCGCGCCGGACTCGCCGGAGATAACGCGCGGGTCGCCCTTCTCGGGAGCGCCCAGGGTACGCATGCCGCGAGCGGTAACCCAGTCGGGGCAGGACACGAAGGCGGTGGTGTGGTTGCGCAGGATATCCCAGCCCAGGATGTTGGGCTCGCCGCAGCACAGGCCGGCCATGATGGAGGGCATGTCGCCGTCCACGATGCGCGGGTCGCCGTCGCCGGCGGCAGCGCCCTTGTACAGGCAGGCGGCAGGTGCACACTCGACCACGACGAAGGTGGGCGGGTTATCGGGATACAGGTTGGTGAAGTAGCCCACCACGGCGCCAGCCAGCGAGCCCACGCCAGCCTGGACAAAGACGTGCGTCGGGCGGTTGATGGCCATCTCGCGCAGCTGCTCGGCAGCCTCGGAAGCCATGGTGCCGTAGCCCTCCATGATCCAGGACGGGATCTTCTCGTAGCCCTCCCAGGCGGTGTCCTGAACGATAACGCCGCGCTCGCAGGCGTCGGCCTCGGCGGCGGCCATGCGCACGCACTCGTCGTAGTTGACCTCTTCGATGGTCACCGTGGCGCCCTCGGCGGCGATGTTATCGAAGCGGGGCTTGGTGGAACCCTTGGGCATGTGCACGACGGCCTTCTGGCCCAGCTTGTTGGCAGCCCATGCCACGCCGCGGCCATGGTTGCCGTCGGTGGCGGTAAAGAAGGTGGCCTGGCCAAAGTCCTTGGCAAGCTGATCGGAGGTCAGGTAATCGAAGGTGCACTCGGCAACGTCCTTGCCGGTCTCGTCGGCAATGTAATTGGCCATGGCAAACGAACCGCCCAGAACCTTAAAGGCGTTGAGGCCAAAGCGATAGCTCTCGTCCTTAACGCACAGGTTGGACAGGCCCAGGCGCGCAGCCTGGCCGTCCAGGCGGGCAAGCGGAGTGACGGTATATTGAGGGAACGACTGGTGGAAGGCGCGGGCCTTCTTCACGTGGTCGAGGCTCATGATTCCCAAGTGCTTGTCATCGCTCTTGGGCATCGTGTTGCCCGCCCACTGGATCTTATCGGCCATACGGTGAACTCCTTAAGTCCTCTCTTGCCGGCCCCCGCATACGCGTTTCAGCCCATTCCCATTCATGCGACTGAACTTTTATGTGGATGCCAAACAAAAAGTTTGTTAGCACTGTTCTATCACACATTTTGATTGATAAACCTAACAAATTGTTTGTTGCCGTAATCGGTACCTTTTCGTCGCCGAACGGTTACATAACGCAGCGCCGCTTTCGTTATTTGCGAACAGGTGTGGTTTATGGCAAAGTGTGCCCAAACTAATTTTTAGGAAGGCACCCATGACCCACGCACAGATTGAGTTTTACAAGCGCCTTGCACACGGCCTGGCGCTCCAATTTGGCCCCAACTGCGAAGTCGTCGTCCACGACCTGGAAACCGAGGACGTGGACCACTCCATCGTAGTGATCGAAAACGGCCACGTCAGCGGGCGCAAACTGGGTGACGGCCCCAGCCATATTGTGTTTGAGTCCATGCACGAGGGCATCACCGACGTGCACGACCGCGAGCCATACCTCACCAAAACCACCGATGGCAAGCTGCTCAAGTCCTCGACCATCTTTATCCGCAACGACGAGGGCAAGCCCGTCGGCATTTTGGGCATTAACTTTGACATTACGCTCATGAAGGCTTTTGAGCGCTCGCTCGATGCCTTTACCGGCACCGGTGCCACGGGCTACACCGAGCCCGAGCCCATTACCAAAAATATCGGCGACCTGCTCGAAGATCTGCTGCGCGAGTGCGAGCAATACGTGGGCAAGCCTGCAGCCCTTATGACCAAAGATGAGCGCATTCGCGCCATTGGCTACCTCGACCGTCGCGGCGCCTTCCTCATTTCCAAGTCGAGCGAACGTGCCTGCGAGTTCTTTGGCATCTCTAAGTACAGCTTCTATAGCTACCTCAACGAGGCAAAGGCTGCCGCCGGCGACAAGTAGGCAACTCGGCCGGGTCGCCCCTCCTCTTTTGGGCGCGAGTTCCGAAATACACGAATCCAAGACTCGGCCGCAAGGCAAGTTCCATATAATCGATGAGATAGACAGTTCGAAAGGATGGAACAAGATGGGGTCGAGCAACGCATCACGCAACGGCCGCGGAGGCTTCGCTTCTGCCGCCAGGCATGCGAAACGCGCGTTTGACGAGGGCGAAGACGATCTGTTTGCGTTGAGCCTGGACGACGTGATGAGCGACCGCCCTTGGACCGCCGATGAACTCATGGGCGGCGGGGCTCGCTCGGCAGGTCCAAAGCCTACGTCGGCCGCCGCCCCCGCGCCGGCCACGACGCCCGCGCCGGCATCCGTGCCCGCAGATGACTTTGCCACCCGCCCCATCATGCAGGCACCGCGCCAGGCCGCCCCTACGCCCCGCCCCACCAGCGATCCGTCCGAGACGGCGGCGTTTCTTGCCGCGGCGACTCAGCGCCATGCGCCCAGCAGCACGCCCGCGTATGCCACCCCGCAGCAGCCGACATACGCGGCTCCCGAACCTCAGCCCGAACCCGAACTCGAGCCGCCCGTCATGGATCTGGACGACCTCGCCAACCGCCAGTTTGCCTTCGATTCCTGGGCCGCGGCCGACTTGGACGAGACCTCGGCCGGCATGCCGGCGCTCGATATTCCGGTCAACCCGCTGTTTGCAGCTGCCGAGGAGCGCGACTCCGATTACAACGAAACAGCAGCGTACAATAACCGCTTTGATGCCGCGCCCCGTGCCTCCCGCATTGAGACCGAGGGCTACGGATCCGCATCGAGCGCATACAATAACGGCCCGTTTGCCGACGCGTCCGCTCCCGAGCACAACAAGACCGGCGTAAAGGCCGCATCGACATCGTCGTATACCCGCGGCACCGACGACGAGCGCTTTGCCGACTACTACACCGAGGAAGAGCCGCCACACTTCTCCGAGTTTCCCCAAGCGGTAAAGATCGTCTTTATCGCAATTATCGTGGCCTTACTCGGCGTGATCGCATTTGAGGGATTCCAGCTATTCCGCGGCCCCACCGCGTCCGAATCGGCAACGCAGCAAAAAGAGGACGACAACCAGCACCTGGACATCAACACCCTCAAGGGCGACCCCAACGACGGAGACGAGTAGCGAGGGTCGGGGGCGGCTGAAGCGTCCGTATGTAGCACCAGCTTCTACGTGCTGTTTTGTCGTCCGGTTACACTTTTCCGGATGTTGAGACCGTCAGATTCGACACTTTTCCGTACTTTCTTACGGCCGATTTTGACACTTTTCCGAATTTAGGTCGAATAATCGCCGCGCAATCAAGCGCCGCCCGCGCGTCATTTCGTAGGCGGCGCTTGATTTGTGTCCGCGCATGCTGATAGACTCCATCGTGCCCGCAAGGAGCGGGCGGTTTTATCCAGAGTCGGGGTAGAGAGTTGGCTCCACGATCCCGACGCCAACCGGCCAAGAGGCACGGTGGCCCTGCCAACATCGATGAAAGGAGTCCGTATGGACAATTTCTCCGTGCGCAGCGAGCGCAACTTCCACAATCTGGCAGCCAAGCCAAAACGAATGCATTTCCTGGACAAGCCGAGCGGCTATGCCTCGGCCATGGTCAAGAGCAGCCTCTCCCATCAGATGCGCCTTACGGTGCAGGCGCTCGAGGAAGAGCTCTGCGTTGCCGGAGACCCTCACGTACTGCAGATCAAGTTGCTCGGAGATAACTCTAGTGAGCCGTCCAGTTGGATGCTCTTCGCCGACGGCGTTTGCGTTGCGGACGGATCGGGCGCTTTTGCACGCGAGTGCTTCTGCGAAGGCGCCGAGGTGTTTCTGGACCTGTGCCGCAACGCCGTCGACGCGGCCGAGCTGCGTCAGTGGAGCCAGAGGGAGTACGAGCTGCTGAGCGCGGCACGCGGGATCGCGATGGCGTAGGCAAACGCACCCGCCACGCGAGACCGAGACAACGTTGTTGGCAGGATTGTCCCTGCCTGACTCTTTGATTCCACGCCTGACCATATTGCCGTTCACCCGTTCGCCTCAACAGTCGCCAGCAATGCAACGCTATAATTCTGTAAACGCATTTGTATTGCATTTCGAGCGATGGGAGCGCAGATGCCCGATAGCTACAAGCAACTCATCAAGAGCAACCCCGACGAGACCGAGATCAGGAGCTTCCTGGTGGACGGCGACCAGGTCTCCGTGACCCTTCGCATCCCCGATACCCTGCGCGACGCTGCGAAGGAAGAGGCGGCCCTGCGGGGCATGAGCTTCTCCGCCTTCGTGCGCACGTGCATGATTGAAGAGCTCGCGAAGAAGGGGGCGTGAGCATGATCCGGGTCAAGACTCTCACCGTCCAGCTCATAGGCGCGCAGCCGGACCGCATCCGCATCTGCCGCATCGACGGCGAGTCGCTTGTGACCGTCGTCGTTCCGAGGGAAGACCTCGCCGAGGCGAAGTCGCTGCCGAACATCCCGCAGCGCGGCGTCTACTACCTGCTCGACGAGGACCACGGCAACGTGAGCCGCGTCTACGCGGGGCAGACGACCCAGGGCATCGCCCGGCTCGACGCGCACAAGGCGAAAAAGGAGTTCTGGAACAAGGCCGTTATGTTCCTCGATGACGACCAGAACATCAGCAGGGATGCACTGGACGTTCTCGAGGCGAAGGCCATCGACTACGTGCGTACCCACGGCTCGTACGAGACCGACAACTCGGCGACGCCCAAGCCCTACATCGACCCGTACAAGGAAGAGGCCGTCGAACGCCTGCACGATAGGATCCTCTTCAGGATGGCAGCTCTGGGGTACGACCTCGATAGGGTCGACCAGGGTCCGGCTGGTGCGCCGGCGGTCTTCCACACGAAGAAGAACGGCATACGCGGGGCGGGACGCTACGACAAGGCCACCGGGCACTTCACCGTGCTCGCTGGCTCGAAAGTGAACCTCTCGAGACCCGTGCTGAAAAACGCGGCCGTCGCGGCCGCGCGCAGGGAGATCTTCGGCGATTCGGGCGGTATCGCAGAGCTCGCCAGAGATCTCGAGTTCCCGACGCCCAGCGCCGCGGCGGTGTTCGTGCTCGGCGGCAGCCAGAACGGCTGGACCGAATGGGTAAGCGACGACGGAGAAACGCTCAACCAAGTCTATAGAAGCGAGGAAAACTAGATGAACAAGCAGCAATTGGCATCAAAGATATGGGAATCCGCCAACAAGATGCGCTCGAAAATCGAGGCAAATGAATACAAGGATTACATCCTGGGCTTCATCTTCTACAAGTTCCTCTCCGAGACCGAAGTCACCCGCCTGAAGGCACGTGATTTCGCCGAGGAGGATTTGCCGAGCCTCGTGGAAGACGACGAAGAAACGGTCGAGTTTGTCAAGGGCGAGTGCGGCTACTTCATCGCCTACGAGAACCTCTTCTCCACCTGGGTCGCCAAAGGCGGCGACTTCGAGATTTCGAACGTTCGCGACGCCCTCTCTGCCTTTAGCCGCAACATCGATCCCGCCCGCAAGCGTGTCTTCGACGGCATCTTCGACACGCTGCAGACCGGTCTCTCCAAACTCGGCACCGACGCACGGAGCCAGTCCAAGGCCGCTCGCGATCTCATCTACCTCATCAAGGACATCCCGATGGACGGTCGCCAGGACTACGACGTGCTCGGCTTCATCTACGAGTACCTCATCAGCAACTTTGCCGCCAACGCCGGTAAGAAAGCCGGCGAGTTCTACACGCCGCACGAGGTGTCCATGCTCATGAGTGAGATAATCTCGTGGCACCTGGCCGGACGCGAGAACATCACCATCTACGACCCCACGAGCGGATCGGGATCGCTGCTCATCAACATCGGCAAGGCCGTGGCGCGCCGCAACGGCGACCCGGACTCCATCAAGTATTATGCACAGGAGCTTAAGGAGAACACCTACAACCTCACACGTATGAATCTGGTCATGCGTGGAATTCTTCCTGACAACATCGTGGCACGCAATGGCGACACACTCGAAGACGACTGGCCCTGGTTCGACACCGTCGAGAACAAGGATGAGACCTACGATCCGCTCTTCGTCGATGCCGTGGTGTCGAATCCGCCTTACTCCCAGAACTGGGATCCGGAAGACAAGGACCTCGACCCGCGCTTCAAGTTCGGTGTGGCGCCCAAGTCCAAGGCAGACTACGCCTTTTTGCTGCACGACCTATACCACCTGCGCCCCGACGGCATCATGTGCATCGTCTTGCCGCACGGCGTGCTGTTCCGCGGCGGCGATGAAGGCACCATCCGAAAAAACTTGGTGGAGTACCGCCATATCCAGGCCATCATAGGTCTTCCTGCCAACATCTTTTTCGGCACGGGCATCCCCACCATCATCATGGTGCTGCGCAAGCAGCGCGAGTCGAGCGACGTCTTGGTGGTGGACGCTTCCAAGCACTTCGTGAAAGAAGGCAAGAACAACAAGCTGCGGGCAAGCGACATCAAGCGTATCGTCGACGCCGTGACAACGAACGCGACCGTCGACAAGTTCAGCCGCCTGGTTCCCATCGACGAGATCCGCGCCAACGACTATAACCTCAACATCCCGCGCTATGTGGACTCGAGCACGGCCGCCGAAAGCTGGGACGTGTATGCCACCATGTTCGGCGGCGTGCCGAAGGCCGAGGTGGACGCGCTCGAGCGCTATTGGAAGGTATGGCCGAGCCTCAAAGGGCAACTCTACCGTGACGCAGGTGGATCGTGTCTTGTGCCCGCGACCGACGACGTTGCGCAAACGGCGAAGGAAAATGCCGATGTCCGTGCCTTTCTGGACGGATACCGTAATGCGATAAGCGATTTACCTGCCACGCTGCGAAGCCGCTTGGTAGACGGCGCCGATGAAGTTGATACCGTGGCCGAGGAAGAGGTCATCGCGGCGCTATTGAAAGACGCACTGGCGGGCACGGCCCTGGTCGACGGCTACGACGCCTACCAGGCGCTCGACGATGCCTGGGTGGGAATCTCCGGCGATTTGGAGGTCATCCAAACCGAGGGGAAAACCGCCGTGCGCAAGGTAGACCCGAACATGGTGGTCAAGAAGAAGAACGGCAAAGACGTCGAGGTACAGGACGGCTGGGCTGGCCACATCCTGCCGTTTGCGCTTGTGCAAGAGCACCTGCTTGCCGAAGACGTCAAGGAGATTACTTCCCGTGATTCCCGTCTAGGCGAGATATCGCAGGAAATAGACGAGATTCTCGAGAGTTTCGATGAGGAGGACAAGGGGTCTTCCGCTGCTGTCAATGACGAAGGTTCGTTTGTGGCGACTGAGCTCAAGAAGGCTGTGAAGGCTATCGGAAAGCACCCCGAAAACGATTTTGAGCAAGGTCTGGTTCGTGCGCAGGCGCTGCTCGATGAGGAGAAAAGCCTCAAGAAGGCAAACAGGGAAGCGAGAGTGGCTCTTGAGGAGACGACCAAGGAAGTCATCGAGGGCCTGACCGATGCCCAGTGCGACGATCTATTGGTTGCCAAGTGGATAGAGCCGTTGCAGACCGAGCTTCTGGCTCTTCCCGAAACCGTTGTGAGCGACTTCATCGCGAAGGTGGCTGTGCTCAACGCCAAATACGCGACAACCTACTCGGACGTGTGCAACCAGATAGATGATGCAGAAAGCCAGCTAGCAGACATGCTGGGCCAGCTTACGGGCAATGAGTACGACATGGCTGGCATCGCCGAGCTGCGCAAGCTGTTGGGCGGTGAGTAGCATGGCAGAGAAACAAAATACCCCGGAAATCCGCTTCGAGGGATTCACTGACCCTTGGGAACAGCGTAAGTTGGGAGAGCTATGCACGTTTTCTAAGGGACATGGATACAGCAAAGCTGACATTAGGGATGCCGGCACCCCACTAATCTTATATGGACGCCTGTATACCCAATACGAATCGCGTATCGAGGAAGTAGACACTTTTACCGTTGAGCAGGATGGATCGATTCTTTCAAGGGGCAACGAAGTGATCGTTCCTGCATCCGGTGAGACGGCAGAAGATATCGCCATCGCATCATCCGTGCGCAGGTCAGGAATCATTTTGGGTGGTGATTTGAACGTCGTCACCCCGACAGGCAAGCTCGATCCGGACTACACCGCGCTTGCCATAACGTACAGCAAAGCCCATGACGATTTGGCAAAGCGGGCACAAGGAAAATCGGTCGTACACGTCCATGGTAACGACATCGCTGAAGTTGAGATCTCTTACCCGTCGGAAAGCGAGCAAAAGCGCATATCATCGGTTGCTCTCAATCTCGATTCCCTCATCACCCTTCATCAGCGTAAGTACGACAAGCTGTGCACGGTGAAGAAATCGATGCTCGACAAGATGTTTCCGAAACTCGGCGAGACCGAACCCGAAATCCGCTTCGAGGGTTTCACTGACCCTTGGGAACAGCGTAAGTTGGGGGGATTATTCTTCGAAAGCAATGAGCGCTCATCATCGATGGAGATCCTATCTGTCAGTGTGGCTAAAGGAATATATCCCGCATCGGAATCGGACAGGGATACAAATCCGGGCGCGAGCCTTGCAAATTACAAAGTGGTTCACAAGGGCGACGTTGTCTACAACAGCATGCGAATGTGGCAGGGCGCTGTTGGGTCAAGTGATTACGATGGTATTGTTAGCCCAGCTTACGTAGTTGCTAGACCTGCCATCGAGCTAGACTCAACATGCTTTGGCTATCTTCTGAAGCGGCCTGAGATGTTATATAAATATCTGTGCGATTCGCAGGGGAACTCGAAAGATACCCAAACTCTGAAATACAACAGATTCGCGGATATCGAAGTCACAATGCCAGCAAATCTCGAAGAGCAACGGGTGATTTCAGCTTGTCTGGGGCGCGTTGACACCCTCATCACCCTTCATCAGCGTAAGCTTGAGCTGTTAAGGAATATCAAGAAATCGCTGCTGGATAGGATGTTCGTTTAATAACTTTCGTGAGTTGTCTCTTGTTTCGAGCCCCAGAACCGCCGATTTCGCTATGTTGAGTTGGCGGTTTTTCGTTCTACTGAGGATAATAATGTTGTGCGCCTTGCCATTAGACTGTCACTGATGAAGGGTGATGAGGGAGTCAAGCTCGGCTAAGCTCTTCGCAATTGCCTTCTGCTCGGCGTGATCGGCAGGCACGGCGAAGAACGATTGTGAAATCAGATTCCAATCTGCGCGAGGCATCTTAGAGCCCGAAGATACATTTGCGAGCCTTTGGAAGTTGTTCGTTTGAATCAGCCGATACAAAAATGAACTGTCACACTTTGTTGCCCTAAGGACCCAAAAATCACCAACAGCTACACCATTGAACTGCGGGTATAGCCAATTCATCAAATAAGGACGAAGCTTCCCGTATAGAACATCTCCGGCGTAAAACTTAATTCCCGTTTTGCCGCCTTCTTTGTCGCGCAAATCTTTGTTCAGCGTGCCCTCGCCGGAAACGATGTCCTCGTATTCGACTTGAGGCAAATCGGAATCGCTTGACTGAATGGAGACCCTGTCGGTCAGATCGGAGAACTTACGCTGTTCCCAAGAAAGATACTCGTATAAGCCACGGTATTGGCACTTACGCTGATGAAGGGTGATGAGGTTGTCGAGAGACCGCAACGTCATCCCAATTTGCTGCTGTTCCGTTCTAGAAGGAAGCATCAATTGATAATCTGCGTATTCCTGAGCATTGACGCCAGGCTGGCCGGATCGCTGCGAGGTTATGGCAACATACTTCTTGTAGGCATCGGTCAGGGTTGCCTGATAGACGAATTCGGGGTCAGCACTTTCTCCGATTCGTGCGCGAATCAGGAATCCAGCAAAGTAGACCGTTCCATCGTATTGCCTGTACAGATAGGTTTTTCCAACACTTGCGCCCGTACGAGCAAAGAGCAAATCGCCTTCCTCCAGTAAATAATCTGCACTCATTGCAAGATCAGCCAACGGAGTTGTAAGATCGCTTTTCAAGAACTCATGTGTTGTGTCGTCAATGTCGGTGATGCGAAGATATTTGTTTTGACCGTCATATTCAGTTGCGGCTGCGTTCAAGCCGTAATCAAATGAAGCCGCAATGCTGCCTAGCTTACGCTGTTCCCAAGCGGTTATCCAGATTGGACGACTCCATCTTGGGAACAGCGTAAGTTGGGAGACTGCTTCGAGTTCTTGAAGAACAACACTCTTTCACGCGCTGATTTGAATGGCGAGAATGGCACTGCTCGCAATGTTCATTACGGAGATATTCTTATTAAGTTCGGTGATTGTCTCGATGGCGAACGAAGCGATTTGCCGTTCATTACTGACGATACAGTGCTTCCCAAATTTGCTGGGTCGATACTTCGCGAAGGTGATGTCATTTTCGCCGACACAGCAGAAGACGAAGCGGCTGGCAAGTGTGTTGAACTGCGGAAGCTACCCAAAGAGCCAACCATCTCGGGGTTGCATACGATACCGGCGCGACCTCGGTCCCCCTTTGGGACGGGTTACCTGGGTCACTACCTTAATTCCGATGCATACCACAGACAGCTTCTTCCCTTAATGCAGGGGATCAAGGTGATTTCTGTTTCAAAGGCCGCACTGCAAGATACACAAGTAAGATTTCCTGGTTTGTCGGAGCAAACTGCCATAGGCGCGGCGTTGAGCGAGATCGACAACCTCATCACCCTTCATCAGCGTGAGCCACGGTTTGCTGATACAGGTTAAATAAGAGTCGAAAGAGCTCTCATGACGATGTCAATGTCCTTGTTCTCGAGCTCTTGGATGACGTGCAGATAGGTTTCCTGGGTGGTGGTCATGCTTGCATGCCCAAGCCTTCGGGATACGCTGGCGATGGAGACGCCTGCGAACAGCAAAAGTGATGCATGTGTATGCCGCAGCCCGTGGACGGATATGGTAGGCACGCCAACATTCTTGCAGTGGCGCGCTAAAACGCTGTTGGCTGTCGAGTTATAGACCTTCCCCTTCGCAAATATGGGCTCGGTCGGCGGAAGGTCTTTGAGCAGTCCAGAAAGTTGCATGATGAGTTGCCAGTCGAGTTGAACCTTCCGCATCGATGAGGCGTTTTTCGTGGGGACGAATCCGCCACCGTTCTTGTAATCCCAGGTCTTGTTCACCGAGAGCGTTTGATGGGCGAAGTCAAAGTCTTCGGGAGTAAGCCCAAGGGCTTCGGAGAAGCGCAGGCCCGTTTTAGCGACTATCAAAATAAGCCAATCCCAACTCGGCCCGCCTGATAAATCAAGGTCGCCGAGCATGGCATGAAGCTCAAACTGGTTGAGATACTTGATCTTTTTCGCCCGCGGCTGTTTCCCTTTGATGATGGCCTTGCGCGTAGGGTCGCGGGGAATGAGCCCCTCGTCAACTGCATCAAGGATCGCCCCCTTAAGCTGATGGTGGAAGTCCATGGTTGTCTGGCGCTCGTGGTGTTCCGCGTAACCATTGATGAGCTGCTGGTACGAGGTCCGGTCGAGATCTTTTATCTTGAGGTCTGGAATCAGCTTGGCAAGCCAAGACTGCGTGAGCCGGTACTTTCCCATGGTGACCTCACGGATGGCCCCTTCTTTGTAGACGCTAATCCATTGCGAGTAGTAGTCGCAGAAAAGAGATTCTTCATTGATACCGATTGGCATTTTTACCCTCTTTCATCATGTGAGTTGGCTCACGCTGATGAAGGGCGATGAGGCTGTCGAGGTTTCCTAGAGAGCGACCTATTTCTAACTGTTCCGTTCTGCTTCGGGGAAAACTGATTTCCGTATCTTCAAGTATTTCTGTATTGATGGAGGCCAT
The DNA here is from genome assembly GCF_040098065.1 of Collinsella sp. CLA-JM-H32B. NCBI lineage: Bacteria > Bacillati > Actinomycetota > Coriobacteriia > Coriobacteriales > Coriobacteriaceae > Collinsella > Collinsella sp. CLA-JM-H32B. The sequence continues at coordinate 181,981 of NZ_JBBNNA010000002.1, read as the reverse complement.
CGTGCCGCCAACGGCACGATTGATTATCGAACGTTTAACATCATCCGTGCTCAGTTCGTAATGAAGATAATTAGGACTTATCACCGAGACGGTTGGTCGGGCTCTTAGCACGCGCCCAGAAAACAGCCAGCCGCTTTGAGCTGCGGTTACTTGTGCATTAACGTCAACAGAACCAACACGCGAAAACAGAATATCGCCTTCGATTGCGGAATACTGCTCAAGTCTTGCGCGGTCACTTTCGCTCACCTGAGGTAGGCCAGCTATCTCGTCAGGGAGAAAACCAGATTTGAAATGTTCCGTCGTAACAATGGGAATTCCATCAACTACGTAGTCTTCTGCATGGAGCAGACTTCCGAAAGGTCCTGTTTTAATTGAAGCGACTTCCCCCAACTTACGCTGTTCCCAAGTTGAAACGAGGGGGCGCATGGTCGCATGCGTCCCCTCAGATAGACTAACTTTCGATTTCGTCTGTTCAAAAAAGCCGCTCATTCGTCGATGTCGAAGCCGCCTTCTAGGATGAACTTCTTCAACAGCGCCGCCGCACGGGTGTTCACCTTGAACAGGGGAAGCGTTCTGCCTTCCTTCTGCTCAAAGAAGGCCTTGGCGCGCGCCTTGTCCACCGAGTCCTTCAAATCGTCGAAGCGTCCGAACTCGTTAATGTTCGATTCCGTCAGGTCAAGCGCAGCCATGTTGGCAAGAAGCTCGCCGTCTATGCCGAGCGCCTCGACGATTCGCTCGACTTGAGCGTTTTTCGCCTTGCGGGCATAGGACGTAATGTAATCCCTCAACGTCTTGTCGTCTTCCAGGGCGACGTCCCCTCGCTCGACATCGTGGAGGAACAGCTCAGCGAAGCGTTGGTCATCCTGGCTTAGGGACGCGAACGATCGGTGGAGCTCCTCACGCGCGGCGGCAAGGCCCTCGTCATCCTGCTCAAGGCATTTCAGCCACTTCTCGAAGTTCGCGTTCATGTAGTCGCTGTCTATGAGCCCCGTGTCGATCTCGGTTATATGACCATCGAGCTCGTAGGGCGCTTCGGGCGCGTCGCCAGGCCCGCCCCCTCCTGCGAACAACTCCTTGTACCGCTGCACGAGAATGAGGTAGGTCCGCTCGTCGATAACCGGTTGCACGAAGAAGGACTTGCCCCTCGGCTCGCCTTCCTCCGGCTCCACCTCAAACTCGTAGGTATCCTGCTCCCATGTGAAGCCCTGCACCTTTGCGGCCTCGAGGAACTCGTTGAGCTCAACGAACTCCTTGGCGAACTTGCGCCTGGCTTCCTGCGATGCGGGGAGCTTGGAGAGGTCCCCTACGCCAGCTGCTTCGAAGACCATGAGTATCTCCTGAAGGCGCGCGTCCATCAACGCGATATTCTCCGGTAGTTTCTGGACGAACATGTCGAGCGGGCGGTCTCCCGAATACAGCTTCACTGCCGCTTCGATATACCCCTTCATGGTGTGGGGATGACGGTAATAGCGGATCGTGCCGAAGGGCTTGTCGGGGCCGAACAGGCGATTCGTGCGGCTGAACGCCTGGATGATGCTCTCGTAGTCGATGACCTTGTCGAGGTAGAGCGTGTTTAGCCATTTGGAGTCGAAGCCCGTGAGCATCTGGTCCACTACGATGAGCAGGTCGATGCGAGAGTCGCGGTTGGAGTCGACGTTGACGTAGGGCTTCTTGTGAGACAGGCGCGCCGAGATGTCCTTCTTCATAGCGGGCCATGTAGGGATGGTGAACTCCTGACCGTATGCCTTGTTGTAGTCTTCTATGAGCTCGACCAGGGCATCTTCCTTCACCGTAGAGCCGGCGTTGTTGTCAATGCTCGGATCGAAAAGGGCGGTCACTTTCATCTGCGGGGCGCGTTCCTTGAAGGCTCGGTAATAGTCGATTGCCTCCGGGATGGAGCTTGTCGCCAAGATTGCATGGAACTTGTTGCCGTGGGAGAGCACCGGGAAACGGCGCAGGATGTCCTCTACGACCTTTTCGTGGTGCGGAGTGTCGGGCCAGTATTGGGCGCGGGTGAGGAAATCCTCGATGCCCTTGATGCGGTTGCCGGCGCTGTCGACCATCGGTCCCATGGGGACCTTTGCCGAGTCCATATAGTAGTAGAAGACCTTGCTCTTTCGATCGTCGAAGATGGCTTCGGCTACTGTTGCGGCTTTCGCTTGCTCTAGGGCGACCGCCTCGCGCACGTCGTGGTCGTCGAAGGTCGTCACCATATATGGGTCGAAGCCCAGGACGTTGCCGTCGCGGATGCCGTCTGCGATGCTGTAACGGTGCAGACACTCGCCGAACACCATGGCGGTGGTGGAGCCCTTCTTCTGGTTCTCGTCGAGAATCGGCGTACCTGTGAAGCCGAAGAACAGCGCGTTGGGGAACGCGCGGCGTATGTCCTGGAGCATCTCGCCGAAAGTGGAGCGGTGGCACTCGTCGATGACGAACACGATCCGTTTGGAGGCTAGGCGGTTGAGTTCCGCCTGGGTGATTCTGCCCTCGCCGGCCTTCACGTTGCTCATCTTCTGGATAGAGGTCACGATGAGGCGGTTCTTGGGGTCGTCGCTCGCGAGCTTCGACTTCAGCACCTGCGTGTTCTCGGTCCCCTGCACGTCGTCGGCGTCGTCTGCGAACGCGCGGTACTCGGAGAGCGACTGCGTGCCCAACTCGATGCGGTCCATGAGAAAGATCACCTTGTCGGCGTCGCGCGAGTCAGCTATGAGCTGGGCAGATTTGAAGCTCGTCATGGTCTTGCCGGAGCCGGTGGTATGCCATATGTAACCGCCGGGGCGCCCCGGGGTGCTGCTCTTGGGTCTCTCATCCCATTTGCACTTGCGCACCTTGTCGGATATGGCGGCGGCCGCGTAGTACTGGTAGCTGCGCATGACTTTCAGGCAGCCGTCCGAGCTGTCGGCCACGGTGTAGAAGCCAATGAGCTGGTGCGCCATTGGAATGGAAAGCAGCGTGGAAGTGAAGCGTTTCCATTCGTCGGTTCCGGGTTTGTCGCCCGCGCAGACGGGCTCGTTGTTGAAGTCTTCCCAGTGGAAGAAGAAGTTCGGGTTGAATGCGCCCGCGCCAGGGTTGGCGAAATAGCGCGCCTCGTCGGGGGTCATCCCCACGAAGATCTGCGTCAGGCGGAAGAGCCCCGTGAACACGCCCTCGTGGGCATACTTCTCGATCTGACCAGTAGCCTGGCTGACGGGAATGCCGCTACGCTTGAGCTCGATATGGATGACCGGCATGCCGTTGATGAGCAGGCACAGGTCTCCACGGCGATCGTTCAGAATCTTGTTCTTCGCAGGATAGACCGGCTGCTGAGCTATCTGGTAGCGGCTCTGGCCGGCTGCGATCTCCTGACGATCATAAATCTTCAGGCTCACCTCCTTGCCCAGGTGAAGCGCGTCGTCGGGGTTGTCGCGCGTGACGGCGACGGTCTTTCCGTTGATGAACCCGTTGAGTGCGAGTGGGGTCTTGAGCGTTTCGATTTGTTCGATGATCTGCGCCATCTCGCCCTGGGTGAGCGGGCAGCCGTTCAGGCGGTCTATGTCGGCGTTGTTCTGGAACAGAATCTTCGCCCAGTTGTCGATGAGGTCCTGCTCGGTGGGATAGCGAAGCACACCTCCCGCGTCGTCCCAGCCGTGCTGCTTTAGCACGGTTATGACCGCTTCTTCGAACGAAGCCTCTTTATCGAAAACCATAGCAAAACCTATCTGCACAATTGCAAAAAGCGCATTTAACTGTTCCAAACATTATAGGTCACGCGGCAATTTCCCCGGGATGGCTCAGGCCCATTACAGTCTGCAATAGGTCATCGATAAATTTCGATGGCGAGCATTCGGCGCATTGCCTACGATACGGGCAAGCCCCGAGGGGCCGCCGATCAGACGCCTCCGGATGGCTGTCTGCCTCCTACCTCCCCTCCGCCTTCAGCTTCAGCAGAAGGTCGCCCAGCTCGGGGCACTTGTTGGAGAGACGCGTCTGGGCTCGCTCGCCCATCCCCCAACGCTGGCGGACTTCCTGGGCGCGCGGGCTCACGCGGTAGTTCCCGTCCATCATCTGCTTGAGCAGCTTGGCGGTCACGCGCGCATCGGCCAGGGCGCTGTGGGCGTGGCCCGTCGACTCGTCAAACTCGATGCCAAACCACGTTGCCGCGTCGCCCAACGAGACGCGCCCATGGCTGCCCACGTCCATGATCGAGGTGTAAAACGCCTGCAGGTCGGCCCAGTCCGTAGGAAATGCTGAAAGGTCGATGTGCTTTGCCTGGCACTCGGTCAAAAGCTGTCGACGATCCGCCCCGCTCCAGCAAACTATCTGGGCGGAGTAGCGACCGATCCAATCGCTGAGCCTTTTGATCACCATGTAGAGCGGATCGGCCATCGCGGTGTCCACGGCTGATATCCCCGTAAGCTCACGGACGGGAAACGCAACACCTTCGGTAAATTCCGTCTGCACAAACTGCGAGAACTCGCCCATAACGTTGCCGTGGTAATCAAGCTTGACGGCGCCGACCTCGATAATCTCGTTGCGCAGCCTACGTCGCTGGCGCTGCTTTGGCACCGGCGCAAACTCAAAGTCCAGCACGATCTGGCGCGCAAAGTTCGTCGTATCGATAGCCGAGATACACGGCGTCTTTTCAGCTGACACGGTTATGGCCTTTCTCCGTTGCCTGCCGCTTACTACATAGGCGGCTACATTGCCGTAAGGATAGACGCCCGTGCGGACACAAAAGCGGGGTGCAACGCCATGCGCCGGTCGCACGCCATGCAGACCGCCCCAAGAGAGTCGCCCGCTCTATTCAAATGCATGAAAAAGATTTAGGCCCGGTGACTTGAATCAGCGGTCATCCCGGGCCCATCAATATGCAGTGCACCTACAGAGGGCTGGTTAATCAAACGGGCTTTCGGTGACGAAGACCTGCGCGTCTATCCCCAATCGCCCAGCGCCGTCTTCTGCCGCCCTTACGAAAGGCTGCTATTCGAGGGAATCACGTTGCTGTTATTACCGAACATATATTCGTATTTATGACCGCGCTTTGATAGAATGGCAGTTGTTGACGGCAGTTCCATGTGCCGGGCAGCGCCCTCCATGCGACGGGAGGTGATGCCCATGACCGATCTGATTGATTTCGTGAAGCTCCTGACCGCTTTGGTCTCGCTCCTCACGGCGCTTATCGGACTTTCCGAGGCACTTAAGCAGCGTACGAAGCAAAAGAAGAGGGGTCGACGCCGTTAAGGCATTGACCCCTTGAACTAAGTAACGGCGCTGCCCAGCTATCACCCTTGGGCTGCCGTCCACTTTATTCTACCCACGGTTGCCAGGTTTAACAAATGAATTTTCAGTAATGGAGCCTCGGAGCCCGCTCGCTCAACCACCTGGCCATCGGATTAGCCGGATTCTGGAACACGCCTTCCGTCCCAGGCCTCTACCGGAAAATGCGTCCCACCCTGAGGCTCGATTCCGGGACACGGTTTCCGTTTGAAGCCCCGATGGGAAAGTGTGTCCCGTTCCGAGAGCTCATTCCGGGATGCAGTTTCCGCTAGAGATGCCACCGGGAAAGCGTATCCCGTTTTGGAGCCGAAATCTGGGATGCGGTTTCCGCTTGAAGGGCGATCCGGAAAGCGCGACCCATTCCGAGCATCACATCAAAGCGCTTGGTCATCTCCGCTCGTACATCTCGGCAAACGAGATCAGCTTGACGTCTCCCCTACTCTCCGCAGCATCCCGACATCCCTGCGTAAAACCGCTTTTTGAGAAAAGCGCATAGCTTTTTCGTTGCCGTCTAAAGAGCTCGCTTCGGTGCACGAGCTTTTGCAGCACGTCTTCGCCCGCCGGTTCATTGCGCCATTTGCACTCCGCAAACAGCGCGGCGCCCTCGCCATCGTCAACAATCAAGTCGATTTCTTCCTGCGTATGCGTGCGATTATCCGTCCCCCACCAGCGCCCGACGCTCGCCGGAACCACATCGAACTGGCCCGCCCGCGCAAGTTCGTACACGTATTGCCTGCATATAAGCTCAAAGACCGTACCCATGTAATCCGATACGTGCGGCTCAATGCGCTTATACGCCATCTCGGCCATGTCGTTTTGGATTAGCCCGATGTTCTGCGGCACAAGCTTGTACCAGAACCTAAACATCTGGTCGCTCAGCAGATACACGGCTCGCTTATTGCTCGTCTCGTTTAGGGGCAGCTCGCGCTCGACAATCCCAAGCGACGCCAGCTTATCCACATAGCTCTTTACGTTGCTCGCAGGGATCCCCGTAGAGCTCGCAATCTCCGAGATCTTCGAGCGCCCCTGGGCAATTGCTTGCACGATCGCATCATATTGCTCGGGATTGCGGCACTCTTGCAACAGCAGGTTACTCGGCTCCTCAAAGAGATAGCCCGTAGGAGTAAGAAAAAGACGTTTGACGTTGTCCTTGAGCGGCGCAGCAGGATCGACTTTCTCGATATATGCAGGAATGCCGCCCGTCATGCCATAGCAAACCGCAGCGTCTTCGCGACCCATGCTCTGCCACAGGCCGAGGGTCGTCGTAAAATCGAGCGGCATGATCTTAAACTGGGCCGTACGCCTACCGTATAGTGGGCTCTCGTAGCCTAACACCTGTTCCTCCATAAACGAAAGAGACGAACCGCATAGAATCAGCATGAGCCTGGTCTCTTTGTACAGGTGATCGATCTTGTCTTGCAGCAACGAGCTGATCTCGGGATTCGATTGGGCGAGATAGGGATACTCGTCAATCACGACAATCAAACGTTCCGTGCGAGCCATGGTGGCCAATGCATCGAACGCCTCGTCAAAGCTACGAAACGACACGCCTGCAGCACCAACCGAACCCGCAAGTATCGCCTGGCTAAAGCCGTGCAGGTTTGCCTCTGCATTGGTACGACGAGCTTGAAAGTAAATAGCCTTCTTGCCTTGAATGAACTCCGTGATAAGGCGCGTTTTGCCCACACGACGGCGGCCATAAATCACAGGCATCTCAAAGGAGCCCGTGCCATACAGTCGATTGAGCTCGGACATTTCCGCTGTTCTTCCGATAAACACAGGGCCATCCTTCCTTTACGTTATAGCTGGCTATATTATACCTTCCTATAATATAGCCAGCTATAACGTAATTCGACAAGCGGCGCACGCACAAGGGGCGGCACCCCCACCGCACGTGGACCGCTCCGGAAAATGCATCCCGTTCTGGAGCCAAAAACTGGGCCGTAGTTTCCGCCAAGCATGCCATCAGGAAAGCTCGTCCCGCTCTGAGCCTAAATTCTGGGATGCACTTTCCGCTGAAGCTTCAACCGGAAAACGAATCCCATTCTGAGCGTCGAATCCGGGATACAGTTTCCGGTAGAGGCACCGCTGGGAAAGCGCATCTCACTCTGAGCGCTCATTCCGGGACACAGTTTCCGCTTGAGGCCCGATCCGGAAAATGAATCCCACTCTGGAGCCAAATTCCGGGACACAGTTTCCGTTTGAGGGCTGATCCGGAAAGCGCGTCCCATTCCGCGCGACAATTCCGGGTCACAGTTTCCGCAGATACAAGACAGCGATCCGCAGCCCTTATCACATGCCTTCAAATATGCGATCCAGAAACACGAAACTGCAGATAGAATGCTCTTTTTCAAAAAAGTACACGTCCCGAAACTTACCAAGACTTCATATCTAGCTACCGTTCAAGGTCGCCGATTACCGCCCACCGATTCGGATGTAAAAATGTCGCCGAAAACAGGCCATCTACCTGCATGGTTAGATTTTGGTCAGCTTTTGGTCAGCCGAGCGGCAAGTTCCAGCTGATACGTTTTTGCTACCCAAAAGGAGGCGGTAGCTCATGACCCATTGCAATGACCAACTCATCGATCAACTACTCACCCAAGCCGAACAAAAGGGGCGCTGTCTGATTCCCCCGAGCACGGCGATCCGAAAAGCGCTCCTTCGGCGCATCGGCGACATGGTCGTCTCGCCCATGCCGGGACTGTTCGCGCGTAAAATGCGCTGGGATGAACTCAACCGGGCGCAGCGTCATTGCGAGATTATTCGCGCCCTTGCGATCATCCACCCCGATTGGACGTTCTGCTCGTTTTCGGCCGCCTGCCTGCTGGGGCTCGAGGTCTCGTGGCGACACCTGAATGTCGTGCATGTCTGCAGCTCGACAAAGCCGTCGGCTCGCCCGGGCGCGCATATTCAACGGCACCAGATTGAGCCGGCCGGAGCAATACGTAGAGCCGGCATATCGGTAACGCCGCCCATCCAAACGGCCACAGATTGTCTGCTGCAAACTGGTTTTGCTGACGGCATGCCCATTGCCGATTCGGCGATCTCAAAGCTCGGCCTTACGCGGGAACAGCTGATGGAGGCCGCTGAGCAACGAGCGACTGCCCGCAATGGCCACGCGATTCGTACGGCTCTCACAACGCTTCGATATGCCGACGCCCGCGCCGAGAGCGGTGGAGAATCAGTCGCCCGCGCCGTCATGATCGAGACGGGTTTTGCGCCCGACTGGCTTCAATACGAGCTGACGGACCCCTTCGATTCGGCCAAGCCCATACGAACGGACTTTGCCTGGGAGCGCCAGGTGCGAGAACTCACACTGGGCGAGCTCGACGGGCTCATCAAATATACCGACCAGACCATGCTGGCCGGACGCACCACCGCCGAGGCGCTCGTTGCCGAACGACAGCGCGAGGCGCATCTATCGTTCTACGGTCACCCTCTGCTGCGCTTTACCATGAACGAGGTCCGCTCGGCAGGAATGCTCGCGAAAAAGCTGCAGACGGCAGGCATCCGGCAGACCGCTCTGCCGACATGGCTCAACGACGTGGAGCTGTAGAGGCTGCTGAGCCACGCATTGCCGCGCCGTATCTCGCCAATCTGGGACACACTTTCCCAACAGCCACTCCCGCGGAAAGCGTGTCCCAGATCGAGCGCTCAAAACGGGATGCGCTTTCCAGATGGCATGCCTAGCGGAAAGCATGTCCCGGAATGAAGGCTCAGAACGGGATGCAATTTCCGCTTGAAGGCCGTTCCGGAAAGCATATCCCGTTCCGAGTGTCGATTCTGGGACACAGTTTCCGGTTGAGGACCGTTCCGGAAAGTGCATCCCACTCCGAGGCCTGATTCCGGGATACATTTTCCGCTGAGAGCCCCAAGGGAAAGCGCATCCCGTTCCGAGCGTCGATTCCGGGTCGCAGTTTCCGGTTGAGGGCTGTTCCGGAAAGTGTGTCCCATTCCAGGCGCGGATTCCGGGATGCGCTTTCCGTTTGAAGCCCCAACCGGAAAATGCATCCCACGCTGAAGCCATATTCCGGGACGCACTTTCCATTTGAGGCCTCTACCGGAAAACGAATCCCATTCTGAGCGTCGAATCCGGGATACAGTTTCCGTTTGAAGCCCCGTCCGGAAAGTACGTCCCATTCTGGAGCCGAAATCTGGGATGCCGCCTCCGCTCCAAACAAAAGGCCCCGGCTCGCGATGGAGCCGGGGCCAAAGGTGCAGCATATACAGTTGGTGTTGTGCGCGAACAGCCCATCAGCAATGCCGTCTGCGCCCTACCCTACCCACGGTGACGGGCGCGGCTGTACGGCGTATCCACCATGGGCAGATCTGGACGCAGCTTGCCGTCAAACGCGCGGTAGGCATTCTGTACGGCGGGCGCCGTGGGGATCGTTGCGATCTCGCCGATGCCCTTGCCGCCGTATGCCACGGGCAGCAGCTCGTCCTTCTCCACGTAGATGGCGTGGATATCCGGAATCTCGGGCGCACGGAACAGCCCGAGCGTACCGTACCTTGCCTGGGGCACGCAGTCCTTGAGCGGCCAATCCTCGGTAAGCGCATAGCCCATACCCATGAGCACGCCGCCTTCGATCTGACCCTGGATGGAGATGGGGTTGACCACCTTGCCGGAATCGTGCGCGGCATAGACCTCGCTCACGCGACCGTCATCATCCAAAATGACCACATGCGTGGCAAAGCCGTAGCAGATGTGACTCTTGGGATTGGGGACGTCGGCGCCCAGTTTGTCGGTCGGCTCCAGGTACACGTAGCCAAACTCGCAGCCCTCGAGCGCCTTGATGGCGGCCGCAGGATCTTGAGGATGCATACCCTGGCCGGCAACGAGTTCCTGCGTGCGCAACTGGTAGGCGCGACCGTCGTCGTACTCGATCTTGACGCCGTCGCCATGCGCGCTCACGGGAGCATCGGGCGCAGGCTTGCCAGCCTCGATGCCAACCATGGCATCGCGCAGCAAGAAGGCGGCACCGCGCACGGCCTCGCCGGTCACGACCGTCTGACGCGAGCCAGACGTGGTGCCGGAGTCGGGTGCGTTCTCGGTGGAGCACTCGCCATTGGCAATGCAGCTCAGCGGCAGACCGCAGGCCTCGGCAACGTCCTGTAAAAAGACCGTGTTGCAGCCCTGGCCGATGTCGGACGTGGCGGCATAGACCACGGCCACGCCGTTCTCGACGCGAATCTTGCAGCGGCCGGCGTCGGGCAGGCCCACGCCCACGCCGGCATTCTTCATGGCGCAGGCGATACCGGCGTGTCCGGGATGCGCGTAGTAGGCATCCTTGACCTCGAGCAGCGTCTCCTTCAGCGCCGTGGAGCAGTCGGCAATCTGGCCGTTGGGCAGAACCTCGCCCGGCTCGATGGCGTTACGGTAGCGGATCTCCCACGGATCCAGGCCAACCTTCTCTGCCAGCAGGTCGATCAGGCTCTCGAGTGCAAACTCGGACTGGCAGACGCCAAAGCCGCGGTAGGCGCCAGCGGGCGGGTTGTTGGTGTAGTAGCCAAAGCCGCGGATATCGGTGTTCTGGTACTTGTAGGGGCCGACGGCGTGCGTGCAGGCGCGCTCGAGCACCGGGCCGCACAGCGACGCGTAGGCGCCGGTGTCAAAGTTGATCTCGCAGTCCAGGCCGGTAAAGTTGCCCTCGGCGTCGCAACCCAGCGTAAAGGTGCCGTCCATGGCATGGCGCTTGGGATGGAACGCGAGCGACTCGGCACGCGTGAGCTTGCACTTCACGGGACGCTGGAACTTATATGCGGCGAGCGCGGCCAGGTGCTGGATGGACACGTCCTCCTTGCCGCCAAAGCCGCCGCCCACGAGCATGGTCTCGACGACCACGCGCTCGGGCTCGTTATCCCAGCCAAACATATGGGCGCACTCTTTGCGCGTATCGTAGGCGCCCTGGTCGGTCGACTCCACCTTGACGCCGTTCTTGTACGGGAAGGCGACGGCGCACTCGGGCTCCAAGAAGGCATGCTCGGTAAAGGGCGTGGTAAAGCGCTGCGTCACGGTGAACGCGCTCTCTGCCAGCGCCTTGGCGGCGTCGCCGCGCGTCACGTGACGGCTCTGGCACACGTTGTCCTTGAGCTCCACCGTGTTGCCAAAGGCAAAGAAGCTGTCGTGCAGGCGCGGGGCGTCGGCAGCCTTGGCCTCGGCGATATTGCGCACGGGCTCCAGCGGCTCGTAATCAATCTTTACGAGCTTCTTGGCCTTCTCGAGCGTCGCCTCGTCCTCGGCAACCACCAGCGCGATGGCGTCACCCACGCAGCGGGTGGTATCGCCCGCCGCGATCATGACGTCCCAGTCCTGGATAAGGTGGCCGACCTGGTTGACCGGCACGTCCTCGGCGCGCAGGATACCCACCACGCCGGGCAGGGCCTCGGCCTTGGAGGTATCGATGGAGAGCACACGGGCGCGCGGGTACTTGGAGCGCACGGCGCTGGCGTAGGTCAGACCCGGCTGATCGAGCTCGTCGATGTCGTCGGGATACTTGCCCTCGCCGAGCACCTTCTTGCGCACGTCGATACGGAAGGCGCGCTTGCCCACGCCGTAGTCGTCGCCGCGCTCTAGGTCCTCGTCGATCTGCTTTTCGCCGCGGAGCACCGCAGCGGCCAGCGAGATGCCCTCGATAATCTTTTTGTAGCCGGTGCAGCGGCAGACGTTACCGCGAATGGCGTACTTGATCTGCTCCTCGGTGGGCTCGGGATCCTCGGCGATAAGCGCCGCACCCGCCATGACCATGCCGGGGATGCAAAAACCGCACTGCACGGCGCCCACGGCGCCAAAGGCGTACACAAAGGCCTCGCGCACGTCCTCGGGCAGGCCCTCGACGGTCACGATGTTGCGGCCGGCGGCAAGAGCGGTGGTCAGCACGCACGCCTTGACGGCCGCACCGTCCACATGGATGGTGCAGGTACCGCACGCGCCCTCGGAGCAGCCGTCCTTGGCGGAGTGAATGTGCAGGTCGTCGCGCAGGTAGCGCAGCAGCGGCTTGTTCTGCGTCGTCGTGCGCTCGACGCCGTTAACGGTAAAAGTGAATTCCTGTGCCATGGTGATTCCCTTCTACACGCCGGCGGCGATGCCGGTGCGGTCGTGGATGGCGCCATGAGGACAGACGACGGCGCACATGCCGCACGACAGGCAGTCCACGCCGTCGATATGGGCACAGTTGTCCTCGATGCGGATAGCGCCGGCGGGGCACTTTTTGGCGCACATGCCGCAACCGATGCAGCTCGTGTCGCAAATCTTGCGCGCAATGGCGCCCTTATCGGTGTTGTTGCAGCGCACCAGAATGTTCTGGTAGCCGGGAACGAAGGCAATCACGCGCTGCGGGCACGCCATGCCGCACAGACCACAGCCCGTGCATTTTGAGCGATCCACGCGGGCGATGCCATCGACCAGCGCAATGGCACCGTGGGGGCAGGCCGTGACACAGGCGCCACAGCCAATGCAGCCTTCGCTGCAGCGGGCGTCGCCGCCTGCAGAGGCGCAACCGCTTCCGCAGGCAACGTAGGCCACGTTATGTTGAATGGATTTGGCCATAAGAGACTCGCCTATTTCTTAAGAAGGTACGAATAGTTGTCGCGCACAGCCCTGATGGTCAGGCGGACGGCCTCGGGAAGGCCGGTGTTGACGGCATCGACCGAGACGGTGCGGACCGTGCCGGCGACGCGGACCTTAAAGTGATCCTCGTCCACGGCCAGGAAGCCCTCGTTCTCGGAGTTCTCCATGTCCTCCTCGCTCCAGAACAGGGTGAGCTTGTCCTTGTAGGGACGACCCTCCTGGTAAGGGCAGAACACGGCGCAGTTGCCGCACTCGTTGCACATGCCGTCGACATGGACGACCTGATGCTTGGCCAGGCCCGGCACCTTAATTGCCACGTTGGCGCGGTTGGGGCACACGTCGCAGCAGACCTCGCACACCGAGCCGCAGCCCAGGCAGCGAGTCTTGGTGCAGTTGCGCTTGTCGCGGCACAGCGACCCCTTGCGCTCGTAGCAGGCGTCCTCGCGGCCGGCCCGCTCGTTGCAGTCGGCGTACTTGTTAAAGTCCACGCCGGCGATGGCACGGGCGACCTCGGCGGCGTCGGCAATAGCCTCGACCACGGTGGCCGGACCGCGGCGGCAGTCGCCCGCAGCCCAGACGCCCTCGACGCCGGTGGAGGTGGCGGCAAGACGGCCGCGACGGTCGTGCTCGACGCCCGCGGCATCGTACAGGCTGGCATCGATGCCCTCGCCCACGGCGCAGATCACTGTGGTGGCGGGAAGCTCGACGGTCTCGCCCGTGGCGACGGGGCTGCGACGGCCGCTTGCATCCGGCTCGCCAAGCTCCATAACATCGCAGGTCAGCACGGCGCCGTTGAGCGCCTTGGGCGCCAGCAGCTCGCAGAACTCAACACCGTCGGCCAGGGCAAAATCGAGCTCTTCCTCGTCGGCGGGCATCTGCTTCTTGGTGCGGCGGTAGACCAGGCGCACGTTCTTCACGCCGGCCAGGCGCTTGGCCACGCGGGCGGCATCCATGGCGGTGTTGCCAGCGCCAATGACCACGACGTCCTCGCCCAGCTCGAGCTTCTCGCCCTTCTTGGCGGCCTCGAGGAACTCCAGCACGTCAAGCTCGGCACCCTCGCCCAGGCCGGCGGAACCGGGCATCCAGGCACCGGTGGCCACGACCACGTCGGTAAAGCCCTGGGCCTTGAGCTCGTCAATGGAATCCACGCGGGCATTGAGCTGCACCTTGGCACCAAAGGCCAGGCAGAGCTCGGCATCGTGGGAGATATCGTCGCTCGCAATGCGGAACTCGGGAATCACGTGACGGACCACGCCGCCGAGCGAATCGCGGGCCTCGAAGATGGTGACGGGCACGCCGGCACGCGTCAGGAAGAACGCCGTCGCCAGGCCGGCCGGGCCGCCACCGATAACGGCAACGTTGCGCTCGCTGTCGTTGGCGATGGCCTGGGCGCGCAACTTGGGCAGCACGGCGGTCATGGCCTCGCGGGCGGCCTTGAGCTTGCTGGCGCGAATCTGGGCGCCCTCGGGCTCGTAGAATGCACGCTCGCAGGCACGGCCGCAGGGATGCGGGCAGATGGTGCCGGTAATGAACGGCAGGGCGTTGCGCTCGATGATGATGTTGAGCGCGTCCTCGTAGCGGCCCTCGTCAACAGCCGCCAGATAGGCAGGAATGTCCTGCTGGATGGGGCAGCTCGTGCGGCACGGCGTGGTAAAGCAGTCGGAAAGCGGGCTCTTGCCGGCGACTTTGCGATCGGGCAGCGGGCACAGCGGCTTCTTGTAGAGCGGGTTGGTGAGCGAGTCGGTCTGGATCGCAGTCACGGCCTCGAGAGAGACGCCCGCGAACGGCTTGCCGTCCAGGTCGGCAAACTCGCCGGCCATCTGGCTAAAGCGCTCGTAACCGCCGGGCTTGAGCACGTCGGTCGCCAGGGTGACGGGCCAAATGCCGGCGTCATACAGGGCGCGGATGTTGTAGACCGTGGCGCCGCCGGAGTAGCTGATGCGCAGCTTGCCATCGAACTGCTCGGTAATGCGGCGAGCAGCCTCGATGGTCAGCGAGAACAGCGAACGGCCGGACATGTACATCTCGGTGGAGGGCAGCTCGTTCCTCGTCACGTCGACGGGGAACGTGTTGGTCAGCTTGACGCCAAACTCCAGGCCGCGCTCGGCACACAGGGCAATCAGGCGCTCGAACATGGGCACGGCGTCGGACCACTGCAGGTCCTCGCGGAAGTGCGTATCGTCGAAGACGATGTAGTCAAAGCCCAGCTCGTTCAGACGCTGGCGGGCAAACTCATAGCCCAGCAGCGTGGGGTTGCACTTGATGTAGGTGTTAAGGCCCTTCTCGGTAATCAGATAGGTCGCGATGCGCTCGATCTCCGCCGGCGGGCAGCCATGCAGCGTTGACTCGGTAATGGAGTTGGAGACGCGCGCCGGGATGGACTCGACAAACGCGGCATCGACATGCTCAAACTTGTCCAGGTTGGCGAGCGCCCACGTGCGGCACTCGTTCCAGACGTCGGAGCCGCTGGCGTCCTTCATGCCCTCGATGTAGGCATCGACCTTGGGACTCTTGATGCCCTCCAGGTCATAGCCCACCGACATGTTAAAGACAAAACCGTCCGGGCTGCCCAGGCCGTACTCGCGAGCGATCAGGTGGCAGGCAAACCATGCCTTCACGTACTCGGCAAAGGCCTGCGGAACCTCGAGCTCGGTCGACCACTCGCAGTTGTAGCACTCGTCCTGCGCCACAATGCAGGGCTTGTTCACACACTTGGAGAGCTCCTCGCCGTCCATAACCTGGACGGTCTTGAGCTCAAAGAAGCGGGAACCGGCCACGTAGGATGCCACGATGTTCTGGGCAAGCTGCGTATTGGGGCCGGCGGCCGGGCCAAACGGAGTCTCGATGCGCTCGTCAAAAATGGGAAGCGCGCCCTCCTGATTGGTCGTGACCATCTTACGCACGCCAAAGATGGCGTCCTGAGTCTTGTGCTCCTCGATGATCCAGTTCATCAGCTGCGAAAACGGGATCGGCCTCATGATGTCGCTCATAGTGAGCTCCTCTCTGTAACGCCCGGCGAGACCGCGCGGCGGGCGCAAATACGGTGTAGCGCTAGCACAGCGCCGGCGACCCCGCGGAGGTCGCCTATACGCGCGTCGGATGCGGCGAAACATCCGGCACGCGTGAATCTACTTGTAATTAGTAGGCGCGATCGTTGAGCGTGCTCCAGAGCTTCTTGGACTCGGCCATGGTCCACGCGTTGATCTTGTCCTCATCAATGCCAACGAACTCGCGATCCTTGTACAGGACGCGGCCGTTGATGATGGTGGTGCGGCAGTTTTTGCCCATCATGCCAAAGAGCATGTGGCCGTCGATGTTCTCCTCGCTCAGCGGCGTAAAGGGCTTGTAGTCCATAACGATGACGTCGGCGGCAGCGCCGGCCTCGAGCACGCCGAGCTTGCGATCGAAGTACTTGCTCGCCATCTTGGCGTTGTTCTCGAACAGCATCGTCATGGCCTCGCACCAGCCCACGTTGGGCATGGCGGCGTTGTGGCGCTGAATGATCAGGAAGACCTTAAGGCTCTCGAGCATATCGTGGGTGTAGGCGTCGGTGCCCATGCACACGGGAATGCCGCGGCGGAAGAACTCGAGCACGGGGGCGCAGCCCACGGCGTTGCCCATATTGGATTCGGGGTTGTTGACGAGCCAGGTGCCGGACTCCTTGACGATATCCATCTCGGCAGGCGTCACATGGATGCAGTGGCCGAGCATGGTGTCGGGACCCAGCAGGTTGTGCTGCAGCAGGCGCTCGACGGGACTGATGCCGCCGCGGTTGAGGCGGGAGTCCCACACGTCGTTCATGCCCTCGCACACATGGATGTGGAAGCCGGTCAAGCCGTTGTTGGCCTCGGCCATCTTGTCCATGGTCTCGTCCGACAGCGTAAAGGTGGCGTGACCGCCAAACATGGCGGCGATCATGTGGTTGTCGTTATCGCGACGCTCCTTGGCGGCCCACTGGGCAAATTCGGCGTTCTCGGCAATGGCCTGGTCGCACTTTTCCTGACCGCGACGGTCGGAGACCTCGTAGCACAGGCACGAACGCATGCCCAGCTCCTGAGCTGCATCCTTAATGGTAAAGAGGCTTCCCGGGATCTCACAGAAGCTCGCGTGGTGATCGAAGATCGTGGTGACGCCATCGCGGATGGAGTCAAGAATCGTGGCGTAGGCGCTGGCCTTGGTGCCGTCGAGTGTCAGGTTGTCGTCGATCTTCCACCACTGCTGCTCAAGATTCTCCAGGAAGTTAGTGGGGTTGCAGCCCTTAATGGCAAGGCCGCGGGCCAGACCCGAGTAGATGTGGGTGTGGCAGTTGATAAGTCCGGGCATGATGAGGTTGCCCTGGGCGTCGACGTACTCGGCATCCGGGTACTTGGCCTTGAGCTCGCACTCGGGGCCCACTTCGACGATCGTATCTCCGTCAATGGCGACCGCACCGTTTGGAATGAACGGGGCCTGAGCGTTGCGGGTAAAGACGGAACCGTTAGCGACCAGAAGCATGGATGCTCCCTTCGACATCAGAGGCGGGGTTTGACACCTCTGACATGGCGGAGTGCGAAGCGCCGGCCTACACCGGAAACGGGCCCTCTCCCGTCAACGCTTCACCAAAGGGACAAACCCTTTGAAGTGCGGCTTGGTGCCGCATGACGTCGGCGGACGAGGCGATGCGTCCACCGACGAATAGCACCGAATTGGTTACTTCTTGCTCTCGGGCAAGACCAGATCCACGGCAGCGTCCTTGGCAGCATCGATGTGTTGAGCCACGACCGGCGTCTGCGGAAGGATCAGGTTAAGGACAATGGCCATGATGGCAGTGGGAGTTACGGCATTGGAGCCGATGACGGTGGACACCCAGGCGGGCATACCCTCGCCGGCAAGGCAACCGCTGGCCATCCAGATACCCAGGCCAAAGACGACGGAGGTACCGACGATGGTGGTAGTGCGCTGCGTGAGGCCCTCGCGGGTGAACATGCGCACGCCGTTCATGGTGATGGTGCCAAAGACACCGACGGTCGCGCCGCCGATGACGGGCTGCGGGATAGCGGAAAGGACGGCAGAGAGCTGCGGGAACAGACCGGCGATGGCAAAGACGGCCGCAATAATCACAAAGACCCACTTGTTGACGACCTTGTTGGAGCAGATGATGCCCACGTTCTGGCCAAGGGCGCTGGTGGGAAGACCGCCCAGCAGGCCACCGACCATAGAGGTGAGGCCCTGGGACACGATAGCGCCGGAGAGCTCGCGCTCGGTGGGCATACGGTCGATGGAGCCCAGGCAGGCGGCGGAAACGTCACCGATAACCTGGATGGCAACCATGGGGAACACGACGGCGAGGGTAATGCAGACCTCGGGATCAAACTCGAGTGCGTAGGGCATGAGCTTGGGAAGGGCGAAGACCTGAGCGGTGGCGACGCTGGAGAAGTCGATCATGCCAAAGGGGATGGAGACGATCATGCCAACGATCATGCCAAAGAACACAGATCCCAGCTTGAGCGTGCCCTTGCCAAAGTTGGCGAGCGCAAAGACCACGGCGAAGGTGATAAGAGCGACGCACCAGGCCTGCGGGGTGCCCCACAGCGGCGTGCCCATGCCACCGGCCATGTACTTGACGGCCGTGGGATAGAGAGAGACGCCAATGGAGAAGATGACCGTACCGGTCACGACGGGCGGGAACAGCCACTTGATCTTGCTGTAGGCCAGACCAAAGAGGACCGCAACGGCGCCGCCGACGATCTCGCCGCCCAACAGCGCGCCAAAGCTAAAGCCCGAGGCGCCCATGGCCTGCAGGGCCGGCAGGAACGCGAACGAAACGCCCATGACGATGGGCAGGCCGCCGCCGATGCGACGGAAGGGAGCGAAGGCCTGAAGGGCCGTGTCGATTGCCGAAAGAATGAGCGCAACCTGAATGATGTCGGTGCTCTGCTGGCTATTAAAGCCGTAGACGCCGGCCATGATGACCGCCGGGGTAATGATGCCGGCAAACGATGCCAGTACGTGCTGAAGGGCACACGGGATCATTTCCTTAACGGGCGGCATGCCTTCGCGAGTGAACAGGGCTTCAGTGCCGTTCGTAACCGTCTCCTGGGTCATTTGACCACCAATCCTCGAAATAGTTGTTTTCGCATCTAACGCTCTATTGTGACGCAGTGCGGGGTTGAGGTTGTGCCTTCGTTGCATATCGTATTAAAGATGATTCTCATTCTCAATAATAATTTTTTGTTATCAGACTATTCTTCAGCTGAGATAACACATTTCCGCAGGTCAGGAATGTGTCTGTTCAAAATAACATCTAACTTTTCTTTTGGTCGACCGTTTACCGCCAAATTTCTACCGTTCGTCTGTATTACGCAATGTACCTGCGGATATACGAGATGATGAGCAGCGTGTTACCATGATAAAAAATTGTTATGAACACTTCGATAGAACCCAAAGGAGTTGCCCGTGAACGAGACCGTACGTCGTTTTTTGCCGATGGTCGATTTCCTGGAGCAGATACTCGGCAAAAACAGCGAAATCGTGCTGCACGATTTCTCGGATCCCGACCACGCCATCGTCGATATTCGCAACGGCATCGTGAGCGGCCGCAAGGTCGGCGGTCCCGCCACCGATCTGGCGCTCAAGATCATGCACGACGCCAAGTATCGCGACCTGCCGTTTATTACGGGCTACGAGGGGCGCGGTGCCGGTGGCAAGACGTTGGAGTCGGCGACGTTCTTTATCCGTGAGGACAACAAGATCGTCGGCATGCTTTGCGTCAACACCGACCTTTCCACGATACGCTCCATCAACGCCATGGCTCAGCAGCTCATGGCCTGCTTCGACGCTGTGCCAAGGCAGTCGGAGCCCGCGTCTATCGAGGTCGAAAGTCTTTCGGAGTCTACGCAGGAGCTCATCGACCGCAGTATTGCCGAGCTGCTGAGCGCGCGCGGGCTGGATGTAGCTTCGCTTGGTCAGATCGACCGCGTGGACGTCATTCGCCACCTCAACGGCAACGGGGTGTTTATGCTCAAGGGCGCCGTGGCCTGCGCCGCCACCGCGCTGGGCATCTCGGAGCCCAGCGTCTACCGCTACCTGCAAAAAGTTCGGAAGGAAGGCTAACGAGCAAAATGAAGCGCAGGCAGTCTTTTTGGGACGGGGCTATTTTAGCCACCCTCCCCCTGCCCGCGACTTCGATGAGCCGCAAGTAAAATCAATCCTGCATATTGGGGTAGCTAAAATAGCCCCGTCCCAAAAAGACTGCCCTTGGTGGCTCCGCAAGCGATCCGTCACGTGACAAAAGAACCCTGCAGCTCGCACGCGCTGCAGGGTTCTTTTTGCATGTCATGTTTTGTTTTCGCCAACGCCTTAGAGAGCGGCGACGACCTCGATCTCGACCAGACCGCCGGCCGGAAGGGCGGCAACCTGGAAAGCGCTGCGTGCGGGGAACGGAGCCTCGAACTTGGAGGCGTAGATCTCGTTCACGGCAGCGAAGTCGGCGATGTCGGCCAGGTAGACCGTGGTCTTGACGACATCGGCAAAGGTGGCGCCGGCAGCGGTCAGCAGGGCCTCGACGTTAGCAAGGGACTGCTTAGCCTGGGCCTCGACGCCCTCGGGCGTCTTGCCGGTTGCGGGGTCGATGCCCAGCTGGCCGGACAGGAACACCATGTTGCCGGTCTGGATGCCGGGGGAATACGGGCCGATGGCTGCGGGTGCGTTATCGGAAGACACGACGGTCTTGCTCATGTTTTTCTCCTTACGATCAGATAGAGAGCGTGAGCGCGGCGTTCGCACCGGGAGGCACAATTCGGTCTGAACACCGCGCTTGATTTGGGATAGTACTCAAGGTTTCCGCGCGATGCAAGATTATTATCACGTTGCGAGAATAATTTATCGCCCAACGGCGCCTGTCGGCCGCTGAACGGCACGACCGGACGGTGAAGCTCAAAATGATCCGTTTCCCTCCGTCCCCCATGGATCACCTGATCCGCTGGGGACGGAGGGAAACGGATCATTTTTGCTGCAAGGGCTGCTGAAGACTTTGTCCTGCTTGGGCTGCGGTCATCGTCCGCCGCAACAGCACCACTATACTTTTGAATATCTGAGCATTTTGAAAGGCAGGATATGACCGCAACCGCCAGTCGAACCACCAACCGCAGACCCGAGCTTTTGGCGCCCGCCGGAGGGCCCGAGCCCTTTGCCGCCGCACTCGCCGCGGGGGCAGACGCCATCTATTGCGGCATGGGCAGCTTCAACGCCCGCCGCAAGGCCACCAACTTTACCGACGAGGCCTTTGAGCAGGCCTGCCGCGCCGCGCATCTAGCCGGGTCGCGCGTCTACGTCACGGTCAACATCGTCATCAAGCAGTCCGAGATGGGCGATGCGCTGCAACTCATTCATCGCTGCTCCACGCTGGGCGCCGATGCCTTCATTATCCAGGACTGGGGTCTGTTCTTTGAGGTCAAGCGCACCATGCCCGGCATCGAGACACATATCTCGACCCAGGCGAACATCCACGACGACCGCGGAACCCTTTGGTGCCGCGAGCAGGGCGCCGACCGCGTGACTCTCTCGCGCGAGCTCTCCATCGACGAGATCGCCGCCATTCATAATGCCGCGCCCGATGTGGACCTTGAGGTCTTTAGCCATGGCGCCATCTGCTTTTGCTACTCGGGTCTGTGCCTGCTTTCGAGCTTTGCCATGGCGGGACGATCGGCCAACCGTGGCATGTGCGCCCAGCCCTGCCGCCTGCCCTACGAACTGATCGACGAAAACGGTCGCGCGCTCTCCCCCGCCGGCCGCGAGCGTGCGCTATGCCCGCGTGACACCAACACCTCGCAGCTCGTTCGCCGCCTGTATGACGCCGGCGCCGCGTCGCTCAAGCTCGAGGGCCGCATGAAGGCGCCCGATTACGTGTATTCCATCGTCGATGTGTATCGTCACGAAATTGACGACATGCTGGCCGGGGTCGCCGTAGATAAGGACGAGGACGCCGCTCGCCAGCGCCAGCTCAAGCGCTGCTTCAACCGCGACTTTACGCACGCCTATCAGGACGGCACCTCGGGCGACGAGATGATGAGCTACGAGCGTTCCAACAACCGCGGCCAGATCGTGGGCACGGTGCTGGGCAGCCGCCCGGCCAACCGCGATGTGCGCGGCCTCAAGCCCGACGACCGCCGTCGCCGTGCCGCCATCGCCCGTATTGAGCTGTTTGAGCCCGTGGGCAAGGGCGACCTGCTGGAGCTTCGCCACGACGATGAGTTCGACCAATTCCTGACCACCATTGCCGCCGATGATGCCGCCGCGGGCGACATCATCGAATGTCGCGTACCCCGCAGCATGCCCGAGGGCTGCCGCGTCCGCGTGATTCGCAGTCAGCGTGCCATCGACGCCGCCGGCGCCGCGCTCAAGCGCGATGTGCTGCGCCGCCGAGCTGTTGATGTGTCCGTCGTGGCGCGCCTGGGCGAGCCGTTTACCGTCACACTCACCTGCTGTGACAACCCCGCGCTCGCCGCCACCGCCACAGGCTTCACCGTCGAGGCCGCCAAGACTCGCGCCGTCGAGGCGGCAGACCTGGTTGAGCATGTGGGCCGTATGGGTTCCTCGCCCTTTGAGGCTGCGAGCTTTGACGTTTCGCTCGACGCCGGCTGCGGCATGGGCTTCTCCGCCGTGCACAAGGTGCGCGCCGCCGCCTGTAAAGCATTGGAGGAGACCATTCTGGCGCCGTACGAGGAGCGCGCGAAAACGCTCGAGATTCCGTTGCTCGACAAATGTACGCGCGCCATGCCCGAGCATTACCGCGATGAGCCGCAGATCTGCGCCGCCGTCACCACGCTCGAAGCCGCCGAGGCGGCTCGCGCCGAGGGCGCCGCGCGCATCTATATGACCACCGACGCGCTCGAGGCTGTCGGACTCTCCCCTGCCGATGCATTTGAGCAGGGTATCGTGCCCGTACTCGACGAGGTCTGCCGCGCCGTCGACCACGAGCGCGTCGATCCTTGGATCAATGCCGGAGCCACCGTCGCCGTCGGCAATATCTCCGAGCTCGCCGTAGCCGCGCATGCCGGCGCCACGGCCGAGATTCGCTCTTGCCTGCCGGTGCACAACATACCCTGCATGGAGGCGCTTGCCGAGCGCGGAGCCGGCGCATTTTGGCTCTCGCCCGAGATCACGCTCGACGAGATTGCCTCGCTCGGCGCCGCCGCGCCCGCGGCTCTGGGCATCACCGTCTTTGGCCGTCCGCGCGTTATGACGAGCGAACACTGCATTCTGCAGGTTGCCAACGGCTGCATCCACGATTGTGTCAACTGCCGTCTGCGTGCCCGCAAGCTCTCGCTCAAGAATATCGACGGAAAGGTCATGCCCGTCCGCACCGACATCCACGGCCGCTCTCGCCTGTACGATGCCTACCCCATCGACCTCACGCCGCAGGTTCCTCAGCTGCTCGATGCCGGTGTGCGTCGTCTCATGGTTGACGGAACGTTGCTCGAGACGGATGAGGTGAGCCGTGCCGTCGCCCGCGTCCGTCGTGCCGTCGAAGCGGCGCAGGCGGGCCGTAAGCCCGCCGCCCGTCTGCGCGGGGCGACCTCGGGCTGCATGTTTGTGGGAATCAGCTAACCGAAAGGCTTACACGTGAACGAAGAACCTCAAGTCCTCTACTGCGACGCCTGGCTCATGGCCATCGACAAGCCCGCCGGCATGATCGTCCACGGCGACGGCACCGGCGAGCGCACGCTCACCGACTACGCCAGCGACCTGCTGCTGGCGATGGGCGACGGCTTTGCCGCGACCGACATGCAGCCGCTCAACCGCCTGGACCGCGACACCACCGGCGTGGTGTTGTTCTCGCTCGACAAGCAGACGCAGCCCGCCTTTGACCAGATGGTGATCGACCACGCTTTCGAAAAGCACTATCTGGCGCTCGCCGAAGGCAAAATCGACTGGAACGAAAAGCTCATCGACAAGCCCATCGCCCGCGACCGTCACGACAGCCGCAAGATGCGCGTCGGCGCCAGCGGCAAGCCGTCTCAGACGCGCGTGAAGGTGCTCAAGCGTCTTAAGAGCCGTCGTGGCCTGCCCACGCGCTCGTATATCGATGTCGAGCTGCTCACCGGCCGCAAGCACCAAATCCGTGTGCATCTGGCAAGCGAGCGCCATCCCCTGGTTGGCGACGACCTGTACGGAACGCCGCGCCCCTGCGGCCTGATGCTCCATGCCCACAGCGTGTCCTTTACGCATCCCGTAACCGGTGAGCACATCCACATCGAAGCCCCCTGCCCCTGGGAGCCCTAAAACCTGCCAAAAAGGGCAGGCACCTTTGTGGTGGCTTTGCCGCAATGGCTCAGCCGCGGTCCCAAAACGTCTCGATCTGTAACAGTTAGAACCCATTTTCCGGTCTATCCGTTACAGATCGAGACATTCGAATCCCCCTCAAGGGAAAATCTCAATCTGTAACAATAACTCGTCAAAATCGGTCCCAGATGTTACAGATCGAGACAAAGGGACGGCAAGGTTCGGAAGTATCTCAATCTGTAACACCTAGCCCACTTTTAACGGTCTTGTTGTTACAGATTTAGACAAAACGGCAGACAACAAAAGCGGCATCGCCCATCGAGGGTGTTGCCGCTTTTCTATTGAGGAACCTAAATGGTTTTGACCTTGCCCTGTCGCTAGACCGTGATGACGTTGTCCATCGACTGGTACTTGGCTGGCACCTCGCCCGCGGTAATAATCGTTGCGTCGCGGAAGTCCGCGAACTTGACGGGCGCCACCATGCCGAATTTGCTGGCGTCTGAGATTACGAAGCGTTTGGCGGTATGGCGCATCGAGATACGCTTGACTTGCGCTTCCTCGATATCCGGTGTGGTGAGACCTTGCTCGGCGGCGATGCCATTGGAACCCCAAAAGCCGCAGTTGAAGTTATAGCGGTCCAGGGTTGCCAAGGCGTCGGGACCGACGAGCGCCTCGGTCTCGGGCTTGAGCTCGCCGCCCAGCACCACGGTGCGCATGCCGCGCAGAGCGAGATGCTGGGCATGGAGCACGGAATCGGTCACATAGGTGACGCCCTCAAGGCGCGGAAGATGCTCGATGAGCTTGAGGGTCGTGGATCCCGAATCGATATACACAAAGCTATCGGGCTCCACAAGCGCCGCGGCGCGGGCGCAGATACGCTCCTTGTCGTCGTTATGGAGATCGCTGCGCTCACTGATCGTTAGGTCGCGCGTCACGTGCGCGCGCTCAAGACTTGTCGCGCCACCGTGCACCTTGGCGATACGGTGTGCGCGGTCGAGCGTCTGCAGGTCACGGCGAATGGTGGACGGCGTCACGCCCAGGGCTTCAGCAAGCTCCGGCACGGTAACCGAGCCGGCCTGCTGCACCATCGACACGATCGCGTTGAGCCTATCTTCCGCAAGCATCGCTTACTCCTCCTCGGGGTACACGACTCCCCAGTCGGCGCGGAGCTTGGTCATCAGCTCCATAACATCAGAAGCATAGCCCAGAAGCTCGCGCTTCGAATCATCGCCGGCAACGGCCTGCTCGAGGTCAGCCATCTCGTAGCACAGAGCGTATGCCTCGGTGCCAGCGTGGACCTCCTCACGGTGACCGTCCGCAGTCCACACGATGGTCGCATGGTCGGCGCGCGGATACTCGTTGACCTCGATATAGCAC
This sequence comes from Collinsella sp. CLA-JM-H32B, assembly GCF_040098065.1. Lineage (NCBI taxonomy): Bacteria > Bacillati > Actinomycetota > Coriobacteriia > Coriobacteriales > Coriobacteriaceae > Collinsella > Collinsella sp. CLA-JM-H32B. The sequence continues at coordinate 156,516 of NZ_JBBNNA010000002.1, read as the reverse complement.
TTGTCGAAGCTGATGACCGAGCGCTTGGGCTGCTTGGAGTGGAGTGTAAGGCTCACGACGCCCAGCTGCTGCTCGGCGTTACGGCAGACAATGCCGCCCGCAACGTCGACACCGGTCTCACAGGTGTTGCCCAGAGACACGACCTCGGCTGGCTGGCTGGCCATAAACAGGCGCATGACGGACAGGGCATACACGCCAATGTCGAGCATGGCGCCGCCGGCAAGGCTACGGTTGTAGAAGCGGTTGGTCAGGTCGCCGTACTCCTTATAGCTGCCAAAGTTGAGCTGGGCGAGGTTCATGCGGCCAAAGTCGCCCGCATCCATTCGACGGCGCAGCTCTTGATACAGCGGCATGTGGAGCACCGTGGTGGCGTCCATAAGGACCACGTTGTGCTCGTCGGCGATGGCACGGGCCTCGTCGAGCTCGGCAGAGTTGAGGGTAATGGCCTTTTCGCAGAGCACGTGCTTGCCGGCGGCCAGCGCGGCACGCAGATAGGTGATATGCGTGTTGTGCGGCGTGGTGATATAGACGGCGTCGATATCCGGATCGGCATAGAGATCCTCAACCGTTTCATAGACCTTCTCGATGCCATACTGCTCAGCAAAAGCCTGGGCCTTGGACAGCGTGCGGTTGGCGACGCCCGCAAGCTTGCGGCCGGCCAGCGCGAGGGACTGGGCCATTTGGTTGGCAATAACGCCGCAACCGATCACAGCCCAACGGAGCTCGGGAGCCGTAAAGATGTCGTTAGGGAACGGCTTGTCCTGGACCGAAGCAAATGCTGCTTTGGCGGCTGCCGCGGCGTCGAGTGGAGCCTGCTTGGAATCTGCCATTATGTGTCTCCTGTGTCATAGAACGTCTTGCATTTCTGACAGCTCTATATTCGCACAAACACGCACGTCTGTGCGCGTTTTTGCGTATCTCACCGCTAAACGGTCATTATTACCCCGTAAACGGCGCATATATACGCATAGGTGCGTAATCAAACGCAATCTAACGCGCATAAACGCGCACACAAGCAATTTATACAGCACAACCCGCTCATTTATGCTTACCCAGTTAGGGTACTCATTTAAGTCTGTCCCCAATGAGTAATTTAAGTCTGTCCCCAATGAGTAGGGATAGAAAAAGGCCCGGGTGCCGTGGCATCCGGGCCTTTGCTAGCAACTTGATGTTGCGGGCAGCTTAGAACTTGTGGCCGCACTTCTTGCAGACGCGCAGCTTGTTCTTGCCGTCCTTCTCGTGACCGACGCGGGTAACCTTACCGCACTCGGGGCAGACGAGATTGACGTTGGAGGCATCGATGGGAGCCTCCTGCGAAACGATGCCGCCCTGCTGGTTGGCAGCGTTGGGCTTGACGGCCTTCTTGACGACCGAAACGCCCTCGACAACGACCTTGTTCTCGGCGGGGAGAGCACGCAGGATAACGCCCTGCTTGCCGCGATCCTTACCAGAGAGAACCTGGACCTTATCGCCCTTCTTGATATACATATATCTCCCCTAACTACAGGGTCTCGGGAGCGAGCGAGACGATCTTCATGTACTTCTTGTCACGAAGCTCGCGAGCGACAGGCCCGAAGATACGGGTGCCGACGGGCGAACCATCGTTGTTGATGACAACGCAGGCGTTCTCATCAAAGCGAATGTAGGAGCCATCCTTGCGGCGGATCTCCTTAACGGTGCGAACGACGACGCAACGGACAACGTCCTTCTTCTTGACGTTGGCGCCAGGGGTAGCCTCCTGGACAGCACCGATGAACACATCGCCGATGCCTGCATAACGACGCTTGGAACCGCCAAGCACCTTGATGCAGCGAATCTTGCGAGCGCCGGAGTTGTCGGCGACGTTCAGCATGGTTTGCATCTGAATCATGGTAGATGTTCCTCCGAACTAAGAACCGAAGAGAGGTGCGCAGCCTTTAGACGGACTGTGGTATGCAAACCAGGCATACGCACATCTTCGGAAACGTACAAGTCGTAAGAGCGACTGCTTATTTAGCGCGCTCGACGACCTCGATGAGGCGCCAACGCTTCATCTTGGACATAGGACGGGTCTCCATAACGCGGACGGTATCGCCCACGCCAGCCGTGCACTCCTCGTCGTGAGCGTGCAGCTTCTTGGAGCTGGTCATCATCTTGCCGTACTTGGGGTGACGCTTGCGCTCGGTGATGGTGACGACAATGGTCTTGGCACCGGAGACGGAGGTAACGACACCCGTACGGACCTTACGCGAGTTACGCGAATCAGTCATGTTCTCTCCTTAGGTCCTACTCGGCGACAGCGGACTTCTCCGCTGCGATCTCGCGGGCGCGCTGCTCCGTGAGGACGCGAGCGATGTCCTTCTTCACGGTGTTGACGCGAGCGGTGTTGTCCAGCTGGCTGGTGGCCATCTGGAAACGAAGGTTAAAGAGCTCGGCGCGCATTTCCTTCAGCTTCTCAACAAGCTGAGCGTCCGAGAGCTCACGAATCTCTGCGGGCTTCATTAGTTCTCCTCCTTGGCGGCGGCGGCGTCCTCAGCAGCCCACTTGGCCTCGAGAGCGGCCTCCTCAGCCATCTCCTTCTCGATGCGCTGCTCAGCGTTCTTAGCAGCAACAATCTTGGTCTTGATGGGAAGCTTGTGCTGTGCAAGACGCAGAGCCTCGCGAGCGACCTCCTCGGGCACGCCCTTGACCTCGAACATGATGCGGCCGGGCTTGACGACGGCCACCCACTCCTCGGGGTTACCCTTACCAGAACCCATGCGAGTCTCGGCAGGCTTCTTGGTGATGGGCTTATCGGGGAAGATCGTGATGTAGACACGACCGCCACGCTTCATGTAGCGGGTCATGGCAATACGAGCGGCCTCGATCTGACGGTTGGTGATCCAATGGGCCTCGAGAGCCTGGATACCAAACTCGCCGAAATGCAGCTCGGTATTACCCTTGGCCTGGCCCTTCATGGAGCCACGCTGCACCTTGCGGTGAAGAATACGCTTAGGGGCAAGCACTACTGACCCCTCCTCTCGGAGTTACGACGACGAGGACGGGAAGAGCCCTCGAGTGCAGGGTTGGGAACAGGCTGGCCCGGGAGCTTCTCGCCCAGGTAGATCCAGACCTTCACGCCGCAAGCGCCCATGGTGGTGCTGGCGACAGCCGTGCCGTAGTCGATCTTGGCACGGAGGGTGTGCAGAGGCACGCGACCCTCGCGGTACCACTCACGACGGCCCATCTCGGCGCCGCCGAGACGACCGGAGCACTGGATACGGATGCCCTTAGCGCCGGCCTTGCGGGCGGACTGGACAGCCTTGCGCATAGCGCGACGGAAGGCAACGCGGCCCTCGAGCTGCTCGGCGATAGACTGAGCAACGAGGTTGGCGTCGAGCTCGGGGCGCTTGATCTCGACAACGTCGACGGAGAGCTGGCCCTTGGAGACGCCAGCGACCTTCTCGAGCTCGGTGCGGAGGGTATCGATCTCGGCACCCTTCTTACCGATGACAACGCCGGGGCGAGCGGTGAGGATGATGACCTTCACCTTGTCGCCAGCGCGCTCGATCTCGACGCGGGAGACAGCTGCGCGGGAAAGACGCTTCTCGAGGTACTTGCGGATCTCGAGATCGTTACCGAGGGTCTTAGCGTAATCCTTCTCTGCGAACCAGCGGGAGCGCCAGTTCTCGGTGATGCCAAGACGGAAGCCGGTGGGGTAGACTTTCTGACCCATACAGCTTTACGCCTCCTTTCGAGGAGCAACGACGACGGTGATGTGGGAAGTACGCTTCAGAATACGAGAAGCGGAACCCTTGGCGCGGGGACGGATGCGCTTAAGCGTCGGACCCTCGTCAACATAGGCAGCGGCGACAACCAGGTTGTCGGCACGCAGACCGTTGTTGTTCTCGGCGTTCGCAACGGCGGAACGGAGAACCTTCTCGACATCCACGGCGACGGCGCGGTCGCAGAAGTGGAGGATGTCGAAGGCCTGAGCGACAGGCTTGCGGCGGATCAGATCGACCACCAGGCGGGCCTTGCTGGGGGAAACACGCACGTACTTAGCGACGGCGCGAACCTCGGTGGCCTCAGTTTCAATAGACTTAGTTGCCATTTACGGTTAACCCCCTATTTGGCCTTGTGGCCACGGAACGTACGAGTCGGCGCGAACTCGCCGAGCTTGTGACCAACCATGGACTCGGTAACATACACGGGCACATGCTTGCGGCCGTCGTGGACGGCGATGGTGTGACCAACCATCTCGGGGAAGATGGTGGACGCGCGGGACCAGGTCTTCACGACGTCCTTCTTGCCAGCCTCGTTCATCGCGGTGATACGCGAGAGAAGGCGAGTCTCCACGAACGGGCCCTTTTTGAGACTTCTGCTCATAAGTGCTTTCTCCTAAAACTCGGTATCCGAAATTACTTCTTACGGCGACGAATGATGTGCTGGTTCGAGACCTTCTTCTTCTTGCGCGTACGAAGGCCCTTCGTCGGCTTACCCCAGGGGGTAACAGAGGGACGACCAGAGGTGTGGTTCTTGCCCTCGCCACCGCCGTGCGGGTGGTCGACAGGGTTCATGACGGTACCGCGGACGGTCGGGCGCACGTTCATGTGACGCTTACGGCCGGCCTTGCCGATGACGATGTTGGAGTGATCGGCGTTGCCGACCTCACCGACGGTGGCGCGGCAGGTAACGAGGATGCGGCGCATCTCGGAGGAAGGCATACGGACGATGGCGTACTTGCCCTCCTTACCCATCAGCTGGCAGGAGTTACCGGCGGAACGGGCGATAGCAGCGCCCTTGCCCGGCTGGAACTCGACGGCGTGGATGAGCGTACCGACGGGGATGTCGGCGAGGGGCAGAGCGTTGCCCGGCTTGATGTCGGCGTCAGAACCGGACATGATGGTCTGACCGACCTCGAGGCCCTTGGGGGCCAGGATGTAGCGCTTCTCACCGTCAGCGTAGTGCAGCAGAGCGATGCGAGCGGAACGGTTCGGATCGTACTCGATCGTGGCAACCTTGGCGGGCACGCCGTCCTTGTTGCGCTTGAAGTCAATCACGCGGTAACGACGCTTCACGCCGCCGCCCTGGTGGCGGGTGGTGATGCGGCCGTTGTTGTTACGACCGGCCTTCTTGGGCAGGGGCTCGAGAAGAGACTTCTCGGGCTTGGTGCAGGTGATCTCGGAGAAGTCGGAGATCGTCTGCCAACGCCTACCAGCGGAGGTCGGCTTAAGGTGCTTTACAGCCATTACAATCCCTTTCAATAGGAATCCGTTAGCCATCGCAGACAGGGATTCGAGGTTCTGCCTCGGGTGCGATGACACCGGACGTATACACGGTTCCGGGCGTGTCCATTTTATACGCCCAAAACCTTGAGCTCTCGCCTCCCCTTTTTGGGAGGCATGAGCTCACTCAACAGCAGCGAGTCTTAGGCCTGGTTGCCAAAGACCTCGATGGTGTCGCCCTCGGCCAGCGTGACGATGGCCTTCTTCCAAGAACGGGTCTTGCCGGCGACATAGCGCACGCGCTTGGTCTTGGGCTTGACCGTCAGGGTGTTCACGCGAACGACCTTGACGCCGAAAATCTCCTCGACAGCGTCCTTGATCTGATACTTGTTAGCATCCTTGGCGACCTCGAACGTGTACTTGTTCAGCTCCATGCCGGAGAAGGAACGCTCGGACACGATCGGACGGATGATGATCTCGTGGGCGGTCATTTATGCAAGCACCTCCCCGAAGTGAGCGGCGATGTCGGCGGGCATCAGCACGGCATCGTTGTTGACGAGATCGTAGGTGTTGGCCTCGTCAGCGGTGATGATGAACGTCTTGGGAATGTTGCGGAACGACAGGTAGGCGTTGACGTCCTCATCGCGAACGATGATGGTCAGACGCTTGCCCTCAAGGCCGAGAGCCTTGAGCATGGCGACGGCAGCCTTGGTGGAAGGCTTCTCGAAGCCGTAGTCGTCGACGAGCACGAGCTCGCCATCGGCCAGCTTGGCGGACAGCGCGGAGCGCATAGCCAGCTTGACCTCCTTGTTGTTCATACGCTTAGCGTAAGAACGGGGCTTGGGGGCGAAGACGACGCCACCGTGACGCCACTGGGCAGCACGGATGGAACCCTGGCGGGCACGGCCGGTGCCCTTCTGACGCCAAGGCTTCTTGCCGCCACCGGAAACCTCAGAGCGGCCCTTAGCGGACTGGGTGCCCTGACGCCAAGAGGCCATCTGGCACTTGACGATGTGGTGCATAACGTGGATGTTCGGCTCGATGCCGTACACCTCAGCGGCGAGCTCGGCCTCGGCGACCTTCTTGCCCTCGCTGTTCTTTACTTCAAACTTTGCCATTTAAGTGTTCTCCTTGGTATGACGCTGGGCTAAATGGGCTGGGCCCTTAGGCCATACGGATGGCGACGAGACCATTCTTGGCACCCGGGACAGCGCCCTTGACCAAGATGAGGTTCTGCTCGGCATCGATGCGGACAACGGAAAGGTTCTTGACGGTAACGCGCTCGTTACCCATGTGACCGGCCATCTTGACGCCCTTGAGGACGCGCGCAGGATAGGCGCACTGACCGATAGAACCGGGGTGACGCTGGAAGTGAGAACCATGCGTCATAGGACCGCGGCGCTGACCCCAGCGCTTGATGCGACCCTGGAAGCCCTTACCCTTGGAGGTACCGATGACGTCGACCTTCTCGACATCAGCGAAATCAGCGACGGTGACGACCTCGCCGACCTTGTGCTCCTCGCCGTTCTCGACGCGGACCTCACGAAGGAAACGGACAGGCTCGACGCCAGCCTTAGCGAAGTGACCAGCCATGGGCTTGTTCACGTTCTTGGCCTTGATGTCGCCGAAACCGATCTGGACGGCGTCATAGCCGTCGGTTGCCTGAGTTTTAACCTGCGAGACAGCGCAGGGGCCAGCCTGGATGACCGTGACGGGAACGACGTTGTCGTCCTCGTCCCAAACCTGGGTCATGCCAATCTTGCGGCCGAGAATCATGCTGATCAAGATATGATCCCAACTCTCGCGTGGTCTTGGGACAATGCGTACACCACCGAGCGTACGCCCCTAGAGGACCACTACTTACACGACGTGCTCCCCAGCCTTGTATTTCGCCCGGACTACCTGACAACCCTATTAAGCAGGCATTTTGTCCAGCCAGAATACTCCCCTGGTTACACACAGCTGATTAGTATACACGGCTGCGGGCGTATCCATCGAGATTCATATTTCACTCACATTGTTTACGCAGGTAAAGTGCGTGGAGTCGCCTGGGCTTGGCAGAGGGGCGGCGAAATATATTAAGTTTGCTGCTCTACAGTCCTGCGCAAGACGGAAAGCACATTAAGTGCTTTCCTTTGCGTGCGGAACTCGCGACAAACTTAATATATTTCGCCGCCCCTCTGCCAAGCTCGGGAGACGACACGTTGATGTCTGCTTAACTCTGCTCGCTCAGCTAATTACTTTGTTGGGGGTCCACTATTTGCTGAAGGGTGAACTTGCATTGCATTGGCTCGCCTTCTGCTTGTGGCTTTGCCTCATCGAAATTGAAAATCATGATGGCGCAGTTGGGGAGTTTTGCTGGGAGCTCGAAGCCCTCTGGGGCTGCAGCCTTGATGAATTGGCGGCTGGCGCTGCCGTGGCTTACTGCTAGGAGGGTTTCGATGCCCTCGGAGCCCATGAGATTGGTGAGGGTACCTACCATGCGTTCTTGTAGCACGCGGCTTCCTTCCCCTCCGAAGGGGACCAGATCCTCGCCCGGGTCCCAGACGTCGGTGGGTAGCGCGTCGTGGGGGCCTTCTTCGAAGGAGCCGTAGCAGCGCTCGATGATGCCTTCGCAGGGCTCGACAGCAGCGTCCGGGCCGAGGAGTTCGGTTGCGACGAGCTGAGCTGTGTCCATGGCTCGGCCTAAGGGCGAAGAGACCACTTTGTCGGGGGCAACGTCGTGGGCCTTGAGCCATGCGGCTGCCATTCCCGCTTGTTTGCGGCCCAGGTCGGTCAACGGTGAATCGCAGCGGCCCTGGACGAGCTTTTTGACGTTGAATTCCGTCTGGCCGTGGCGGAGTAGGTATAGGCGCTTCATGCTCTCCCCTTCTGCTTCAGTTACCTTGCAGGCGCAGCCCTACTCGTGGGTATGCCCTACGTAGTCTTCATCGATCGTAATCTTGGCGACCGACTTGGGATATTCCGATTCGACCCGTTGTGCCAGCGCATGCTTTACGTCTTCGGCACTCATCTGCAAATCCGAGGGTCGCACGCAGTCAAAGATCACGTTGGTGTGCGTAGGACCCGGCACACAGCGCAGGTCATGAATCGAGAGGCGGCTATCAATCTCCTGGGCCATAGCGTTGATGCGCAGGCGCATGCTCGCCACATTCGAATCGTCGGTCACGATGGGATCGTAATGGAGCGTGACGATCATGCCGTCCTCGTTCCTAAACGCCTGCTCGATGTTATCGAGCGTGTCGTGGCTTTCCAGTGGGCTGGCCTCGGCCGCCATCTCGGCGTGCGCACTTGCAAACTTCCTGCCCGGACCGTAATCGTGAACCATCAGGTCATGAACGCCCAAAACGCCGGGATAGCTCATGATCTTGTCTCGGATGTGTTTGACCAGCTTAGGATCGGGTGCCTGGCCCAAAAGCGGACTCACCGTATCTTGGATAAGCTCAAAGCCGCTCCAGCCAATATAGGCACCAACGGCAAGACCGACCCATGCGTCAAGATTGATGTGCGTCACCTGGGAAACAATCGCGCACGCCAACACAGCACCCGTAGCAAGGACATCGTTCTTTGAGTCCTGAGCGGTCGCATGCAGCGTCTCGGACTCAATACGGTCACCGAGCTTTTGGTTGAGGGCCGCCATCCACAGCTTAACAACCATCGAAAGCGCCAGGACTGCCACCAGGGCAAGCGAGAACTCGACGGGTTCGGGGTAGATGACGCGCTCAACCGAGGACTTCACCAGCTCAACGCCAATCAGCAGCACGAGTGCCGCCACGACCAGACCCGAGAGATACTCGTAGCGGCCATGTCCGTAAGGATGCTCGGGGTCGGCCGGCTTGCTCGCCAGCTTAAAGCCCAGCACGCTCACGATATTCGAGCTGGCATCGGACAGGTTGTTCATGGCATCCGCCACGATCGAAACCGATCCCGACAGCACGCCAATTGCGCCCTTTGCAGCGCATAGCGCCACATTGGCGACAATACACACCATGCCCGCTAACGTGCCCACACGCGCACGATCGCCCTGCGCGCGCTTAACTATCCACTCGACCATCTGCATCCGCCCCCACGGTACTACCTATATATCTATTGCTCAAACGGATTGTAGTGTAGCCACTTTGTCCTTCAGATACAAAAAGGCCGCGACCCACACGGGCCACGGCCTTGGAGCATGGCAAAGGAATCGTCCTTGTGTCGCACAGGTTTACGCACTTACTTCGGCCACGCTCTTCGAGGTTTCGGGTGAATCGGCTCCGTCCCCCATCGTCTGTCCCTTCGCCGGCACCACGCCAAAGCAGTAGCTCAGCGCCGCAGACACCGCAAATGCCACACCGCCGGCAGCGCAGCACCACAGCAGGTTCGAGATGCCGCCCGTGGCAAAGCCAATGACCATGAGGACATTCGTCATGCCGATGGTATAGGCCGTAACGTGGCCCACGGCCGCAACAAGGCCTCCGACGGCGCCGCCAATGGCCATGCACGTCAGGCACCTGCCATATTTAAAGCCGCAACCGTACAGCGCCGGCTCGCTTACGCCGCCAAGAACACCCGAGATTGAATAGCCCAGCATGAGCGCCTTCTCGTCCTTATCCGCAACGCGAAGCGACACGCCAAAGGGCATGCCCCAAACGGCGAACGTTGCCATCGTCGCGGCGATCAGGATGCACGAATCCGTTCCCACACTCATAAACTGCGCATAGGCGAGCGATAGGACAACGTTGCTGACGCCGGCGATCTTTAGGAACTCCCAGCCCGCGGCAAGCCCCATGAGCGTGAGCAGCGACACGATGCCACCGGAATTGCCAAGCATAAACATAAGCTGGCCCAACAGCATGCCCAGATAGCTGCCCGCCGGCGCCGTAATGCACAGCGAAACCGGAACCATGACAAGCATGGTTGCAAACGGAACGAACGAAAACGCCACGGCCTTAGGGATAACGCGCTTAAAGAAACACTCCACTCGCCATAGCACGGGCACCGAGATGAGAACCGGAATAACAGTCGTCGTGTAATCGTTGACCGGCGCGGGAAGCAGACCATACACGGAAGCCATCGATGCCCCCGTCGTCGAGGCGGCATCAACGAGCTTAAGCAGATCGGGTGCAATCAATACGCCGCCCAGCATCATGCCCAGCTGCTCCGAGCAACCGAGCTGGCGGGCGGCCGCCCAACCAAGATAAATGGGCAAAAAGTAGTAGCCGGCGTTATAGAGCCAACTGTAGAACAGGCGATAGATTTCGGAATCGGCAGACCACAGGCCCAGCATGCCCTCGCCCATAATGACGGCGACGGTGCGGAACAACGCCGCGCAGACAATAAACGGCAGCGCCGACATCATGCTTTTGGACAGATAGTCCACCACGGCCATGGCGTTTGATGAAACCGACGTTGTAAACGAGGTGTTAGAAACTTGTAGCATGGAACGCCTTTCCCAATATGACATGCGGGCTGTCCCTTTGTCACATCGTGCGGTATCGACCGATTGCGCGGTACTTTTCGTAGCGGAGGTTTGTGAGGGTCGCGTCGTCGAGCTGCCCAAGCGTATCGAAGGCATCAAATGCCGAGGACATGACGGCACCGGCAATCTCCTCATGCGACAGGCCCCTATCGTCAACAATGCCGTCGATGATGCCGAGCGCCAACAGATCGGGGGCCGTGAGCTTCAGCGCCTCGGCGGCCTCATTCGCGCGCTCGGTATCCTTCCACAGGATCGACGCACAGGCCTCGGGGCTCACGACCGAATAGGCCGAGCTCGAGAGCATCAGGATGCGGTCGGCCACGGACAGCGCCAGCGCGCCACCAGAGCCGCCCTCGCCTGTCACCACCGAGACAATCGGCGTCTTGAGGCCGCTCATCTCCATGAGATTCTGGGCAATCGCCTCGCCCTGGCCGCGCTCCTCGGCACCGATGCCGCAAAACGCGCCCGAAGTATCGACCAGACACAGAACCGGTCGACCAAACTTTTCGGCCTGGCGCATAAGGCGACGCGCTTTGCGGTAGCCCTCGGGATGTGCCATACCAAAGTTGCGACGCATGCGCTCTTTGGTCGTGGTACCGCGCTCGACGGCGATAACCGTCACGGGTCGCCCGTCTTTCCAGCCAATGCCAGCCACCACGGCGGCGTCGTCGCCAAAGTAACGGTCGCCATGCAGCTCCACAAATCCATCCAGGCCCAGCGAGATCATCTCGCCCGCCGTGGCGCGATCTGCCGAGCGGGTCTGCTTGACAATCTCGAGCGCGGTTTTTGGTGCGGCCGAGCGCTTGAACAAGTGTCCCAACTTTTTGCCGCGGCGACCCGTATGCACGATCTCATGCGGTGCCCCCAGGCCGGGCGCGTGCCCTTCGTGCAGCGCCAGCAGCTCGCCTACCGTGAGCGCAATCTCGCCACGCGGAACGACGGCATCGCAAAAGCCGTGCTCCAGCAAAAACTCGGAGCGCTGGAATCCCTTGGGCAGGCGCTTGTGCATGTTCTGCTCGATCACGCGCGGGCCGGCAAATGCCGTCAGGGCATCGGGCTCGGCCAGGATAATATCGCCCTCCATGGCAAAGCTCGCGGTTACGCCTCCGGTCGTGGGGTCAGTGAGCACCGTGATATACAGGCCGCCCGCCTCGCTATGGCGCCTAACCGCCGCAGAGATTTTGGCCATCTGCATGAGCGAGGTCACGCCCTCCTGCATGCGGGCGCCACCCGATACGGTAAAGCCAACGACCGGCAGTCCCAGCTCGGTCGCACGCTCAAATGTGCGGCAGATCTTCTCGCCCACCACGGAACCCATCGAGCCCATCATAAAGTTGGCGTCCATAAAGAAGAGCGCCGTATCGCAACCGCAGATTTTGCCCTTGCCGCACACAACGGCATCGCGCTCGCCCGAACGTTCGCTCACGCTCTTGAGCTTGTCGGCATAGCCGGGAAACGAGAGAAAGTCCTCCGGCGCCAGACTGGCATCCCATTCCTCAAACGTGCCCTCGTCGACTGTCATACCCAGGCGCGCACGACCGCTCACGCGAAAATGCTTGCCGCAACGGGGGCAGACCTCGAGGTTGTCGTGCAGGCGTGTCTCATCGATCACACGGCGGCACTCCGGGCACTTGATAAACACGTGGCGCGCGGGAAACTCGGCGCACGACTCGGTCATCGGCCCCTCGAGGACGTTGACCGTCTTCGCTTTTCTATTCATCAGCATAGAGATGCCCCATCAGATCGGTGTGATACATGCCCGACAAGAACTCGTCGTTTGCCAGCACGTCGAGCTGAAGCTCGCTGTTTTCGCTCACGCCCTCAATCACGAGCTCGCCCAGGGCCGAGCGCATCTTGCGAATGGCGCCGTCACGCGTGGGCGCACACACGATGAGCTTGCCAAGCATGGAGTCGTAGTACGGCGGAACTTTTGCACCGGTAAACATGGCGGAATCCCAGCGCACGCGCGGACCACCCGGCACACGCAACGCGGTGACCGTTCCGCATGACGGCAGAAAGTCCGGCGTTTCGGCATTGATGCGGCACTCCATGGCGTGGTTGCGGACCGGCATGTCCTCCTGCTCAAAGGGCAGAGGCTGGCCGGCTGCCACGCGCAGCTGCCACTTGACCAAGTCGGTATCGGTCACAAACTCCGTAACCGGATGCTCCACCTGCAAGCGCGTGTTCATTTCCATAAAGTAGAAATTGCCGTCGTCCGAATACAGGAACTCGATGGTACCGGCTCCTTCGTAGCCGACGGCACGAGCCAGGTCGCGTGCGGCCTTGTGCATGCGGGCACGAATGTCGTCGTGTCCGTCGAGGCACGGCGCGGGGCTCTCCTCGATTAGCTTTTGGTTGCGCCGCTGCACCGAGCACTCGCGCTCGCCGAGCGAAAACACATGGCCCTGCTTATCGGCCATAATCTGCACCTCAACGTGATGCGCCGGCGCGACGAACTTCTCCATGTAGCACTCGCCGTCGCCAAAAACGGCCTCGCCCTCGGCGCGTGCTTCAATAAAGGCCTTTGCCGCATCTTCCACGCGCTCGACCTTACGAATACCGCGACCGCCGCCGCCCGCACGCGCCTTAATAAGCACGGGGCAGCCAATGCGCTCAGCCTCGGCCGTTGCCTCCTCGGGACTTTTGAGCAAATCGCAGCCCGGCACGATGGGCACGCCCGCCGCGGCAGCCGTTCGACGTGCGGCGTCCTTGTCGCCCATGCTGTCGATCACCTTGGCCGAAGGACCAACAAACGCCAGGCCATACTTGTCGCAGTCGCGCACGAAGCTCGCCTTCTCGGAGAAAAAGCCATAGCCGGGATGAATTGCCTTAGCTCCCGACTTTACGGCACAGGTGAGCACAGCATCGTCGTTGAGGTAGCTCTCGGCAAGACGCGGACCGCCGATGCAATACGCCTCGTCGGCAAGCTGCACGTGCAGCGCGTCCGCATCGGCCGTGGAATAAACGGCGACGGTCTTGATGCCCATATCGCGGCACGCGCGGATAACACGGACCGCGACTTCGCCGCGGTTGGCGATGAGCACTTTGTCGAACATGAAGCCTTCCTTAACTTTCGTGCATGAGTGCAAAAGACATATCGGCGCGGCAGCAAACCTCACCGTTGACGCTCGCAGTACCCGTCGCAAAGCGGAACGGCCCGCGCGCACGCGTGATGGTGCACACCAGATCAACCGTGTCGCCCGGGCGCACCGGACGCTTAAAGCGCACCTTGTCCAGACTCGTATAGAACGGCGTCGCGCCGCGCGCTTCCTCATCGCCCATCAGCAGCACGCAGCAGTTTTGGGCGAGCATCTCGCACTGAATCACGCCGGGGACCACCGGGTTTCCCGGAAAATGCCCCTGCAAAAAGTACTCGTCGCCCGTGATCGTGATCTTGCCGTGGGCCTCGTCGCCCACCAGCTCGGCCTCGTCGAGCAAAAGCATCGGTTCGCGATGCGGCAACAGTTCCTTAAGCTCTTCTTTGTTCATGGATATCACCTATCCGATTCTCATGAGGCAGCTGCCAAACTCCACGAGGTCGCCGTCGGCCACGCAGGTCTCGAGCACCTCGCCGTCTGCCTCGGCTGTCACCTCGTTGAGAACCTTCATAGCCTCGATGATGCAGAGGGTCTCGCCGGCCTTGACCTTGGAGCCCACGCGCACAAACGGCTCGTCGCCCGGCGCTGGGGCAGCATAGAAAACGCCGACCATGGGAGCGGTCACCTCGGTGCCCTTGGGCTCCGGTGCGGCAACAGGTGTCTGCGCGGCGGGCTCCGGTGCGGCAGGCGCGACTGTGGGAGCTGCAACTGGAGCGGCCATAGCGCTCGGCATGGGCATGGGCACGGCAACCGGCTGTGCGGCGCTCGCGCGCTCGAGTTCGACCGCGGTGCCATCGGGCTCCTCAACGCGTACGCGCGTGAGGCCGCGGTTCTCCATAACATCGGCTATCTCGGCAAGTCTTTTGGAATCCATGCTCTAGCTCCTCGTATATCTACGCAGCGCGATGGCGGCGTTGTGTCCGCCAAAGCCCAGGTTGGTCGAAAGCGCCCAGGTAAGGTCGGCGCGAACCGCGCGATTGGGCGTGTAGTCAAGATCGCAGGCGGGATCGGGCGTGTGGTAGTTAATGGTCGGCGGCACCACGCCCTGCTCGAGCGCCATGGCGCAGGCCATGACCTCGATGGCGCCCGTAGCACCGATCATGTGGCCGGTCATCGACTTAGTCGACGAGACGTGCGCGGCGCGCGCCGCGTCCTCGCCGAGCGCACGCTTAATGCCCGCCGTCTCGGACGAATCGTTGAGCTTGGTCGATGTGCCGTGGGCATTGATGTAGAGACCCTCGGAAGGCTTGACGTCGCCCTCGGTTACCGCCAGCGATATCGCGCGGGCAATGCCGGCAGCCTCGGGATCAGGACTCGTGATGTGATAGGCATCATCGGTGTTGCCGTAGCCCACGACCTCGGCATAAATGTGCGCACCGCGCGCCTGCGCATGCTCCATGCTCTCGAGAACCAGCACGCAGGCGCCCTCGCCCATCACAAAGCCGTCGCGGTCTGCATCGAACGGGCGGCAAGCCGTCGACGGGTCAGGATTAGTGGTGAGAGCACGGCAGGATGTAAAGCCCGCAACGGCATCGGGGATGATTGCGGCCTCGGCACCGCCGGCGAGAATCGCATCGGCATAGCCATGCTTGATGGCGCGGAACGCCTCGCCCACGGCATGGGCCGAGGTCGCGCAGGCGGTCACCACGGGCAAGGTCGGGCCCTTTGCCTTATGGCGGATTGCGATATTGCCCGAAGCCATATTGGGGATCATCATCGCGATCATATAGGGCGATGCACGGCGAGGCCCTCGATCGGCAATCGTGTGAACGTTGTCGACGAGTGTCTGCATGCCGCCCACGCCTGAACCCACGTAGACGCCCAGGCGCTCGCGATCGATGGCGCCCTCAACATCGAGGCCCGCATCGTGCATGGCCTCGTCCGACGCCGCCATCGCAAACTGAACACAGGGGTCCAGGTGCTTGGCGTCACGCTTGCCAAAGTACTCGTTGCCGTCAAAACCCTTGACCTCGGCCGCCACCTTAACGGCAAACGCATCGGTATCGAAGTGCGTGATCGGGCCGATGCCGCACGTGCCGGCGCACATGGCCGCCCAGGTGGCAAGCGTCGTGTTGCCGAGCGGCGATACGGCGCCGATGCCGGTGATTGCAACTCTCTGTTCCATCATGGTCTCCTCATCCAAGCCGTTGTTCGGCCCTGGTTTCTACATCGCCATTCCGCCGTCAACGCGTACGACCTCACCCGTAATGTAGGCAGCCGCATCGCTCGCTAAAAAGCGCACCACGCCGGCCACTTCCTCGGGGCGCGCCATGCGCCTCAGGGGAATCTGCTCCTCGCACGCCGCGCGCACCTTCTCCGAGAGCTTTGCCGTCATATCCGTCTCGACAAACCCGGGTGCGACCGCGTTCACTCGTACGCCGCGGGGCGCAAGCTCGCGCGCCACCGCCTTGGTAAGCCCTATCACGCCCGCCTTGGAGGCAGCGTAGTTGGCCTGCCCGGCATTGCCCATCAGGCCCACAACCGAGCTCATGTTGATGACGCAACCGCCGCGCTGGCGCATAAAGGTCTTGGTGAGCGCGCGCGTCGTATTGAACGTGCCCTTGAGATTGACATCGAGCACGCGGTCGAAGGCATCGTCGCTCATACGCATGAGCAGGCCATCGCGGGTGATGCCGGCGTTGTTGACGAGCGCCCAAATGGAGCCAAAGTCGTTGAGGACCGTCTCCACGCATGTGTTGACGGCGGCGGGGTCGGCCACGTCACATTGATATGCGCGCGCCGTGGCGCCAGCCGCCTCGCAGGCCTCGCACGTCTCGCGCGCCGCATCGACGCTGCCGGCATAGACGACGGCGATATCAAAGCCGTCCTCCGCCAGACCGACAGCGCAGGCGCGGCCGATACCCCGCGAGCCGCCCGTGACCAGTGCCACGCGACGTGAGTCGTTGCGCTCGAGCGCGGCGTTGTTCAAGTTACCCATGTCATTCCTTTCGGGTTACAGCCCTGTGGACTATGCGAGCTCGTCGGCAATAGCTGCGACCTGCTCGGCCGTTTCGCACGAATACACACGAACGTCGCTCAGCGTACGCTTGACCAAGCCGGACAGCGTTTTGCCGGGACCGACCTCAATAAACGTGTCGATGCCTTGATCCTGCAGAGCATGCAGCGTGTCGACCCAGCGCACGGCATGGCTCACCTGGTTGGCAAGCACCTCCGATGCCGCCTGCGGATCGGCCGGATAGGGCGCCGCCGTCATATTTGCCATGACCGGAATGAGCAACGGGGACGGCGCGTGACCGGCCTCGATATATGCAGCAAGGCCACAAGTCGCCTCGGCCATATAGGGGCTATGGAATGCACCCGACACCGCGACCTTCATGGCGCGACCGCCAGCCTCTTTTACCATGACGTCGAGGGTCTGCAACGCATCGGGCGCTCCGGCCACAACCGTCTGCTGGGGGCTGTTGTAGTTGACCGGCCAGCAGTCCTCGCCTGCCTGTTTTGCCAAGCCCTCGACCTGCGCCGCATCGAGCTTGATGACGGCGCGCATGCCGCCGGGGTGACGCTCGGCCTCCGTGGCCATCAAAGCCGCGCGCTCACACACGAGCTCAAAACCCGCTCGCGTATCGAATGCCCCCGCAAAGGTGAGTGCAGCGACCTCGCCCAGCGAGAATCCCGCACAGGCGGCAGGCACCACGCCGCGATCGCGCAGGGCGACAGCGACAGCCAAGTCGTGCACGAACACGCAAGGCTGCGTGTTCTCGGTCTGTGAGAGCTCCTCCTTGGAGGCGCTCCGGCACTGCTCGCTGGTCCCCGGGCGTACCTCATCGGCAATGGCGAACACCTCGGCAGCCGCCGGCGATGCTTCGATGAGGTCGACGCCCATCGCGGGATGCTGGGCACCCTGACCGGCAAACAGAAACGCTACGCTACCCATGCGGTCGCACCCTTCAGGACACGCTCGGCGCCATCGACCAGATCGTCGACGATTTCGCGTGCGCTCTGGCGCTCGTTGACCATGCCAGCAATCTGTCCGCACAAATACGAACCCTCTTCGTAATTACCGTCCTTTGCGGCTTTACGAAGCGCGCCCGTGCCCATGGCCCCGAGCTCCTCGGGGCTTGCGCCCGCCGCCTCGTTCTTGGCATACGCGTTGGTGAAGGGGCTCTTGAGGGCGCGAACCGGATGTCCCGTCGAGCGACCGGTCGCACGCGTCGACGTGTCGCCCGCCTTGAGCACCAGCTCTTTGTACTGTTCGGATACGGTGCACTCATCGGCGACGAGAAAACGCGTGCCCACCTGGACGCCGGCGGCGCCGAGCATAAAGGCGGCCGCTACACCGCGGCCATCGGCGATGCCGCCAGCCGCAACCACGGGAATATCGACCGCATCGACAACCTGCGGAACGAGCGCCATCGTCGACGTCTCGCCAATATGCCCGCCCGATTCGGTGCCCTCGGCAACCACGGCAGTGGCTCCGCGACGCGCCACGAGACGCGCCAGCGCCACCGAAGCCACGACGGGAATAACCTTGATGCCTGCATCGCCCCAGGCCTTCATGTACTTGGTGGGATTGCCGGCACCGGTCACCACAACGGGCACCTGCTCATCAATCACCACTTGTGCGACCTCGTCGACAAACGGGCTCATGAGCATAACGTTGACGCCAAAGGGCTTATCCGTCTTGACGCGCAGCTCGTGAATCTGATCGCGCAGCCAGTTTGCGTCGGCATTCATGGCCGCGATAATGCCTAAGCCGCCTGCCTCGGACACGGCAGATGCCAACGAGGCGTCGGCAATCCAGGCCATGCCACCCTGGAACACGGGCTTTTCGATTCCGAGCAAATCGCAGAGAGGAGACTTGAGCATCACTACTTCTCCAATGCCGCCTCGACCGTATCGACGAACTCGCCGACCGTCTTGGGGTTCTCCTCGGTATCGAGCTCAATGCCAAACTCGTCCTCGACGGCAACGAGGATCTCGACGGTACCCAGGCTGTCGAGGCCAATCTCCTCGAGCGTGGACTCGGGCTTCATCTCGACATCGTCAAGGCCGGCGGTCTCGCGGATAACGTCGCAAACGCGCTCGAAGGTCTTCTGATCTGCCATGGTAGTTCTCCTTTGTTTGTGCCCCAGGGGCGTTTTCATTTCCTATGTGCAACTACTTCCAGCGAAGTAGATAGCCACCTACATCCAAGCCGGCGCCAAATCCGACCAGGGCGATGGTGTCGTCCGCGTGCAGCGCGCCGGTATTTGCCAGTCGGTCGAGAGCAAGCGGAATGCAAGCGCTCGAGATGTTGCCGGTTTCACGCAACGTTCGGACCACACGGTCGTCCGGCACACCCAGGCGCTTGACCGCCTGGCTCAAGATTCGTTCGTTAGCCTGATGGAATACAAAGTGGTCGATGTCCTCGACCGCGATGCCCGCGTCGCAGGCGAGCTTGTTGACCGTGTCGCAGATGGCATTGACGCCAAACTTGAAGACGCGACGACCGTTCATGGAAAGCACGCTTTCGCGGTCCTGCGCCGTCTTATACGGCGAGGAGCCCGCCAATCCGGGGACACGCAATGTTTCGACGTCAGGCGACGTCGAGAGCTCAACAGCGAGGGGATTCTCTCCCTCAGCCCCTATGACCGCAGCACCCGCACCATCGCCAAAGAGCACGCACGTGGCACGGTCGGTCCAGTCGAGCGCGCGCGTCATCTGCTCGGCGGCAACGACCAGCACGTGCTTGGCGCGACCGCGGGCGATATAACCCTCGGCGACATCGAGCGCAAATACGAAGCCGGCACAAGCCGCCGAAACGTCGAAGGCAGGACATGTGGCACCCAGGCGCTCAGCAACGGCGCACGCTTCGGCAGGAACGAGGTGATCGCCCGTCGTCGTCGAACAGACGATAAGATCCAGCTGGCTCGCGTCGATTCCGGATACCTGAAGCGCCCGCTCGCTCGCCGCTACGGCAAGGTCGTCGAGTGACTCAGTGGTGCAGACGTGGCGGCTCTTGATACCGGTGCGGGTAAAAATCCACTCATCCGAGGTATCGAGGAACTCGGACAGCTCGTCATTGGAAACACTGCGCGTAGGAAGCGCCGAGCCTGTTCCAAGAATCGTGAAACCCATCACTAACCTCCTTTGAGTTGTTGACGTGTTTACATCGACCAAGAGAGGATAGCGCATTTCAGTCATTGTTAACGTGTTAACATTAAATTGTCCAAATGCGACAAAGGCTTCACATTGTGTCTGTCTCTCGACACCATTGCGTTATTCACTTATTCATTAAGGAGGTAGCAGCCGCTATGGATGCCCAATTAACGATAGTCGACGTAACCGGATCGACCAACGATGACCTGCTCGAAGCAGGAAAACAAGGAGCGCCGCACGGCACAGGACTTGCCGCCCGGGCTCAGACAGCAGGACGCGGCCGGCGCGGCCACAAGTGGGATTCAACCGCCGGCAACCTATTGCTTTCGATTGTCCTGCGTCCATGCGTTAATCCTGCAAAGTACTCTGGTCTTGCCGCCGTCAGCGGCCTAGCGGTGCTCGAGGCGCTCGAAAAGCAGGGTCTTGCAAACGAGATTGGCCTCAAATGGCCCAACGACCTGATCGCGCGAGGACGCAAGCTCGGCGGCATTCTGGTCGAGGCGGCACGCGACAACAAAGGCAAGCCCTTCGCCGTCTGCGGCATTGGCGTCAATGTGAACTACACGCCCCAAGAGGTGCCCGATGGCGGCCTGGCGGCAATTGGCCTCTCGGACCTCAACGAGAATGTTCCCGCCGTCGATGTGTTACTCAAGGAGGTCTATCACACCGTCGTAAACGCTGTGGACGCGTGGGCAGAGCGCCTCAACGCCATGGAAGAAGACGCCGGACCGCTCGCGCCCGTCCACGGCGAATATATCGGTCATCTCAATTGGATTGGGGAGCACGTTATCGCCCGCTCCCCTGCCGGTGACGAGCTGGCGCGTGGCATCTTTCAAACGGTCGATGACTTTGGTCGCGCGTGCATCGAGACAGAAGACGACTTGCGATCCTTCCATTTTGAGGAGGCATCGCTGCGCCCCATGGGTAAATAAGACGCCATAGCCACCCATTCGGCCGCATTATCCGGACCCCCAAGGTCACCATTCAAAACAAAAGAGCCCCGCTACCGTAATGGCAGCGGGGCTCTTTAAGCTAAGAGCGATATCGCTTAGAGCTTGATGTCGATGTCGACGCCAGCGGGAAGGTCGAGACGCATGAGCGAATCAACGGTGCCCGAGGTGGGGTCGAGGATGTCGATGAGGCGCTTGTGGGTGCGCATCTCGAACTGCTCACGGGAGTCCTTGTTCACGTGCGGCGAGCGGATAACCGTGTACAGGTTGCGCTCGGTGGGCAGGGGGACAGGACCGGAAACGCGAGCGCCGGTCTTCTGAGCGGTCTCGACGATGAGCTTCGCGGACTGATCAACGACCTCGTGATCATAGCCCTTGAGGCGAATGCGGATCTTCTGGGTAGCCAACTTAAACCTCCAAAGAGTGCGAGAGATGCTCTCGCGGATTACGTAACAGGGAGCTCGAACTTAAGCGTTCTTGCTCATGACCTCGTCCACGATGGACTTGGGCGCGGGCTCATAAGAGTCGAACTGCATCGTGTAGGATGCACGGCCCTGGGTCTGGGAGCGAAGGTCGGTAGCGTAACCGAACATCTCGCCCAGCGGCACCTTGGCACGGATGAGCTTGCTGTTCTTGCGATCCTCCATGCCCTCGATCTTGCCGCGGCGACCGGAGAGGTTGCCCATAACGTCGCCCATGTACTGCTCGGGGGTCTCGACCTCGACAGCCATGATCGGCTCGAGCAGCTGCGGATCGGACTTCTTGAGAGCGTCCTTGATAGCCATGGAACCGGCGATCTTGAAGGCGGCCTCGGAGGAGTCGACCTCGTGGTAAGAACCGTCGAACAGAGTGACCTTAACGTCGAGGACCGGGAAGCCGGCGATAACACCGGTGTTCAGGGCCTCCTGGATGCCCTTGTCGATGGACGGGATGTACTCCTTGGGCACGACGCCGCCGACGATAGCGTTGACGAACTCGTAGCCGAAGCCCTCCTCCATCTTCTCGAGCTTGATGACGGCGTGGCCGTACTGACCGCGACCGCCGGACTGACGGACGAACTTGCCCTCAGCCTTCTCGACGTCGTGACCAGCGGTCTCGCGGTAGGCAACCTGGGGCTTACCAACGTTAGCGTCAACCTTGAACTCGCGGAGCAGACGGTCGACGATGATCTCGAGGTGCAGCTCGCCCATGCCGGCGATGATGGTCTGGCCGGTCTCGTGGTTGGTGGACACCTGGAAGGTCGGGTCCTCCTCGGCGAGCTTGGTCAGAGCCAGGGACATCTTGTCCTGCTCGGCCTTAGTCTTGGGCTCGATGGCAACGTCGATAACGGGCTTAGCGAACTCGATCTTCTCGAGGACGATCTCCTTGCCCTCGGCGCACAGGGTGTCACCGGTGGTGGAGTTCTTGAAACCGAC
Organism: Collinsella sp. CLA-JM-H32B; assembly: GCF_040098065.1. Lineage (NCBI taxonomy): Bacteria > Bacillati > Actinomycetota > Coriobacteriia > Coriobacteriales > Coriobacteriaceae > Collinsella > Collinsella sp. CLA-JM-H32B. Next base: position 134,310 of record NZ_JBBNNA010000002.1, on the reverse strand, counting down.
GCAAGCGACGATGTCGCCGGCGGCAGCGTCGTCACGGTCGATACGCTCGGCGGCGTTCATCTCGAGGATGCGGCCGAGGCGCTCGCGCTGACCGTTGGAAGCGTTGACAACGTAGGAGCCGGACTCGGCGCGGCCGGAGTAAACGCGGACGTAGGTGAGCTTACCGACGAACGGGTCGGTCATGATCTTGAAGACCAGGCCGGAGAAGGGCTCGTCGAAGGAAGGATGACGCTGGATCTCCTCACCGGTGTCCGGATCGGTACCGGTGACGGCCTCAACGTCGAGCGGGCTGGGCAGGTAGTCGACGACAGCGTCGAGCAGCTCCTGGACGCCCTTGTTCTTGTAGGCAGAACCCACGAAGACGAGGTTGAGCTCGTTGGCCAGAACGCCCTTGCGCAGAGCAGCCTTGAGCTCCTCGACGGTGAAGTCCTCCTCCATGAGGATCTTCTCCATGAGCTCGTCGTCAAAGCTGGCAGCAGCGTCAAGGAGCTCCTCGCGCTTGGTGGCAGCGATGTCGGCAAACTCAGCCGGGATCTCGTCCATCGGCTCGGGGTAGGTCATACCCTTCTCGTCGGCCTTGAAGTCCCATGCAGTCATGGTGACCAGGTCGATGACGCCCCAGAAGTTGTCCTCGGCGCCCATCGGGACCTGAGCGGCCACGGCGTTAGCATCGAGACGATCCTTCATGGTCTCGATAGCATTGAAGAAGTCAGCGCCCACGCGGTCATACTTGTTGATGAAGGCGATGCGGGGGACGTTGAAGGTAGAAGCCTGACGCCAAACGGTCTCAGACTGGGGCTGAACGCCGGCAACGGCGTCGAAGACGGCGACAGCGCCATCGAGGACGCGCAGGCAGCGCTCGACCTCGGCGGTGAAGTCAACGTGGCCCGGGGTGTCGATGATCTGGATGCGGTAGTCCTTACCGTCCTTGTTCCAGAAGCACGTGGTAGCAGCGGAGGTAATGGTTACGCCGCGCTCCTGCTCCTGAACCATCCAGTCCATGGTGGCAGCGCCCTCATGGACCTCACCGATCTTGTGGGTCTTACCGGTGTAGTAAAGAATACGCTCGGTCGTGGTGGTCTTACCGGCATCGATGTGGGCCATGATGCCGATGTTACGGGTATCGGAAAGCTTGTACTTAGGCTTAGCCATGTTAGTTCCTTACCTTAACTTACCAACGATAGTGAGAGAACGCGCGATTGGCCTCGGCCATCTTGAAGACGTCCTCACGCTTCTTGACGGAAGCGCCCAGGCCGTTGGAAGCGTCGAGGATCTCGTTGGCGAGACGCTCGGCCATGGTCTTCTCCTTGCGAGCGCGGGAGAAGTTGACGATCCAGCGGATACCCAGAGCGGTGGAACGACGGGAGTTGACCTCCATCGGGACCTGATAGGTAGCGCCACCGACACGCTTGGGCTTAACCTCGAGCGTGGGCTTGACGTTGTCCATAGCCTTCTTGAAGGTAGCGAGAGCGTCGCCACCCTCGGACTTCTCGGCAACGATCTCGAAAGCGGTGTAAACGATGCGCTCAGCGGTGGCCTTCTTGCCGTCAAGAAGGACCTTGTTGATGAGCTGAGTCACCAGGCGGTTGTTGTAAACGGCGTCAGGCTGAACCTCACGACGATTAGCTGCTGCACGACGCGGCATGTGAAATCTCCTTAAGTGTCTACCGTGCGGCGCTTAGGCGGCACACGGCGAAAGTATCAAAACGTTATCTGGCTTATTTAGCCTTGGGGCGCTTAGCACCGTACTTGGAACGGGCCTGCATACGGTTCTGGACCGGAGCAGCGTCGTAGGCGCCACGGATGACGTGATAACGGACACCAGGGAGGTCACGGACACGACCGCCGCGGACGAGCACGATGGAGTGCTCCTGCAGGTTGTGGCCCTCACCCGGGATGTAAGCAGTAACTTCGATGCCGTTGACAAGGCGAACACGGGCAACCTTACGAAGAGCCGAGTTCGGCTTCTTGGGGCTCGTGGTGAAGACGCGGGTGCACACGCCGCGCTTCTGGGAGTTGTGCTGCAGAGCAGCGTTCTTGGACTTCTTGGGCACGGAACGACGGCCCTGGCGAACCAGCTGGTTAATAGTAGGCAAAGCGTACTCCTTCTCGAATGATTCCAGCTTTCTGTAAAGTGCAACGGCTTGAATCGAGGGGTCAGCATCCCCCTACGAAACACGCAGTTCGATAGGATACGTGCCGTTAGCTGTGCCGTCAACAGACCACGCCGCCGGGCGTATCCTAAAATAGCCATATTTCCGCAAAGCCTACACAAAAGGAATCCCCTTCTGTGCGCGGGTGTGGATTCCCGGACCGGGCGGCACAGGGGTTAAGTTTGCTGCTCTACAGTCCTGGCTCGCACGGAGGCCACATTAAGTGGCCTCCGGCTCGTGCGGAACTCGCGACAAACTTAACCCCTGTGCCGCCCGGTCCGGGAATCCAACGTGCTCGTCGGGGCAACGTTCCCTGCCAAAAAGGGACAGGTTAATTTTGGTCGGTTTTATCTGGGGAAACGTCGCACTCCAGCGCTTGTCCGCACTCACCTATTACCTGTAGATCGGCGACGTTTTCGGAAGTATGCGGCAAATTTTGGACTTGCTGAGCGCACAGGGGTTTTGCGATAACAAACCCGCAGGTAGAGCGCTTGAGCATATGCGGTGTAGTCAACCCATCAGGATTTTGCCGCATACTTCAGAAATGCAGGCGAATATCGTGCGGTCTAACCGCCCATTTACCGCAAAGAAGGCCGCTTCCCCTAGTAGGAAGCGGCCCCAAATCTTACGAATAGACGATGGTAAAGGGTTCCGACGTTTCGGCGCCCCCTGTTGAAGTGCAGCGTGTGCCCTCAAGCGTTACTGAGACCACTTGGTCGACATCAATCAACTTCGTTGGCACCCAGATGTTCTCTCCGCTATTGCGCGTATAAGAAAAATATAAGTTGAACGCCCCTGCGTCGTCATCTTCGATAATCTGCTCCGATCCATCCTTGTAGGTAACCGTCAACTTCTTCGTGACTGCGTCAATGCCCAGATCATCGATGTGCGTCTGGATGGAAAACGGGCTGATCTCGAGAGGCGAATCATCGGAGCGGAGTTCCTTAGTATCGACGTTCGCTCCAACGCTAAACTCGGGCGTCGATGCCTCGAACGGCTTCGCATCCTCTCCTTCGCCCTCGGTCCACGAGATATTCCAGGTGACCGCATGTTGAAAACCTCGCTCGCGATCCATCGAAGCAAAGTACATCGTGCCATTAATGACAGTATCGCTTGATGTGTCCTTATCAATTGTGCAGCGTGTGTCAGCCCATTCCTCGCCGAAGTTCATGCTGGGCGTGCCGATGCCTTGTTCTTCTTCACCATAGAGAACAAGTTCGCCTGTCTCTGCTGCCGGCTTGTAGTAGTTAACGCCATTTGAATTGGACAACGTAAACGTCACGGCTCCGCAGCCGTTTTGGTCAATAGCCATCTCATGGATATCAAGCGTATAGCCGTTACCCTCGACGGACAGATTAACCTCCTGAACTGCGCCCTCCAGGCTTTGGGGCGCGATGCCGTCACCAAACTCTCTGGTGTAGGTATATTTAGTCCCCGATGAACCGCCGTTGGTCCAGGTAATGGAATCCCCGTTGCCGTGGTTTCCCCAGGCTGAGGCAAAATAGCTGGAATTGATAACTGCGTAGGCGACCCCTCCGGTCGCCAACACTCCGACAAGACATCCGATTACGGCAACATAGAGAGGCTTCGCGTGGCCCTTTCGATGAAGCGGCTCACCCGCAGCGGTATTAAGGACGCGATCTGCAAGATTGCTATCGGCTTGGATGGACTCGAAGGCCTGCTTGATTTGATTGGATTTCACGGTCGCCCTCCTCTAGGATGAATTTGAGCTTCGATCGACCACGAGCTAAACGCGTTCGAACGGTCGCGGCTGGTACATGCAACAACTCGGCAATCTCTGAGGTCGAAAAGCCCAGATAGTAATAGAGCACGATGGGGATACGGAATCGTTCCGGAAGCCGCATGACATCTGACAGGACGGCCTTGGTCTCATCCTGCGCTGTCGAAAGCGACTCGGCCAGGTTCTCAATATCCTCCACACGCCTCCATGGCTTTCGAAAGAGAGATTTGCATTCATTGATCGTGACCCGGATAAGCCATCGACGAAGATGTTCCCAGCTTTCAAATTGCGCATCGCTTTTGAGTAACTTCAGAAAGACGTCTTGAGCGATATCGTCGGCGTCGGCGCGATCACGCAGGTACGTCAACGCGATCCGAAACACGACATCCCGGTGGTCTTCGACCGCCTGTCTAAATGCTTGTTCTTCCATAATCACCTCCCGGTGACGTTAATAATTCTTGGTGAGGCCCTCACCTTAAATACGCTCTTGTCGGGCGAAATGTTTCAAATTCAAGCAGGAAAAACCTACCAAAATAAACCTGTCCCTTTTTGGCAGGTTTTCTTTAACAAAAAAGACCCGCTCCCCTGTTGGGAAGCGGGTCTTTGGAAGGGCGGTTAACGTACTAGGAAATTACTCCTCGTCGTTGTCCTTGGCCTCTTCGGCGTCGTCGGTGTCCACGAGCTGGTTGAGCAGCTCGTCGAGGGAAGCCATGTCCTCGTTGATGGCACCGTTGGCGGGAGCCTTCTTGTCGTCGATCGGGGCGCCCAGGAGCTCCTCGTCGGCGTCGGCGTGATGCGTCGGCGCGGCGGAGGTGCCCAGCAGGATGTCGTCCGGACCGTCGGGGCTAAAGACCATCTGCAGCAGCTGCGAGAGGTCTTCCTCGTCGGCAACGTCGTCGTTGTTCTCGAGGATGTAGAGCAGGTCGTGGGCCTCAAGACCGTCACGGAGCTCCTCGATCGCCTTGGCACCGATGCCATCGATGCGCAGCAGATCCTCCTCGGACTTGCCGACCAGGTCGCCGACCGTCTCGATGCCGACCTCGCTGAACTTGTTGGTCCAGCGCTGCGACACGCCCAGGTCGTCGAACAGGTACAGGCGAGCCTTCTCGGCGGAGATGGTGTGGCCGTTGCGGGTGAACGAACCGTCAGCACCACCGAACTCGTCGTAGCCGGCCCAGTCGAGCTGCTGCGGGAGCTGCTCGTCCAGGTCCTTGAGCTCCACAGGAGCCCACTCGGGCAGCGACTTGGCGTTGGGCGAAGCCGGGCCGTCGATGTCCACGTAGCCGTCGGCCGTGCGATACGTCAGCTTGGCGTTGGCGTACGGCTTGAGGCCAGTACCAGCCGGGATCTTTTTACCGACAATGACGTTGGACTTAAGGTCGAGCAGGTGGTCGACCTTGCCCTCGATGGCAGCCTCGGTAAGGACGCCGGCGGTACGGATGAACGAAGCGCTCGACAGCCAGGAGTCGATGTTGGACGCGACCTTGAGCGTACCCAGGATGACGGGCTCGGCCACAGGAGCCTGACCGCCCAGACGGGCAACGCGCTCGACCTCGTCGGCGAACTCGTAGCGGTCGACGTACTGACCAAGCAGGTACTTGGAGTCGCCGGGGTTGGTAATCTGAACGCGACGCAGCATCTGACGTGCGAGCACCTCGATGTGCTTGTCGTTCAGGTCGACGCCCTGGCTGGTGTATACGTCCTTAACGCTCTCGACGAAGGTGTGCATCGTCGACTCGATGTCGGTCAGCTTGCGCAGGTTACGGAAGTTGACGAAGCCCTTGGTGATCTGATCGCCGGCGCGAACCTCGCAGCCGTCCTCGATCTCGGGCATAAAGCGCACCGAAGCGGGGACGCGGCGCTCGTCGAGGACACGGGTGTGATCCTCGGAGTCGGTGAGCGTCAGCACGTACTCGGACTTCTCGGGCTTAATCGAGAGGTGGCCGGAGTACGGAGCCAGCTCGGCCTCGCGACCCAGGATCTTCTCGTTGACGTTGCCGACGATATCGAACATACGGCTGACCGTAGGCAGACCCTGCGTAATATCGTCGACGCCAGCGACGCCGCCGGAGTGAATGGTACGCATCGTAAGCTGCGTACCGGGCTCGCCGATGGACTGGGCGGCAATAATGCCGACCGCAGTACCGATGGCGACCGGACGACGGGTGGAAAGATCCCAGCCGTAGCACTTCTGGCACACGCCGTACTTGGAGCGGCAGGTGAGCAGCGCGCGAAGCTTGACCTTCTTAAGGCCGGCATCGACCATCTTCTGGATGTCGGCGACCTTCTCGATGTAGCCGTCCTGCTCAAAGAGCACGGTGCCATCGGGAGCCACGACGTCCTCAATGAAGCAACGGCCGACGAGGTCGGTGTTGAGGTCGGTGGTGCCGGGGATGATGAGGTTGTAGGTGACGCCCTCGTGCGTACCGCAGTCCTCCTCGCGGACGATGACGTCCTGGGCCACGTCGACAAGACGACGGGTCAGGTAACCAGAGTCCGAGGTGTGGGATGCGGTATCGACCAGGCCCTTACGGGCGCCGTAGGTCGAAATGAAGTACTCGAGCGGCAGCAGACCCTCGCGGAAGTTCGCCTTAATGGGAAGGTCGATCGTCTCGCCGGACATGTCTGCCATCAGGCCACGCATGCCGCCGAGCTGACGCAGCTGGGTCTTAGAACCACGGGCGCCGGAGTCGGCCATCATGTACAGCGGGTTCTCCTCGTCGAACATGTCGAGCATGAGCGCTGCAACCTTATCGGTACAAGCGGTCCACTCGTTAACGACTTCGATGTGGCGCTCCGTCTCGTTGATGAAGCCCTCCTCGAAGTACTCGTTGATCTGGTCGACGTTGGCCTGGGCGCGGTCGAGCAGCTCCTGCTTCTCGGCAGGGATGAGAGCGTCCCACACCGAGATGGTGAGGCCGGCGCGGGTAGCGTAGTGGAAGCCGGAGTACTTGATGGCGTCAAGGATCGGGCCGACCTTGGCCTCGGGGTAACGATCGCAGCAGTCGGCAACCAGCTTGGCCACGTCGCCCTTGACCATCTTGTAGTTCATGAACTCGTAGTCTTCGGGCAGGCACTGGCGGTTGAAGATGATGCGGCCGATAGAGGTCTCGAAGCGAGCGGTCTTATTGCCGGTGACATCGTAGTCGACGAACTCGTTCTTGCCGTTCTTGACGCGGAAGATACGGGTGCCGTCCTCGTTGATGACGTTGGCATCGGCAGCGGACACGCGGACCTGGATCTTGGCCTGCATGTCGACCTCGGAGCGGCAGTCATAGGCGTGCAGTGCGTCGTCGAAGCTCGAGAACACGTGGTTCTCGCCCGGCAGACCCTCGCGGACCTGGGTGAGGTAGTACACACCGATGATCATGTCCTGCGAGGGGATGTTAACCGGCTTGCCGGATGCCGGCGAGCGCAGGTTGTTCGCAGAGAGCATGAGCACGCGAGCCTCGGCCTGAGCCTGGCTGGACAGCGGCACGTGGACAGACATCTGGTCGCCGTCGAAGTCGGCGTTGAAGGGCGAGCAGACCAGCGGGTGCAGGTGGATAGCCTTGCCCTCGACCAGCACCGGCTCAAAGGCCTGGATGGACAGACGGTGCAGGGTCGGTGCACGGTTGAGCAGCACGACGCGGCCGTCGATGACCTCTTCGAGGATATCCCACACAAAGGTGGCACCGCGGTCGATAGCGCGCTTGGCGCCCTTGATGTTCTCGACCTTGCCAAGCTCGACCAGGCGCTTCATGACGAAGGGCTTGAAGAGCTCCAGCGCCATGGTCTTGGGCAGACCGCACTGGTGCAGCAGCAGCTTGGGGTCGGTAACGATAACCGAACGGCCGGAGTAGTCGACACGCTTACCCAGCAGGTTCTGACGGAAACGACCCTGCTTGCCCTTGAGGGCCTCGGCGAGCGACTTGAGCGGGCGACCGCCACGACCAGAGACCGGGCGACCACGACGGCCGTTGTCGAACAGGGCGTCCACGGACTCCTGGAGCATGCGCTTCTCGTTGTTCACGATAATCGCAGGGGCGTCCAGGTCGAGCAGGCGCTTGAGTCGGTTGTTACGGTTGATCACGCGACGATACAGGTCGTTGAGGTCGGACGCAGCGAAGCGGCCGCCGTCAAGCTGGACCATCGGGCGCAGATCGGGCGGAATGACCGGGATGACGTCCAGAATCATGTTCGCGGGGCTGTTGCCGCCCTTCAGGAAGGCGTCAACGACCTCGAGGCGCTTGACGGCCTTCTCGCGCTTCTGCTTCTGGGAGTCCTCGTCGGCGATGATGGCCTTGAGCTTCTCGGCCTCGGAGGGGAGGTCGATGGCAGCGAGCAGGTCGCGGACGGCCTCGGCACCCATGCCACCCTTGAAGTACATGGAGTAGTAACGGGTCATCTCGCGGAACAGCGGCTCATCAGAGATGAGGTCGCGCTCGGTGAGCTTCATGAAGGCGTTGAAGGCGTCCGTGCGGAGCTGCTTCTCGTCCTTGCACTCTTCCTCGATGTCGACGATGCCAGAGGCAATCTCCTCGGGGGTCAGCGGCTCCTCGTCGGAGAACTCGTCAAAGTTCTCGGGGTTGCCCTGCTCCTTGAGGGACTCAATCTGGCGGGCGCACTCGGCATCGATCTCTTCCAGATCGGCGGCGAGCTCCTCGCGCAGGTCGTCGGCGTCGGCCTCGCGAGCCTCGTAGTCGACCTCGGTGATGATGTAGCTGGCAAAGTACAGAACCTTCTCGAGGTCCTTGGACTTGATGTCGAGCATACGGCTCATCGGGAAGCTCGTGGGGCTCTTGAAATACCAGATGTGGGACACGGGAGCGGCGAGCTCGATGTGGCCCATGCGGTCGCGACGCACCTTGGCCGAGGTGACCTCGACGCCGCAGCGCTCGCAGACGATGCCCTTAAAGCGGATGCCCTTGTACTTGCCGCAGGAGCACTCCCAGTCCTTGGCGGGACCGAAGATCTTCTCGCAGAACAGGCCGTCCTTCTCGGGCTTGAGGGTACGGTAATTGATGGTCTCCGGCTTCTTAACCTCACCGTGCGACCAGGAACGGATCTGGTCGGCGGAGGCAAGGGAGATCTTTACCGAGTCAAAATCAGTAGCTTCGAAATCTGCCACAGTCAACTACTCCTTATCAGTGGTCGTGGCGGCGACAGCCTCGGGCGCCTCGTCGGTCTCGGCATCCTGGGCCTCGACGTCGGCGTCAACGCCGGCGAGCGCAGCCAGGTCGTCGAGAGCAGAGGTCTCCTCGGCGGTCACAGGGGCGGAGGCGTCCTCGTCGGCATCGTGCATGGGCTCGATGTCCAGTGCGAGCGAACGAATCTCCTTGACGAGAACCTTGAAGGACTCGGGGATACCCGGGACAGGAACGTTCTCGCCCTTGACGATGGACTCGTAGGTCTTGACGCGGCCCACGGTATCGTCGGACTTGACGGTCAGGATCTCCTGCAGGACGTTGGACGCACCGTACGCGTACAGTGCCCAAACTTCCATCTCGCCGAAGCGCTGGCCGCCGAACTGAGCCTTGCCGCCCAGAGGCTGCTGGGTAACCAGGCTGTAAGGGCCGGTCGAACGGGCGTGGATCTTGTCGTCGACCATGTGGCCGAGCTTGAGGATGTAGGACGTACCCACGGTAATGGGCTCGCGGAACTCCTCGCCGGTGCGGCCGTCGAACAGGCGGGTCTTGCCGCGCTCGTCAAGCTGGGTGACGAACTCGGGGCGCATGTGATCGCCAAAGGCAGCGGTGGCCTTGTTGAGCATGTTCTTGTTGGCACGACGGATGACCTCGGCGATTTCGTCCTCCTTGGCGCCGTCGAAGACGGGCGTCGCGGTGAAGAACGGACCGGGGACGTACTTGTCGGAGTCGGCCTGCTCGGTATCCCAACCGCACGCAGCAGCCCAGCCAAGGTGGCACTCGAGCAGCTGGCCGACGTTCATACGCGAAGGAACGCCCAGCGGGTTGAGGATAACGTCGATCGGGGTACCGTCAGCCATGTAGGGCATGTCCTCGACCGGCAGAACGTTGCAGATAACACCCTTGTTGCCGTGGCGACCGGCAATCTTATCGCCCTGCTGGATCTTACGACGCTGGGCGACGTAAACGCGCACCTGCTCGTTGACGCCGGGGGCCAGGTCGTCGCCGTTCTCGCGGCTAAAGCGGACGACGTCGATGACGCGGCCGTAAGCGCCGTGAGGCATCTTAAGGGAGGTGTCGCGGACGTCGTGGGCCTTGGCACCGAAGATGGCACGCAGCAGGCGCTCCTCGGCGGTCAGAGCGCTCTCGCCCTTAGGCGTGACCTTGCCGACCAGGATGTCGCCAGGGCCGACCTCGGCGCCGATGCGGATGATGCCGTCCTCGTCGAGGTTGGCAAGCATGTCCTCGGAGAGGTTCGGGATCTCGCGGGTGATCTCCTCGGGGCCGAGCTTGGTGTCGCGAGCATCGATCTCGTGACGGGTGATGTTGATGGTCGTCAGCAGGTCCTCGGCCACCAGGCGCTCGGACACGACGATACCGTCCTCGTAGTTGAAGCCTTCCCACGGCATGTATGCCACGGTGAGGTTCTGGCCCAGTGCGAGCTCGCCATGATCGGTCGAAGGACCGTCAGCCAGGGGCTCGCCCTGCTCAACGGTGTCACCGACGCGCACGAGCGGACGGTGGTTGATGCAGGTGGACTGGTTGGAGCGCTGGTACTTGGCCAGGTGATACTCGTCCATGCCGCCGGCATGCTTGACGATGATCTTGGCAGCGTCGGCAAAGATGACCTCGCCGGCGTTCTTGGCCAGGGTGACCTCGCCGGAGTCCAGAGCGGCGCGACGCTCCATGCCGGTACCGACATAGGGAGCGGCAGGGTGAACCAGCGGCACGGCCTGACGCTGCATGTTGGCGCCCATCAGCGTACGCTTGGCGTCGTCGTGCTCCAGGAACGGGATCAGCGTGGCTGCGACGGAGAGCATCTGACGCGGCGAGACGTCCATGTAGTCGACGTCCTCGACAGGCACGTCGGCGGGAGCGCCGAAGGAGCCGTCGAAGTCGCGGGTACGGGCGATCACGGTGTGCGGGCGGACAAGCTTGCCCTCGGCATCGGTCGTGATGAACTCGTTGGTCTTGGGATCGAGCGGCGTGTTGGCCGGCGCGATGACGTGTTTCTCTTCCTCGTCAGCGGTCATCCAGTCGATCTGGTCGGTGGCAACGCCGTTCTCGACGCGGCGGAACGGAGCCTCGATGAAACCGTACTCGTTGACGCGGGCGTAGAGGGCGAGCGAGCCGATCAGGCCGATGTTGGGGCCTTCGGGAGTCTCGATCGGGCACATGCGGCTGTAGTGCGAGTTGTGAACGTCGCGGACGGCCGTCGGCACGTTGGTGCGGCGGCTGGAGCCGGACTTGTGGCCGGCAAGACCGCCAGGGCCGAGTGCGGACAGACGGCGCTTGTGGGTCAGACCGGTCAGGGGGTTCGCCTGGTCCATGAACTGCGAGAGCTGCGAGGAACCGAAGAACTCCTTGATGGAGGCCACGATCGGGCGGATGTTGATGAGCGACTGCGGGGTGATCTCGTCGATGTCCTGGGAGCTCATGCGCTCACGGACAACGCGCTCCATACGGCTCATGCCGATACGGAACTGGTTGGCGACGAGCTCGCCGACGGTGCGGATGCGGCGGTTGCCAAAGTGGTCGATGTCGTCGACCTTGAAGCCCTGCTCGCCGGCGGCGAGGGACAGCAGGTAGCGCAGCGTAGCGACGATATCCTCGTCGGTGAGCACCGTGACCTCTTCCTCGGTGGTGAGGTTGAGCTTCTTGTTGACCTTGTAACGACCGACGCGGGCCAGATCGTAGCGCTGCGGGTTAAAGAGCAGGCCCTCGAGCAGGCTGCGGGAAGCGTCCACGGTGGGAGGCTCGCCCGGGCGCAGACGACGGTAGATCTCGATAAGGGCATCCTCGCGGGTGAGGGCGGTATCACGCTCGAGGGTGCGCTTGATCACATCGGAGTTGCCGAGCAGCTCGATGATGTCGTCGTTGGTGACGGCGATGCCAAGGGCGCGCAGGAACATCGTGGCGCTCTGCTTGCGCTTACGGTCGATGGAGACCATGAGCTGGTCGCGCTTGTCGACCTCAAACTCAAGCCAGGCACCGCGGGACGGGATGATCTGGGCCTTGTAGATCTGCTTGCCCGAATCCATCTCGGAGCTGTAGTACACGCCCGGGGAGCGGACGAGCTGCGAGACGACGATACGCTCGGTACCGTTGATGATGAAGGTGCCCTGATCGGTCATCATGGGGAAGTCGCCCATAAAGACGAGCTGCTCCTTGATCTCGCCGGTCTCCTTGTTGGTGAGACGGACGTCGGTCAGAAGCGGGGCCTGATAGGTCATGTCCTTCTCGCGGCACTCCTCGACGGTGTGCGCGGGGTCGCCGAACTGATGCTCGCCGAAGGTAACCTCGAGAACATGGTTCTGGCTCTGGATGGGGCTGGATTCCTTGAACGCCTCACGAAGGCCCTCGTCCTTAAAACGCTCAAAGGATTCCCTTTGAACAGAGATAAGGTTGGGGAGCTCCATGGCCTCCGGGATTTTCCCGAAGCTGACGCGCTTGCGCTCAGTGGCAGTGTATGCGTAGGTCACCAGGTTTTTCCTCCTTCACGGAAATGCTCGGTGGGTTGGCGAGGCATAGCTTCGCCAGTTATCGCAACCTAATAGTTTATCAGGTACCGATCGTTGGGCAAGAAAAGCCTTGACGCAATTGAGTTTTTGGAGTAGCAAAGTTTTTCGACAGAAAATGCGCAGGTAGATGCATGTATATCGAACACCTGTTCATATATTTTCTGTGAACAGAGGGCCAGCAATCGCAGCTCTTATAAAAAACGGGCGCGAACCGAAGTCCGCGCCCGTAAATGTCGATGCCCGAAGGCTTACTTGCGCATCAATCCGCCGCGCTCGTCAATGGCGTCCCAGAAGGCGCTGGCAAAGCGGGGGTCGCTTGCAGCCATGAGGGCGTTGGTGGCCATCCAGCCAGAGGGAGTGCCGGTGTCGTAGCCCGAGAGCGGGTCGATGACGACAGCGTACATGGCCTCGCGGTCGAGCGAACGGGCCATGGCGTCGGTGAGCTGGATCTCGCCGCCCTTGCCGGCCTGCTGATCTGCCAGCAGGTCCATGACCAGCGGGCTCAGCAAGTAGCGACCGACAATGTACAGGTTGGACGGAGCAGCCTCGGGAGCAGGCTTCTCGACCAGACCGCCGATACGCCAGACAGCGCCCGGCTCGGCATCGGCAACGTCCTCGGCGCCTTCGAGCGAACCGACGCGCTCACCGGCGATAACGCCGTAGCGGCTGACTTCCTCGGGCGAGCAAGCAGCGACGGCGATAACCGAAGCTCCACCGTGCTCCTTGGAAACGGCGAGCATCTTGTCGCAGATGTCGCGATTAGGCACAACGTAGTCGCCCAGAAGAACCAGGAAGTTCTCCCCTGCCACGGCGTCGGCAGCAGAGCGGATAGCATGGCCGAGGCCCTTGGGCTCGTACTGATAACGGAAGTCGACCGGCATACCGCCAGCGTGGGCGACGGCATCGGCATAGGCGTTCTTGCCGCGCTCGCGCAGCAGGTTCTCGAGCGAGCGATCGGGCTGGAAGTAGTTCAGTAGCTCGGGCTTACCGGGAGAAGTAACGATGATGGCGTCGTCGACCTCCTCGGGGTCGAGCGCCTCCTCAACGACGTACTGAATGACGGGCTTGTCGAGCACCGGCAGCATCTCTTTGGGCGTGCACTTGGTGCCAGGCAGAAAACGCGTGCCAAGACCGGCGGCGGGGATGATTGCCTTCATGTTATTCAAAGATCCTTTCGCAGGCGCAAAAGCGCCCCATGCGTGCGGCACACAGCCGCAGACCAAATTGCGATACCCAAGCATCTTACCGCTGGAACTATATGTCGCTACAAGGCAGAGACAATTCTTCAGCAGGTCAACGCAAATTATTGCCCGAATGGTGCAATTTTACGCCCCAGCGGTAACGGGATTGGCACGGCGAAGACAACGATGTTCTGCGTGCCGAGCAATGGGAATGAGGGGCCGATACAAAAAAGACGGGGCTCGCATAGCGAGCCCCGTCTGCAAAGAAATCTGGCGAGAGAGCCTGATTACTTGAGGGTGACAGCAGCGCCAGCAGCCTCGAGCTTCTCCTTGGCAGCCTCGGCGTCCTCCTTCTTGGCACCCTCGAGAACAGCCTTGGGAGCGCCCTCGACGACCTCCTTGGCCTCCTTCAGGCCAAGGTTGGTGAGCTCACGGACGGCCTTGATGACCTGGATCTTGTTGTCGCCGAAGCCCTCGAGCACGACGTCAAACTCGGTCTTCTCCTCGGCCTCAGCAGCGCCAGCAGCGGGAGCGGCGACAACAGCGGCAGGAGCAGCGGCGGAAACGCCGAAGGTGTCCTCGATAGCCTTGACGAGCTCGGAAGCCTCGAGAAGGGTCATTTCCTTAAGAGCATCGATGATCTCATCGGTGGTAAGCTTAGCCATTTCTAAGTCCTTTCGGTTTCCGTGCGGATGCACGGAGATCAGTTAAAACACGGCGCGAATGCGCCAGGGGTGCGGCGTTGCCGCCGCGGGTGAAAACAGCGACTAGGCTGCCTTCTGCTCGGAGACCTGCTGGATCGAACGAGCGAGACCAGAGGAAACGCCGTTGACGCAGACAGCGATGTCGCGAGCGAAACCGGAGATGAGACCGGCGATCTGGCCGAGAAGCTGATCCTTGGTGGGCAGCTCGGCGATAGCCTTAACATCATCAGCGGAAACGGCCTTGCCGTCGGAGATACCGCCCTTGATCTCAAGGACGCCCTTGGACTTAGCGGAGAAGTCCTTAAGGGCCTTAGCGGCCTCGACCGGCTCGGACTCGTAGAACACATAAGCGACGGGGCCGGCGAGGATCTCGTCGAGCTCGGGCTGCTCCTGGTTCTTGAGAGCGATCTTGACCAGGTTGTTCTTGTAGACCTTCATCTCGGCGCCGCACTCGCGAAGCTGATGACGCAGCTCCTGAGCCTGCTTAACCGTCAGACCGTTGTAGTTGACGACGAACAGACCGGCGTTCTCGGCGATACGAGACTCGATCTCTGCAACCTTGTCGATTTTGTACTGCTGGGGCATGAATTACACCTCCTCGAATTCTTTCCGGGCACGGTCCGCCACAAGGACGTGACGGGGGCATGTCCAAAAAGAAAGCCCCCGCGCTGCATGAGCGACGGGGGCGAGAAGACATATCAACTCGACCACCTCGGCTGGCGGGATATCCCATTAAGCTCGCGGGCGATGCCCGTTTGCACCGGCTGTCTCTGGCAGCGGATTCGTGCGTGAACCGAAAGTATTATGGCGGGGACCCCGGCGTCGGTCAACGGGCGCGAGGATTCGTACACAAACCCTGCATACGCTCCGGCCGGGAGGGGCAGGGCGAGTTTTCCGCTCGGTCAAGTCCTGGGCTCGCACGAAGGCCACATTAAGTGGCCTTCGGCTCGTGCGGAATCTACGGAAAACTCGCCCTGCCCCTCCCGGCCGGAGCTACGTTGCCTTTGCTGCGAATCCTCGTGTCCGTTGAGCGACGCGCCCCACGCATAACCCTTATGTCGGTGGGCTGATGCGTTGCGTCCCGTTGGGCTATAAGGTTGAAATGAAGGTGGACAGGCGGTGGAGGCCTTCGTCCAGGTTTTCGTCGGAAACGCAGTAGCTTAGGCGGATGTGGCCTTCGGTGCCGAAGCAATCTCCGGGGACTAGGGCTACGTTTGCCTCTTCGATGGCTTTGATGCAGAAGTCTTCGCTGGTTAGGCCGAACTTTTTGATGCTCGGGAAAGTGTAGAAGGCTCCTGCGGGCTCTACCACGTCGAGGCCCATGGCGTTTAAGGCTTCGAGTACACGCTCGCGGCGGGCTCGGTAGACTTTGAGCATGGGGGTTGGGTCGACGGTCAGGGCTCGCGCTGCTGCGTCCATCTCAAATGAAACGGCACTCGATACTAGGTATTGGTGTGCTTTTGCGATCTCGGCGATGACGGGGGCTGCCGCTGCGAGCCAACCCAAGCGCCAGCCGGTCATGGCCCAGGGCTTGGAGAAACTCTCGATGATCACTGTCTGCTCGCGCAGCTCCGGGTGTCGCTGGGCGAAGCGCTCGTAGCCATCCACATAGACGAGACGGTTGTAGACGTCGTCGCAGACTACGTAGATGCCCGCCCGCTCTGCCACGCGTGCCACGGCGTCGAGCGATGCCGCGTTGAGGATGCAGCCCGTGGGGTTGTTGGGCGAGCAGATGACGATGGCCTTGGTCGCCGGCGTCACGCAGGCACGAAGCGCTTCCTCGTCGATCTGGAATTGCGCGGGCTCCGTATCCAAAAAGACCGCCTTGGCGTGGTTGGCCACGACGATGCTCTCGTACAGGCCAAAAGCCGGCGTGGGGATAATGACCTCGTCGCCAGGATTGAGCATGGCCATAAACGTGGCCGACAGGGCCTCGGTCGCGCCATCGGTCAGGATGACCTCGTCAGCCGAAAACGAAAGACCCGCGTCGCCCATATATGCGGACAGTGCCTCGCGCAGGACAGGGCGTCCGTTGTTGGGCGGATAGTGTGTGTCGCCGCGGTCGAGCGAGGCGGTCACCTCGGCGCTGATCACGTCGGGCGTGGGAAAATCGGGCTCGCCGAGCGCAAGCGCAATGCACCCCGGATGCTGGGCGGCAAGTGCGTTAATCCGGCGGATGCCGGAGGGCTTGAGCGTGGCAAGCGAAGTATTCATGGGCAGGCGCATGGCGTTCCTTTCGTAAGGGTTGCACTAGGATAGCGCGGCGAGGCGTCACCAGACGGTGTAACCTAAACGGAAACCAACCGGAAAGGAGGCGGCATGGAGACGACCGCACGCGGCGATGTACCAAAAACGTTGCAAACCATTGCGTATATCAGCATTCCCAATAGCGCCGATCTTGAGTTTTTGCTCTGGGACCTGCAGGATGCCATCGCCGCCTATGCTCAGCTTTCTGGCACCGCGCTCCCCCGCCCGATCGATTTGGAGGCGGATGATGCCGGTGCAGTCGATGGCATGGTGCTCGCTGTTGATGATGCATGTGATGATGAGGCTATGATCACTGTCGAGGAGATACTCGATCGCTTTAAGAATACAGACGCGCGCGTCTATGTCGTCGTTCAGGCCCTGTCCAAAAACACCAAGCAGGCGGACGAAGCCCTCGACCGCCTATACCGGGCATGTATTCTACGTGACCTGCCATGGTGCGACGGCGTTGTCATCCGTGCCGGCAGCGGCATCGCAGCGCTTCGCCACTCCCCGCGTATGGGCCTCTTGCGTCGGCCATTTTCGGAAGCGATAGATAAGCTTGTGGGCGCTGTGCGCATGGGCTGCTCCATTGAACATGCGCAGCTGCTTGGCGGCGGCAATGCCGGTAGCGTCGATGCCGACGGCATGGTGCGCGTCAAGCCCGCGCTGCCCGCACCGATCTGGCATGCCATCATGAAACGCCTCAGCACCCGCGCCCAATCAGATATCTAAATTACAGAGCGCCCCAGTCAACGGCCTCGCGCCAGCGCTCGACAAGGCGTTCCAGGCGCCATGCCGCATTGGCGGGACTAGTCGACGGCAGAACGATGGCCGACAGCCCCGTGCGTTCTTGTAGATAGCGCTTGAAGAGCCGACCAGCTGTACCACCGTTGCATATCACCTGCTCAATGGGAGCTGCGCCGGTAATGCGCTCGACATGCGCCGGAACGACGTTTTTGATGCTGGCGTCGCTTGAGCCCTTGATGTCACAGCCCTCGATCACGTCCCACAGGGCCACGCCGCCGTTCAGCAGCATGGCCCGCTTGGCGGCAATCGAGGCATCGAGCGTCGCGGGCTCACCGCTTGCCAAAGGATTGCCCTCGTTGGGCGGCACGGGCACACCGAGGCACGCGGCCATCACGCGCCAAAAGCGGTTCTGGGGATTACCGTAATAGAAGGCATTGGCGCGCGAGAGCACCGAGGGAAACGACCCCAGCACCAAAACGCGCGAGTGCTCGTCAAACACGGGCTCAAACCCATGCTCAATATGTTGATAGCCCTCGTCTGGCGCGGCCATGGCCTAGGCCCTCAACAGATAGCGCACCTCGTAGGGCGCAAGCTCAAAGGAGCCCGGCAGCTCGACCGTGGGCGCATCGTCGGCAAGCAGATCGACGAAGGAGCCGTTGAGCTCGCCGGCTCCAAAGGTATAGGGCTCGTTCACGGCGTTGACCGCCACGAGCACCGTCGCGTCATCGCAGGCGCGCTCGAACAGCAGCTGCTTGTTCTGGATCACCACGTTGCGATAGGCACCGTAGTTGAGGGCACGGGCTGCCGCGTCGTTTGCCGAGCGCAGGTGCGCCAGCTGCGTGACAAATGCCGTCAGCTCGTTGGGCGCGGGCTCATCGAGCGCAGGACGTAGCGCCCAATCGCCATCGGGGCCGCCCTTTTCGCCGGCAATCCCCCACTCGCTGCCGTAGTAGACGCACGGAATGCCCGGCATACCAAAGAGCATGCCGTAGGCGGGGCGCAGGCAGGACTTGTCCGTCAGGATGCTCGCCAGGCGCGGCACGTCGTGGTTGTCGACAAACGACAGCAGATGCTTGCCGCGATAAATGCACCAGGGGTCGCCGCCAAACTGGCGATGAAGCGAGTGGGCAATCTCGAACATGTTGACCGAGTTAAAGCTGGAGTACAGGCCCTTGTAGCACTCGTAGTTGGTGCAGGAGTCGAGCATCTCGTCGTTGACGATCTGGTTGTAGTCGCCGTGGAGCGTCTCACCAATCAGCACAAAGTCGGGCTTGAGCTCACGGGTAAAAGTATGCAGGCGGCGCATAAAATCGCGATCGAGCATATAGGCGACGTCCAGGCGCAGACCGTCGACGCCAAAGACTTCGGTCCAGCGACGCACGGACTCAAGCAGGTAATCGACCACGGCGGGGTTTTGCAGGTTGAGCTTCACAAGCTCAAAATGGCCCTCCCAGCCCTCGTACCAAAAGCCGTCGCCGTAGCACGAGTCACCGTCAAAGCTGATGTGGAACCAGTCCTTGTACGGCGAATCCCACTTGCGCTCCTGCACATCACGGAAGGCCCAAAAGCCGCGACCGACGTGGTTGAAGACGGCATCGAGCACCACGCGGATGCCATGGACGTGCAGCGTCTCGCACACGGCGGCAAAGTCGGCGTCCCCACCCAGGCGACGGTCTATATGGCGCAGGCTGCGCGTGTCGTAGCCATGACTATCGGACTCGAGCGGCGGGTTGATGAGCACGGCGCCAACGCCGAGTTCCTGCAGGTAATCGGCCCATTGGGCGATTTTCAT
Organism: Collinsella sp. CLA-JM-H32B; assembly: GCF_040098065.1. NCBI lineage: Bacteria > Bacillati > Actinomycetota > Coriobacteriia > Coriobacteriales > Coriobacteriaceae > Collinsella > Collinsella sp. CLA-JM-H32B. The sequence goes on along the minus strand of NZ_JBBNNA010000002.1, from coordinate 115,098 downwards.
GATGGGGGCATCGGGGTTGGGTGCAGTGCCGGCAGCTTGGGCGAGCTCATCCTCGGCAACGGGGGCGACGTTTTCGCGCGGAGCTCCGCAAAAGCCCAGCGGATAGATCTGATAGAACGTCGTCTCGTATGCCCACATAGCAACCTCCCGGTAAGCGCAACACAACGACATCCATTGTATGCCCGGCTTGTATCCTCTTCCCCAAAATAAGTTGCGGTAGAATAGTTCCTGCTTGGGCCTTCAGAGGCCTTAAACAGGAACTATTCCACCGCAACTGATGAGGAAACGTGATCAGGCGACAGGCTTTGCGCGGCGAATGGCCGGGAACATCACCGTGATAGCGAGGATGACGCCCACGGCAGCAATCGCACCGCCCGCGTAGCCGATCCAGGCGATACCGGGGCCCGAAACCACGGCTCCGCCGATCGCGGTACCCGTGCCAATGCCCAGATTGAACAGGCCCGAGAAGATCGACATGGCGACGGCCGACGAATCTGCCGGCGTGTGCTTGATGAGCTCGGCTTGGAACGCCACGTTAAAGGCCGTGGCGCAGCAGCCCCACAGCGCGCAGACGGCAAGCACTGCCACGAGCGACGATGCGGCCGGACCCATGAGCAGCAGAGCCACCGGCACGCCGGAGAGCGTAATCGCGAGAAACGGGAACCGGTGCCCATCGAACAGTCGGCCGAACAGCCAGCTTCCGAGCAGACCAGAGCAGCCGAACGCCGTCAGCGTCATGGTAATAGCGCTTGCGTCGACGTGCGCGACCTGTGCCAGGAACGGCTCAATATAGCTATAGCCCGCGTAATAGCCAGTTGCCATGAACACCGTGACCGCATAGAGCGCGATCAGTAACGGGTTCTTGAGCAGCTCGGGCAGTTGCTTGACGGTAAAGCGCTCGCCCGCCGGCATGGTTGGAAACACGGTCGCCTGGTAGACGACCGCGACAGCAGACAGTGCTCCGACCACGGCAAACGTCATACGCCAGCCCACGGCCAGGCCAATGGCGCGGCCGAGCGGCAGGCCGAAGATCTGTGCGATGGAAGAGCCCGTGGCGATCATGCTGATGGCGAGCGCCCCATGGCGCGTGTCGACCAGGCGCGAGGCCATAATCGAAGCGACCGACCAGAACACGGCATGCGCGCAAGCGACCACCAGGCGCGCGCAGACCAGGATGGGATAAGTCGGCGCCACAGCGGACAGAAACTGGCCGAGCGAGAACACGGCGAGCACGCCCAGCAGCATCCGCTTGAACTCGAAACGCGAAGCGAACACCATGAGCGGCAACGACAGCAGCATGACGCCCCAGGCATAGACCGAGATCATGATGCCCGCCTGGGCCTCGGTGAGCGAGAACGACGCGGCGATATCAGTCAAAAGGCCGATGGGCATAAACTCCGACGTGTTGAACACGAACGCACAGCAGGTGAGCCCGACGAGTGGGAGCCACTGCCTGAGCGTGATGCCGTCTTGCCTTGCCTGACTCATATATAACATCTCCAATCATTTTGAGTGGAGGCGATTATATAGCAACGGTCCCGCATCCGTCAGTAACGGACACGGGGCCGAAACAATTCGATACACAGAGGTTGCGCCGTCAATAAATAACTAAGCCAACCCCAGCAATATGCCCGCCGAATGCACGACAAACGCCACGATCCAGGCGACCGTCACTTGAAACGCGAACACGGCAACGGCATAGCGCGCGCCCAACTCGCTCCTGACGGCGCCGATGGCCGCCACGCAGGGCGGGTACAGCAACGTAAAGACCAGGAACACGTAAGCGGTAAACGGCGAAAACATGGTCGACAGTGCCGCGGGCGAGGTCGCGCCCAAAAGCACGGTGAGGGTCGAGATGACACTCTCCTTGGCGATAAGTCCGGTGACGAGCGCCGTGGATGCGCGCCAATCGCCAAAGCCAAGCGGCGCCAGCGCCGGCGCGATGATGCTGCCGAGGCCCGCAAGCAGGCTTTGCGACTGATCGGCGACCACATTAAAGCGGATATCGAACGTCTGAAGGAACCAGATGACCACCGTAGCGGCAAAGATAATGGTAAAGGCCTTGGTAATAAAATCCTTGGCCTTATCCCATGCCAGCATCACCGTCGTCTTGACGCTCGGCAGGCGGTAGTTGGGGAGCTCCATGATAAACGGCACTGGGTCGCCCTTAAATGCCGTGCGGTTGAGCACCAAAGCCGCGATACAGCCAACCGCAATGCCAATCAGATAGAGCGAGACCATGGCGGGGACCGTCGCCTGCGGGAAAAACGCCCCGCACAGCAGGCCGTAGACCGGCAACTTGGCCGAACAGCTCATGAACGGCGTGAGCATGACCGTCATCTTGCGGTCGTGCTCGGATGGGAGCGTACGGGTCGACATGATAGCCGGCACGGTGCAGCCAAAACCGACGAGCATAGGCACAAAGCTGCGGCCCGACAGGCCAAAGCGACGCAGCACCTTATCCATAACAAAGGCCACGCGCGCCATGTAGCCCGAGTCCTCCAGAATGGAGAGGAACAAGAAGAGCACGACAATAATCGGCAGGAAGGTCAGCACGCTGCCCACACCCGTAAGCACGCCGTCGACAGCCAGTGAGCGCACCACGTCGTTGGTGCCGAACGCCTTGAGGCCCGCATCGGCCGAGGCGATGATGGCAGCGATGCCGTCCTCCATGAGTCCCTGCAACGCCGCGCCGATCACGCCAAACGTCAGCCAAAAGACGAGACCCATGATCAGCAGAAACGCCGGAATGGCCGTATAGCGACCCGTCAGAATGCGGTCGATCTTGACGGAGCGCACGTGCTCGCGGCTCTCGTGCGGCTTGACGACACAGCGCCCACACACGTCGCCGATAAAGCTAAAGCGCATATCGGCCAGCGCGGAAAGGCGGTCGGTGCCGGCCTCGCCCTCCATCTGGGTAATGATGTGCTCGATGGCGTCGAGCTCGTTACGGTCCAGGTGAAGCGCCTCGGTCACCAGCTCGTCGCCCTCAACCAGCTTGGTCGCCGCAAAACGCACGGGAATGTGTGCCGTCGCGGCATGGTCCTCGATAAGGTTGGCGATGCCGTGGATGCAGCGATGCAGCGCACCGCCGTCTGGACCATCGGGCGCGCAAAAGTCCAAGCGGCCGGGACGCTCGCGGAACCGCGCGACGTGCAAGGCATGATCCACCAGCTCACCGATACCCTCGTTGCGGGCAGCGCTAATGGGGACAACAGGCACGCCCAACAGGCTCTCGAGCAGGTTGACGTCCACGGCGCCACCGTTGGCCGTCACCTCGTCCATCATGTTGAGCGCGATGACCATGGGGCGATCGAGCTCCATAAGCTGCAGCGTCAGGTACAGATTGCGCTCGATGTTGGTGGCGTCGATGATGTCGATGATGGCGTCGGGATGCTCATCCAGGATAAACTGACGGCTGACGATCTCTTCGCCCGTGTACGGCGACAGCGAATAGATACCAGGCAGATCAGTGACGCTCGCCTCGGGGTGGTTACGGATGGTGCCGTCCTTGCGGTCGACCGTCACGCCGGGAAAGTTACCGACATGCTGGTTGGAGCCCGTAAGCTGGTTGAACAGCGTGGTTTTACCGCAGTTTTGGTTGCCGGCGAGGGCAAAATGTAGCGGTGCGCCCTCGGGCACGGCCGTTTTTGCCGCACGGGGCGAATACGTCCCCTCGCCGAGTGCCGGGTGCTCCGTCGTGCCGATTGCGGCGTTAGCGCGCGGACCCGTATCGGTGTCGTGAACACCCACGAGCTCAATCCGTGCGGCATCGTCCTTGCGCAGCGTCAACTCGTAGCCACGCAGGCGAATCTCGAGCGGGTCGCCCATGGGGGCGTACTTCATCATGGTGACTTCGGTGCCCGGTGTTAGGCCCATGTCCAAAATATGTTGTCGGAGTGCCTGGTCGTCCGATGTCACCGATGCGACAACGGCGTCCTTTCCAATCTCGAGCGTATCGAGCTTCACGTCCGTGTTCCTCCCCCGGCGCCCGCAGGGCGTTGCATTTTGTTTACTATGGCTAACCGTTTGCCATGGCTAACCAATTGTAACCATGCATGATAGCGCGAACACGCAACGATGTTCAATCGACAGATCGGTGCAATGGGGACAGATCGCTTTGCCCAATAGATGCGATGCGGAACAACCAGGCGCGGGAGGGGATTCTGGGACACGGTTTCCCAGACGGCACCCTTTCGGAAACCGCACCCCACTATTCAGGCGAATTCCGGGATGCAGTTTCCCGATGGGGGCTCCTGGGGAAACTGCATCCCACTCCGAAACGCTAAAACGGGATGGGCTTTCCGACTGAGGTCTCTAGCGGAAACTGCGTCCCGGAATAGGCGCTCGGAACGGGATACGGCTTCCCCGGACGAGAGCCCGGCAATGTTGCGCAACAAAGGGCGCAAGTCCGCGCATAGGATAGAGGCGGATGAGGATGCGCCCGGTATTCGCGCGGGCGCCGATCGAGGGGAGTCTGCACATGTTCTGCCGAAATTGCGGGTCGAAGGTCGAGGACGGGACCAGGTTCTGCCCCGTGTGCGGAGAGCCCGTCGCTGACGAATATGAACCCCCGGCCGAATCGCAGGGCGGCTTTCAATCCGCCCCGGCAGCCGAGGCGCAGCCAACTACACCGGCGCCGGCGAAGGCCAAGCGCTCAAAGAGACCCCTCATGATCGCCGCCGTCGTGGCCGCGCTGCTCGCCGCGGGCGGCGGCGCCGGCTACTACTTCGGCGTCTACGCCCCCGAGCAGGCTCGACAGGCGGCCGAACAGGAGGCGCTCGCGGCGAAGCACGCCGTGCGCTTTAGCGTCTCGGCCCAGGGCTGGGACACCTCGGCGGGAGCGAGCAGGCTGCCGGTTCATATTACGGGCAAGGAGGAGCGTGGCAAGAAGGTCGACGCCGTGCGCTACGTGGACAGCGACGGCGAGGGCGTCGAGCTCCGCTGCGGAAGCTACGAGGTCGAGGTCGCCGCCTCCCCCATCGCCGCCGACGGCACGATCTACGCCGTCCCCGCCGACAAGCTCGACATCAAGCTGGGCGAAAAGGCCGCCGAGAAGAAGACCATTGACGCGGGCGACGTGGCGCTGGAGCCGATCGAGGCGCCCGAAGTGACCGACGACCAGATCGCCGCGGCAAAGAAGTACGCCGAGGAGGACGAGGGCGCCAAGAAGGCCGGCTTCAATATTGACGCCGATGCGCTCGCGACCGCCGCGACCAAGCGCCGCGACGACGCCGTGGTGGCAAAGCAGGCCGAGGAGGAGGCAAGGCGCCAGGCGGAGGAAGAGGCCAAGAAAGCCGAGGAGGCAAGGCAGGCAAGGACGTTTGAAACCGACTACTTTACAATGGCCCCCTCCGACTGGTTCCCCATGGATTGGTTGAAATTCGAAACGACGTCCGACACCCTTACCGCCAATGACGTTACAGCGCAAGATGTTGCCTCGAAAGCGAACTTTACGGTATACGCAACCGATGGATCGCCGCACGGCGCAGAGACCGCCTTCTCTAGGACGATTGGAAAGACGTCATCGGGCAAGACTGTAGTGCTGTCCGGCGGACCTTACTGGGGATATGTCCAGGATGGATACCGCCCGCTTGGGATCAATTATGATTTCACGGGAGAAACGTACTGCGATCTCCTCGCATCCTGCATTACGCTGAAATAGCCGACTACCGCCACCCAAAATGATCCGCTTTCCTCCGTAGCATGCGAATCATACAGGGAGTGTCCCAGGGTGCCGGCACTTAAGGAACGTCCCCAGCTGCCGGAAGCCGATATTTTGCCGCTCTGCCAGAATTCTGGCTCGAAACGGGATATGGTTTCCCAAACAAGCCTCTTGCGGAAAATGCAACCCGGAATCCCCGCCCGAAACGGGACGCACTTTCCCAGTCGAGGCCCTATGGGAAACTGCATCCCGGAATCCGCGCCCAAACCGGGACGCAGTTTCCGGGCGGGGCATCAAAACCAAAGTTGCGGTGGAATAGTTCCTGCCTGGGCTGGTTGACGCCCCAGATAGGAACTATTTCACCGCAAGTTATTGAAGGGCCGGGATGCCCGTCCTCTTACAGATGACGCTCCAGGAAGCGGAAGGCTAGGCGAATCCAAGGACGGACTGCCACCTGCTTGCCCTCGTTGTCGACCGCGGTATTGGCGTTGCCGAGCGAAAGACCGTGGCCGCCCTGGTCAAAGACGTGCATCTCGCATGCAACACCCTCCTCGGCCATGCGCTGCGCAAACGGGTAGACCTGCGCGATCGGCGCCGTCTTGTCGTCCGAAACGCCCCACACAAAGGTCGGGGGCATCTGGCGCGAAACGTGCGTGGTAGGGCAAATGTCGGTCAAGTGCTCATCGGTCGCCTCGCCGCCCGTCACCATCGACAGATAGTCGTTGAGCAAATCGCGTCCTGTCTTGCCGCCCGTCTTGGGCACGCGCAGGTCGATGCGCGGATCGCGTGTCTGCATATCGCGCACATAGGCAAGGTCGAGCAACGGATAGCCCAGCACCACGGCGTCGGGACGAATATCCTCCGGACGAGCCCCAGCAAGGCCCGCGAAGGGTCCGGTCTTCCACTGCGTTGCCAATGAGGCGCAGATCATGCCGCCCGCCGAGAAACCCACAATGCACACGCGCTTGGGATCGACATGCCACTCGTCGGCGTTGGCGCGCACGGTAGCGACCATCTTGGCGAGGTCCGCCTGCGGGTGCGGAAAGCTCACGTCGCCCGTGCCACTCGTCACATAGTTGAGCACAAAGGCCTGGTAGCCGCGGTCCAAAAATGCAAACGCCACCGGGTCCTGCTCGTGCGGAGCGATATGCGTAAACCCGCCTCCGCCGCAGATGATCACCGCGGGGCGGCGGCCATTGGGCTTGTCGGGCAGCGGCTCGGCACCCAGATACGTAAACGTCGCCGGATAATCCTCGGTCGGCTCCTCGCCCCACAGCGCATGGTTCTCAATAATCATAGGTGCTCCCTCCGTGCGATTCGTGCGCACTCGTTTTTCGCACCTTAGCGTACCCCACTTGAGCCCGCGGCGCAGAAACACCCCCGCAATAAGTTGGCCTTCAACTGATATATCACAAAATCGCTGTTCAGAGCTATCGTTAGGCAGCGTAAAATAGGGGCGCTGACCGTGCTGGGAAACACGTACGAAACGTTTCCGGCAAACCACACGCGTGCAACATGCGCGCCTGATACGTTGGAGGCATCTATGGGTCTGCTCGATTCGCTCAAGTCCACGTTCACCTCGTCGGGCGAGGCGTCCGTTCCGCCCGCAGCAAGCTTCGCCACCCGCGAAGGCGTCATCTACGCCCCCGTCAACGGCGTGCTCGTCAATCTGAGTGAGGTTCCCGACGAGACCATCGCCTCGGGCATGCTCGGCCAGGGCTATGGCATCGAGCCCATTACCGGCACCATTTACGCCCCCGCCAACGGCCGTATCGGCGCCACCACCGTCACCAACCACTCCATCGGCATGATTACCGAGGACGGTCTGCGCGTGTTTATCCATGTTGGCCTGGGCACCGTGGAAATGAACGGCAAGGGTTTTGCCCGCTTTGTCGAGATGGGCGATGTGGTCAAGGCAGGCCAGCCGCTCATCAGCTTCGACCGCGAGGCCATTAAGGCCGCTGGTCACGAGGACATCGTGACCGTCATCGTCTCCGAGCTCAATCGTCTTAAGAGCATCGACCATGTCGGCGAGTCTGGAACGCTTATCGGCGGCAACCCGCTCGTCAAGCTTGGTGATCCGCTGCTGGTTGCCAAGACCAAGTAGCAGACTGCCGTCACATAACGGGTCAACCACCCGTGCATCTTTGCCGCATCTGTGTTGTTGTTTTTGCCTATGTAGAGGTTCTGAAACGTTTCTATATAGGCAGCTGAGCATCAACGCAGGTGCGGCTTTTGCGTAGCGAAGCATCGTCCCGCGGCATGTTGTTCAACCGCACGAACCCCCTTCCTTTGTCCGCGCAGAGCGCTAGACTGCTAGGTCGACATTGGAGGAAGATCGATGCAAAACACACCCACGGGCGCCGCACATGCCGCGCCTCAACGCAACCAACGCATCGTCGCGCTCGACGGGCTCCGCGCCCTCGCCATCGCCGGCGTCGTCCTATATCACCTTCGCCCCAGCCGCCTGACCGGCGGTTTTTTGGGCGTTACGCTCTTCTTTACGCTGAGTGGCTATCTCGCCACCAAAAGCATTATGCGGGCCACGGCACGCGACGGATTCTCGTACCCGCGCTATATCTGCCGCCGCATTGCGCGCATGATGCCGCCGATCGTCGTGACCATCGCGCTTACCGCCGTCGCCACCTACATCGCGGCCCCGAGCCTACTCCCTAAGGTGCAGCAGGACGCCCTGCCATCGGCACTCTTTTTGAGCAACTGGTTCTACATCTTCCGCAACGTCTCGTATTTCGCAGCTGCAGGACTCCCCTCGCCGCTCACGCACCTGTGGTTCTGCGCTGTCACTATGCAGTTCTATCTGGTATGGCCGGTCATCCTTATGGCGCTGTGCAGCAAAACCAGGTCACGCAACACCGCCATCGGCATCACGATCGCATTCGCGCTTGCATCGACGGCAGCCATGGTCCTCATGTTTAATCCCACCGCCGACACATCGCGCGTCTACTACGGAACCGACGCCCGTGCCGCCGAGCTTCTATGCGGAGCCTTAGCCGCCATCGCCGCGCCGCGTCTGCGCGAAATGCTGAGCGGTGACATCCATACCCCCGGCGCCAACAAGGGCATCTCAAAGGTCAACGCGATTTCTATCGCGTGGCTCGTTGCCGTTATAGCCGGCGCACTCATGCTGACCGGAGAGAGCGCCTGGCTCTACCGCGGCGGCTTTTTGCTGTTTGCCCTGCTCACCGGGCTCCTTATCACCTGCGTGCAAAACACGGAATGTATCGTACGTCGTCTGTTGTCGGTCAAGCCGCTCGTCTGGTTGGGACAGCGTTCGTTCTCGGTCTATCTGGTGCACTATCCCCTACTGCTTCTTATGAACCCTGCAACCCGCACTACCCGCATCGCCTGGTGGGAGCAGGTATTACAGCTTGTACTGATCCTTGCGGTAGCCGAGGTTTTCTATCGCCTCGTCGAACGTCCTTGGTCCCACAAGCCGGCCCAACAGGACAGCACGGCAAGAAAGCACGTCCTCGCACCCACCATGGTGCTCCCCGCGCTTGGCGCCGCATGCGTCGCCGCACTTGCCTTCGCGCCGCTTGACTGGGCAGGCATCGCCACCGCCCGCGCCGAGCAGCTCCGTCCCGAGCTTGCCCAGAACGCGACCTCCGCCCAGGACAACGGAGCCAACGACAAGGGTGCCGAGCCCGCATCCGGTAAAGAATCCCAGCCCAGCGACACCGCATCCGATGACGCTGCCAAGCAAAAACCCAAAGAGGGACCTATCGCCGAAAAGGTCCCCAAGAACCTTGACTGGAAGAGCTTTACCTACGACGAGGCAACCGGAACCTGCGACGCCCGCGTGCTCATGATCGGCGACTCGGTCACCGCAGGTGCCCAACCTGGCATTCAGGCGGCGCTTCCCAACGCGTACATCGACGGCGTGGTGAGCCGCCAGTTCTACACCTTCCAGGATGTCTACGCGCAGGACAGCGCCAATTACGACCCGAGTGTGGTCATTTGCGCACTTGGCACCAATGGCCTCATCCGCGACCCCCAGCAGGTGCAAGACGTGATTAATGCCGTAGGTGGCAAGCCCATCTACTTTGTGACCGTGCGCGTACCGCTCGAGCTACAGGACCGCAATAACCAGACGATTCGTGACGTCTGCGCTCAAAACGACAACGCCGGCGTCATCGACTGGAACGGTGCCTCAGAGGGCCACAGCGAATACCTCGTCGACGACGGCACACACCTCACCCAGGCGGGAATCGACACCTACGCTGCCCTCATACGCCAAGCCATCTGCGGGCACTAGGCAACGCAAAATCGGCGCTTGCGCGGTGCCCACGTCACGCCCATACATCACACCTGACGTTTTGCTACGCCCCCACTCGCGGGTTAGAATGGTTAACTGCTTGGAAATAATCCGTACAACCGTTATGGGAGGATACGTGAACCGCACCAAAATCGCGCAGCTCTATGCCGATGCCGAGTCGCTCGGCGGCCAGACTGTCACCGTCGCCGGCTGGGTCAAGTCCGTCCGCGACATGAAGAACTTTGGCTTCGTTACGCTCAACGACGGCAGCTGCTTCCGCGACCTGCAGGTCGTCATGAACCGCGAGGCGCTCGACAACTACGACGAGATCACCCATCAAAACGTCTCGGCCGCCCTCATCTGCAGCGGCACCGTTAAGCTGACCCCCGATGCGCCCCAGCCCTTCGAGCTTTCTGCTACCTCCATCGAGGTCGAGGGCGTCAGCGCCCCGGATTACCCGCTGCAGAAGAAGCGTGCCACCGTCGAGTTCCTGCGCACCCAGCAGCACCTGCGCCCGCGCACCAACCTGTTCCGCGCTGTGTTCCGTATCCGCTCTGTCGCGGCTGCCGCCATCCACCGCTTCTTCCAGGAGCAGGGCTTTGTCTACGTCAACACCCCCATCATCACCACGAGTGACTGCGAGGGCGCCGGCGAGATGTTCCGCGTGACCACGCTCGACCCCAAAAATCCGCCCCTCACCGAGTCCGGCGAGGTCGACTGGAGCCAGGACTTCTTTGGCAAGCATGCGAGCCTCACCGTGTCCGGCCAGCTCAATGCCGAGAACTTTGCCATGGCCTTTGGCGACGTGTACACCTTTGGCCCCACCTTCCGCGCCGAAAACTCCAACACCACGCGCCACGCCGCCGAGTTTTGGATGATTGAGCCCGAGATGGCCTTCGCCGACCTCAACGACTACATGGACAACGCCGAGGCCATGCTCAAGTACGTTCTTAAGGACGTTATGGCCACCTGCCCCGACGAGCTCAACATGCTCAACAAGTTTGTGGACAAGGGTCTGCTCGAGCGCCTGGGCCATGTCGCCAACTCCGACTTTGCCCGCGTCACCTATACCGAGGCCGTCGAGATCCTGGAGCAGGCAGTCGCTGCGGGTCACAAGTTTGACTATCCCGTGAGCTGGGGCATCGACCTGCAAACCGAGCACGAGCGTTTCCTGACCGAAGAGCACTTTAAGCGCCCGACCTTCGTAACCGACTACCCGGCCGAGATCAAGGCCTTCTACATGCGCATGAACGAGGACGGCAAGACCGTCGCCGCCGCCGACTGCCTGGTTCCCGGTATCGGCGAGATTATCGGCGGCTCACAGCGCGAGGAGCGCCTGGATCTGCTCGAGGCCCGCATCAAGGACCTGGGTATGAATCCCGAGCAGTACAAGTACTACCTTGACCTGCGCCGCTACGGTTCCTGCAAGCACGCCGGCTACGGTCTGGGCTTCGAGCGCTTGGTGATGTACCTCACCGGCGTGGGCAATATCCGCGACGTCCTGCCGCACCCGCGTACCGTGGGTAACGCCGACTTCTAATCGTCGGACGCTAGCTCGCGTCGCCACTCGCCAACGCTCGTCACACAAGCGCCTCTCGACATCTGCCGAGAGGCGCTTTTTTCAACAGCATCCGTCAAGCTTTTGGCAAGGTTTTGGTCAGTTAGGCAGGGTTGTTGAAAACTCGACCCACCGTTTGCCGACGGCTACCGACCGCCCAGAGCGCCCTGCACCCCTGGGAAAGCCCCGCATCCTAGGCTCCATACCGTCGCCACCCAAAACGGAGAGGACGTGGGCGCTATGACCGAAGCCGTTGTTGAAAACTACGAGACCACGACCAGGGGCTCCGCCTCGATGGCAGCCTATCGCGCCGTACGCATCCTGCAGCTCTTGAGCGAGAACACCGGCGAGGACAAGGCACTGCTTTCCGACGAGCTGGTCGAGCTCCTCGCCCATCCCGACGACCCCGCCCGCATGCCCATCTCGGCGGCACGCCGCAGCATCTATACCTCGATATCCGCACTTCGTCACGCCGGATACGAAATCGACTATAAACGCGGCGTGGGCTATCGGCTCCTCACCCGCCCGCTTGCTGACGAAGAGATCATACGGCTCCACGGCATGGTCATGCGCAACCGATCGACGCCCATAGCCATTCGAAAGAGCATGGCACAGCACCTGGTCGCCATGGCGAGCGCCGATGTTCGCGACTATCTCGATATGCCCGAACCGGCACCGGCCGCCAACGACGCGCCCGTCAAGGCAACGCGTCCGCACGCCAAGCGTATCGACACGTGCGAGCTCGTCGAACAGGCCATCGACCATGGAACAACCGTCAGCTTTGATATCACAAACGTCCTGACCCGAGGCGAAATCGAGGTGGTGCGGATGACGGTCCGGCCCTTTGCCATCAGGCAACGCGATGGCGTCTCGTATCTGCTGGGAACGGTCTACGACACCCGAGGCGCCGACGACACCCTGCGCACCGTTGAGGTCAGCCGCATGAGAAACGTCAGCACGCGTTTGCTCGACGGCAAGAAACTCTTTGCCGCGCTAGACGAAGAAGACAGCACCGCACCCGCAGCGTAAGCCCCGTTACCGTCCGTCGTTCCTCAGCACCGCCCATCCGGTTCAGTATTAAAAAACGCGCCAGGATGTTGTAAAAATGGGCATCGGCGTTACTATAGTCCCACTTGCACTTTTTCCTAGTGCAGTGTTTCCAGCCATTTTTATACTGGGGGTAATGATATGAAGGACATCACCATCAGCCGCAGGAGCCTTCTTGTCTCCGCTGGCCTGCTCGCGCTCGCTCCGCTCGCCGGATGCGGCGGCAACTCTGGTTCCGGCTCCGCTGCCGCCGGTTCCGACTACACCATCGGCGTTCTGCAGCTCACCGAGCACTCCGCGCTCGATGCCGCCAACGACGGCTTCGTCAAGGCCATCAAGAAGAGCGGTCTCAAGGTCAAGATCGACCAGAAGAACGCCCAGAACGACCAGTCCACGTGTAAGTCCATTGCCGACAAGTTCGTAGGCGACGGCGTCAACCTGATCTATGCCATCGCTACGCCCGCCGCGCAGGCTGCCGCCGGCGCCACCGCCGATATCCCCATCGTTGGCTGCGCCATCACCGACTACGCCGCTTCCGGCCTGGTCCAGGACAACGACAAGCCCGGCACCAACGTCACGGGCGCTTCCGACCTCACCCCGGTCGCCGAGCAGCTCGAGATGATGCAGAAGGTCCTGCCCGACGTTAAGAAGGTCGGCCTGCTCTACTGCACCGCCGAGTCCAACTCCGACGTCCAGATCAAGGCCGCCAAGAAGGAGCTCGACAAGCTGGGCCTCGAGTACACCGACTTCACCGTCTCGAGCTCCAACGAGATCCAGTCCGTCGTCGAGTCCGCCGTGGGCAAGGTCGACGCGCTGTACTCCCCCACCGACAACACCATCGCCGCGGGTGCTTCGCAGGTCGGCCAGATCTGCAAGGAGAACAAGCTCCCCTTCGTTACCGGCGAGGAGGGCATGTGCAAGGCCGGCGGCGTGTTCACCCTCTCCATCAACTATGAGGACCTGGGCTACGCTGCAGGCGAGATGGCCGTCAAGATCCTGAAGGGCGAGGCCAAGCCTGAGGATATGCCGATCAAGCATCTCTCGAGCAAGGACCTGGTCGTCGTCAAGAACGACGAGATGGCCGAGGCCCTGGGCATCGACCTCTCCGCTCTGGACGCATAGCGTCATGCGTGGCAATGCATCTAGAGCCCGCGCTCGTGCCATAGCCGCGTTATTCAATATCTGAGCCACAGGGGCGAACGCTATAGACCGGCGTTCGCCCTGCTTGTTTTGGATGAGACAAAACATCCGTCCGCAGCTCTTTTATGCAGTGTTACCGCTATTATGGAAAATCACGTGTCCACCCTATCCTAGGAGGTATGAAGCATGCTCATTGCATTGCAGGGCGCCATTTCGCAGGGCGTCCTCTGGGGCATTATGGTGCTCGGCGTGTTTATCACGTTCCGCCTGCTCGACATCCCCGATATGACCTGCGACGGCAGCTTTGCCCTCGGCGGCTGCGTTTGCGCCGTGCTCATCGTCAACAATAACGTCGACCCACTGCTCGCCGTACTGGCTGGCATGTGCGCCGGCGCCATCGCCGGCGCCGTCACGGGCATCTTGACCACCGTCTTTGAGATTCCCGCAATCCTCGCCGGAATCCTTACGCAGATCAGCCTGTGGTCCATCAACCTGCGCATCATGGGTAAGTCCAACACGCCCATCCTTGCCAAGGGCACCATCTTCTCGTCTGTCAGCCACATGACGGGCCTGCCGCAGTCCACCGTTGCCATCATCCTGGGCATTGTGCTGGCCGTGGCCATCGTCGCCATCCTGTACTGGTTCTTTGGCACCGAGATCGGCTCGGCGCTGCGTGCCACCGGCAACAACGAGTACATGATCCGCGCCCTGGGCGTCAACACCAACTCCACCAAGATGATCGCCCTCGTGCTCTCCAACGCCCTTATCGGCCTTTCGGGTGCGCTCATCTGCCAGAGCCAGAAGTACGCTGACATTGGCATGGGCACCGGCGCCATCGTTATCGGTCTTGCCGCCATTGTTATCGGCGAGGTGCTCGGCCGCCTGCTGCCCGGCGGTCTGACGCAGTTTAGCGTCCGTCTTGCCTCTGCAGTCTTTGGCTCCGTGGTGTACTTCCTCATTCGCGCCATCGTGCTGCAGCTGGGTATGGACGCCAACGACATGAAGCTGCTCTCCGCCGTGATTGTTGCCGTGGCCCTGTGCGTGCCCGTGGTTTGGGAGCGCTATAAGCTCCGCAGCTCCTACACGAAGGGGGATGAGGCAGATGCTTAAGCTCTCGCACGTCAAAAAAACCTTTAACAAGGGCACCGTTACCGAGAAGCGCGCGCTCACCGGCGTCGACCTTACCCTTAACGACGGCGACTTTGTGACCGTGATCGGCGGCAACGGCGCCGGCAAGTCCACGCTGCTCAACATGATTGCCGGCGTGTATCCGCTCGATTCGGGCGTTATTGAGCTCGACGGCACCGATATCTCGCGTCTGAGCGAGTCGCAGCGCGCCAAGTACCTGGGCCGAGTGTTCCAGGACCCCATGCGCGGCACCGCTGCCGACATGCAAATTGCCGAGAACCTGGCCCTCGCCAAGCGCCGCGGCCAGCGTCGCGGCCTTTCGTGGGGCGTCACCAAGGCCGAGAAGGACGAGTACGTTGAGCTGCTCAAGCGCCTGGACCTTGGCCTGGACACACGCCTCAACGCCAAGGTCGGCCTGCTCTCGGGCGGCCAGCGCCAGGCACTCACCCTGCTGATGGCCACGCTCACCAAGCCGCGCCTGCTGCTGCTCGACGAGCACACGGCGGCCCTCGACCCCAAGACGGCCTCTAAGGTGCTCAACCTGACCGAGGAGATCGTCGACGAGAACCACCTGACCACGCTCATGGTCACGCATAACATGAACGACGCCATCCGTCTGGGCAACCGTCTGATCATGATGCACGAGGGCCATGTGATCTACGACGTGGCGGGCAATGAGAAAAAGTCGCTCACCGTGGCCGACCTGCTGCAGAAGTTCGAGGAGGTCTCGGGCGGCGAGCTCGCCAACGACCGCATGCTGCTGAGCTAAAACCTGCCAAAGAGGGACAGGTTTATTTTGGCAGGTTTTATCTGCACAAACGTCAAAACCGCCGCAAAGGGACAGGCGCCCTTGCGGCGGTTTTCGCATATCATGTCGATAATCCAGCGTCAGCAGGGACCACTGGTCAAGAACTAAGGAAACTGCCTTGAGAAGATCTCTTCCCCGCCGTGCAAACCTTATACCCACCAAGAAGCCCGTCCGAATTTGATCGGACGGGCTTCTTGGTGGGTATCATGGTTGGACGATCATTAGGAGGTTTTCCCTACATGGAATTGTTTGAACCGATTCTTCATTTCTTTGAGCAACGGTGGGTCCACAACATCATCTGGGCCGTCATCTTGGTAATAGGCACCGCCATCGCCACCAAGGTCGTATCCAAGACCCTGCGCCACCTGCTCAACCGCGACGACAACCCGCTTCCGGCATCGAGCATCTTCATCAACATCGCGCGTGCCGTCATCTGGACGATCGGCGGCAGCTTTATCCTCGACAACTGCTTTGGCATTAACGCAAACGCCCTCGTCGCCGCTCTTGGCGTCGGCGGCATCGCCATCTCGCTCGGCTTTCAGGACACGCTGTCAAACCTTATCGGTGGCATGCAGGTGACCTTTATGGGCATCATCAAGCCCGGCGACAATATCGAGGTCGGCGGCGTGTCGGGCGTGGTCCAAGACATCACCTGGCGTCATACGACCATCGAGGACGCCTGTGGGCAAACCATCATCGTCCCCAACTCCAACATCTCCAAGAACACGCTCGTGCATTTGATGCCCTTTGGGCGCGTTGCCGTGCCCGTCGCGGTCAAGGACACGTCCAAGTGGGCTTCACTGGACGCGCTGGCAGATGAACTCACCGACGCCACCAAGGCCGCCGTGCTTCCCATCTCGAGCTTTGACAAGGAGCCCTACGTGCTCTTTAGCGAAATCGGCGACTTTGGCATTAAGGGCAAGATCATCTTTATCGTCAGCGACGACAGCACCACCTTTACGGCAGCCGACGCCTGCATCCGCGCCATCGCCCCCATCATCGCCTAAAACCACCACAAAGGGCCAGGCACCTTTCTGGTGGTTTCGCATCGTGGTACCATGGTTATATCGTTGTTTAAACGACTAAGGGAGTAGACACCATGGAAGAGGCCTATCGTCAAGCACGCAAGCGCGGCGAGCAGGGACGCCGTCGCGCCATCAGCCAAAGCGAGCACCCGTACCTTACGGACCTCGACGGCCTCGTTTCCCAGCTCCCCTTAGGCCAGCGAGAGAGCGTCGGTCTGAGGGACATTCCGCTCGAAATGGTCGTCGGCACGGTCACCAAAGGCCGTCAGTCTGCCTTTTCGTGTAACTTTATGCCCCTGCTGCCGTTTAACACCGAGTTCGCCCGCAAGTGGTCCAACCTCTACGACATCCAGGTGACCGAGGGCTATCGCGACCCCATCATCGTCACCGAGTTCATGCATCGGTTCTATGTCCAGGAAGGCAACAAGCGCGTCAGCGTCCTCAAATTCCTGGACGCCCCGACGGTTTCGGCCAAGGTCACCCGTCTCTACCCCGGCAAATGGAACTCCGTCGAAAGCCGCCTGTACGGTGAATTCTGCGCGTTTTGGCGCGTCTGTCCCCTATACGAGATCGAGTTCTCGCGTGAGGGAAGCTACGAGACGCTCGCCAAGATGCTCGGTCAGAACCTTATCGAAAAGTGGCCACAGAAAAAGGTCGACTACCTGCGCCACACCTTCCTACTCTTTAAGCGTGCCTACCTTCGCGCGGGCGGCGACCACCTGGACATTACGCCCGCCGACGCCATGCTCGTCTACCTCAATGTGTACAACCAGGACCGCCTGCTGGATACGCCGACGGATATCGTCGTAAACCGCCTGTGCAAGATGTGGCGCGAGTTGGTCATTGCCGGCAAAAATGACGAGGACAAGGTCGATCTTGTCGAGGCACCGAGCGTCGATGAGGAAGAGGCGCCCGCCAAGTCCACCTCCGGCGTGTTCAACTTCTTTATGGGCAAGACCGTTTATTCGGCGGCCAACCCTCTGCGCATCGCCTTTATCCATGAATTCCCCTGTGCATCGTCGAGCTGGGACAGCTTGCACGACCAAGGGCGTCAGTATCTCGACGAGCACTTTGGCGGCATCGTGCGCACCGAGGCATTCGAGGACTGCCACGATCCGGACGTGTTCTACGCCGCCGTGGAAACGGCTGTCAAACATGGTGCTAACGTCATCTTCTCGACCTCGCACCGCCTGATGGAATACACGCTCAGGGCTGCCGTTGAGTATCCCCAGGTTCGGTTCCTCAACTGCTCTATCGGCCTTCCCCACCAAAGCGTCCGTTCGTATTTTGGAAAGATGTACGAGGCTAAATTCCTCCTGGGCGCCCTTGCCGCCAGCATGGCGGACAACCATCGCATTGGCTACCACGCGTCGGTCTTTGCGTCGGGCGCACTTAGCGAGATCAACGCCTTTGCGATTGGCGCCTCGCTGCTCGACCCCCGCGCGCAGGTAATCCTCACCTGGGGCGATGTGCCCGCCGGCGGTCTTGCCGAGGCCATGTGCCGCGAAGGCGTGAGCGTCATGACCGGCGCTGACATGTCCAAGTCGCTGGAGGACCCTACGGCCTACGGACTCCACCGCCTGGTCGATGGCAAGGTCGTCGGCATCGCCATGCCGGTATGGAACTGGGGCCGATACTACGAGCTTATCGTGCGAAGCCTGCTGCATGGCACCTGGGATGAGACCAGTGACGCCAACCAGGTTCGCGCCGTCAACTACTGGTACGGCATGAGCTCGGGCGTTATCGACATTCGCTACGCGCCGGGCCTGCCCTATCAGACGCGCAAACTGGTGCAGCTACTCCGCAACGGCATCGTCGAGGGCTCCATCAATCCGTTTGGCGGTGAGCTCCACAGTCAGAGCGGCGTGGTGCAGATCGAGGGCTTTCCCCCACTGCCAAGCACGCAAATCGTCGAGATGAACTGGCTGGCCGACAACGTGGTAGGCGCCATTCCACAGCCCAACGATGAGCCGAAAGTCCGCGCCCTATGAAGATCCTTGCCGTAGCCGATACCGAGGAACGATGCCTTCGGGAATGCTTTCGCAAGGAACGCTTTGAGGGTGTCGACCTGATTTTGTCCGCCGGCGATCTGGACCCGGATTATCTTGAGTTTTTGGTCACCGTCATCAACAAACCGCTCATCTACGTGCGCGGCAACCACGATGACCGCTATGCACGTCATGCACCGGGTGGCTGCATCTGTGTCGAAGACGCCGTCTACGTGTACCGCGGCGTCCGCATTGCGGGGCTTGGCGGCTCCATGCGCTACCGAGACGGTGCCAACATGTATACCGAGCGCGAGATGACCAAGCGCATGCGCAAGCTCTCCCGCAAAGTGAGGATGGTCGGCGGCTGCGATATCCTGCTGACCCATGCGCCCGCCGCCGGCATGGGCGACCTGGATGATCTGGCACATCGAGGATTCGAATGCTTTAACACAGCGCTCGAGTCCTGGAATCCCGACTACATGGTGCACGGGCATGTGCATCAGAGCTACGGTCCCGATTTTCAGCGCGAGCGGCAACACGCGTGCGGGACGACGATTATCAACGCCTGCGGCTATACGCAGTTTGAGCTAGACGAAGCGCGCTACCCCATCCGTGGCTGGCAGGCAGCCTGGCTCAATTCGCAAACCATGCGCCGCGAGCTCAAGCGCCACGAGGCCATCGAGTCCTCAACCGCCAGAACACCCTGGTAACCACTTTTAAGGCTTGACGCTGCGCCGGCCCCAAGCACCCCATCTCGCCCCTCAAGCCGTCGCTCGCGTACCAAAGTACGCGTCGCTCCTCTTTCGGGGCGACCTGGGGCACTTGGAACCGGCTCGCTGCGATGCAATAACATTGACGCCAAAGTGCCCAAACCACCACAAAGGTGCCTGTCCCCTTTGTGGTGGTTTGGGCCCGAGATAGCAAGAAACCCGGTCCTGCACGAGGCAGAACCGGGTTTCTTTAGCAATGCTTGCTTTGCTCAGGCAGTAACTGTTAGTTACTCAGCCAGGAAATCACGCTGGACAGCGGGATCGACCTTGACGCCAGGGCCCATGGTGGAAGACACGGAGATGGACTTGACGTACTTGCCCTTGGCAGAAGAGGGCTTGACGCGCAGGATCTCGGTGTACAGGGCAGCGTAGTTCTCGACGAGCTGCTGCTCAGAGAAGGACTTCTTTCCCAGGGGCACGTGGCAGATGCCGTAACGGTCGGCGCGGTACTCAACGCGGCCGGCCTTGAGCTCGGAGACCATCTTGGCGACGTCCATGGTCACGGTGCCGAGCTTGGGGTTCGGCATGAGGCCACGGGGACCAAGGATCTTACCGATGCGGCCAACCTTGGCCATCATGTTCGGCGTAGCGATAGCGGCGTCGAAGTTGATCTCGCCCTTCTGGATCTGGGCGACGAGCTCGTCGGAACCGATGATGTCGGCGCCGGCAGCCTCGGCCTCGCGAGCCTTCTCACCCTCGGCGAAGACGGCAACACGAACGGTCTTGCCGGTGCCGTGGGGCAGGGAGATGGAACCACGGATGTTCTGGTCAGCCTTACGAGTATCGATGCCCAGACGGAAGTGGGCCTCGACGGTCTCGTCGAACTTGGCGGTGTCGAGCTCCTTGATGAGCTTGGCAGCCTGAAGGGGGGTGTAGAGCGTGGCGCGGTCGATCTTCTCGGCAGCGGCGTTATAGCTCTTACCATGCTTAGCCATGTGCATTACCTCCTGTGGTTAAACGGGCGTGAGCCCTCCCACATCGTATCGTGTGCCCTATTGCACACATTTAACGGGCGCCCCGGTCGGAGCACCCGTCGTTACCATAAGAAATCGCTACTCAGCGATGGTGACGCCCATGGAACGGGCGGTACCGGCGATAATCTTCTTGGCGGCGTCAATGTCGTTGGCATTGAGGTCCGGCATCTTGATCTCGGCGATCTTGGTGAGCTGCTCCTGGGAGAGCTGGCCAACCTTGTCGGCCTGGGGCTTAGCGGAACCAGACTTGAGGTTCAGCTCCTTCTTGATGAGGTGAGCCGCCGGCGGGGTCTTGGTGATGAAGGAGAAGGACTTATCCTCGTAGACAGAGATCTCAACGGGGATGATGTCGCCCTTCTTATCCTGCGTCTCGGCGTTAAAGGCCTGGCAGAACTGCATGATGTTCACGCCAGCAGCGCCCAGGGCGGGGCCGACGGGAGGAGCGGGGTTAGCTGCACCAGCAAGAATCTGGAGCTTAATGACGTTGGCAACCTTCTTCTCAGCCATGGTCATTCCTTTCGAATCACGAGTGTGAAGTACTTGCTATATCGTAAGCACGCACGTGTTAGAAGCACTCCTGAGATGAGCAGTCACAGAAGAAGCACGCTCGCGCGAACGGACGAAAACTTAAGCGATGACAGCGACCTGGTTAAAGTCGAGCTCGACCGGCGTCTCGCGGCCAAAGATCATCAGCGTGACCTTGAGCTTGCCAGCCTCGGTGTTAACCTCGGAGACCTTGCCATCAAAGTCGGTAAGCGGGCCATCGGTGACGCGGACGGACGTGCCGACCTGAATATCAACCGAGGTGCGCTTGGGCGAATCGCCCTTACCGGGACGACGAGTCATCTTATTGTACTCATCGCGGGAAAGCGGTGCAGGCTTACCGTTGCCGCCCAGGAAACCGGTGACGCCGGGCGTGTTGCGGACACACGTCCAAGCATCGTCATCCATCTCCATGCGGACCAAGACATAACCCGGGAAAATCTTGGAATCCTTGGTCTCGCGCTTGCCACCCTCTTTAATCTCGGTGACGCGCTCCATAGGAATCTCGATATCAAAGATACGGTCCTGCATGCCCATGGTCTCGATACGATGCTCGAGATCGGACTTTACGCGGTTCTCGTATCCGGAGTAAGTGTGAACGACGTACCAACGCTTAGACATGGTTTAGCCCCTCAATCCAGAGAACAGAGCAAGAGCCTCGCCAAAGCCAGCATCGAGCAGAGCGATGACGACGCCGACGACGACCAGAGAAGCGCAGACGACGACCGAGTAGTTCACGAGCTCCTTCTTATCGGGCCACGTGACACGCTTCATCTCGGACTTGACCGAAGCGAAATACTTCTTGGTGCGGGCGAAGAAACCAGGCTTCTCGTTCTTCTTGGACTTCGCAGCCTTCTCGTTCTTCTTGGCAACGGCCTTCTTGGCCTCAACCTTGGAGTTGGCGGCAGCGCTGTTGGCAGGTGCCGACTGCTGAGCCTTCTTCTTGTTCTTCTTGTTGGCCATTTGGGTTACCTCCGCGCAATGCGCTTATACATGAGTAAACCGTAAGCCCCCAAGTGGGAGCTTACGGAATAATGACTGGCACGCCAGGAAGGACTCGAACCCTCAACACTCGGTTTTGGAGACCGATGCTCTACCAATTGAACTACTGGCGTATGTGACTAGAGACTAGCGAGTCTCTTTGTGCAGCGTGTGGTGACGGCACCAGGGGCAATACTTCTTGATCTCCATACGATCAGGCATGGTCGACTTGTTCTTGGTGGTCGTATAGTTGCGGCGCTTGCACTCAGTGCACGCAAGAGTAACTAGAGTACGCATGTATCCTGAACCTTTCATTTCCGCCCCGTACGGGCACGAGTTGTTACTTTATCAGCTCCACGTAAGTGCTGTCAATGAAAACCTCGAGTCAATTGGTTCTCGGTGGATCCATTCATATTTGGAACACATCAATGAAGCCACCGAGAGCTAATCGACGGTGCATCCAGGACCATTATCGATCCTCTCGACACCAGCAACGGCTCAATATCCATTGCAGAAAAGAACCCGGCACCCATATAAGTGCCGGGTTCTCTAAGTCAGCTATATCAAAGAGCTAATTTACTCAATGATCGTGGAGACGATGCCCGAACCGACGGTGTGGCCACCCTCGCGGATAGCGAAGCGCAGGCCCTCCTCCATGGCGATCGGGTGGATGAGGTCGCCCTCGATGGTGATGTGGTCACCAGGCATAGCCATCTCGGTGCCCTCGGGGAGCTTGACCGTACCAGTAACGTCGGTGGTACGGAAGTAGAACTGAGGACGATAACCATCGAAGAACGGGGTGTGACGGCCGCCCTCCTCCTTGGTCAGAACGTAGATCTCACCGGTGAACTTGGTGTGCGGGGTAACCGAACCGGGCTTGCAGAGAACCTGGCCGCGCTCGATGTCCTCACGCTTGATGCCGCGGAGCAGCAGACCGACGTTGTCGCCAGCCTCGCAGAAGTCCATGGACTTACGGAACATCTCGATACCGGTAACGACGGTGTTCTGGGTATCCTTGATGCCGACGATCTCGACGGGCTCGTTGAGCTTGAGCTCACCGCGCTCGACACGGCCGGTAGCAACGGTACCACGGCCGGAGATGGTCATAACGTCCTCAACGGCCATCAGGAACGGGAGGTCGTTGTTACGAGCAGGCGTCGGGATGTACTCGTCGACGGCCTTCATGAGCTCGCGAATGGCGTCCATCCACTTGGCGTCGCCCTCGAGAGCGCCCAGAGCGGAACCACGGATGACGGGGATGTCGTCGCCGGGGAAATCGTACTCGGAGAGGAGCTCACGGGTCTCCATCTCGACGAGGTCGATGAGCTCGTCATCGTCGACCATGTCGCACTTGTTCAGGAAGACGACGATGTAGGGAACGCCGACCTGACGGGCGAGCAGGATGTGCTCGCGGGTCTGAGCCATGGGGCCGTCGGTAGCGGCGATGACCAGGATAGCGCCGTCCATCTGAGCAGCACCGGAAATCATGTTCTTGACGTAGTCAGCGTGGCCCGGGCAGTCAACGTGAGCGTAGTGACGGGCAGCGGTTTCGTACTCGACGTGGGAGACGGAAATCGTAATGCCGCGCTCGCGCTCCTCGGGAGCCTTGTCGATGTTCTCGAACGCAGTGAAGTCAGCCTTGCAGCCCTCGGTCTCGGAGAGAACCTTGGTGATGGCAGCGGTCAGCGTGGTCTTGCCGTGGTCGACGTGACCAATGGTGCCGATGTTAACATGCGGCTTAGTGCGCTCAAACTTCTCTTTGGCCATAAAGCCCTCCTCTTAACAGGTCGTCCCCGGACGGGACTTTGCCTTTATACCATAGTGGCCTCTCAACATACTATTGAGAAGCCACCGTGTTACCTATGGTAGCGGTGACTGGATTCGAACCAGTGACGCCACGGGTATGAACCGTGTGCTCTAACCAACTGAGCTACACCGCCGGATGGAGCCTGCAACCAGACTTGAACTGGTGACCTCTTCGTTACCAACGAAGTGCTCTACCGACTGAGCTATACAGGCACTTGACGGGTGGGAGCTATAGGATTCGAACCTATGTAGGCAGAGCCAACGGGTTTACAGCCCGTCCCCATTAACCACTCGGGCAAACTCCCAATCGTTCAAGTATCCGCAGGTCCTTTGGTCTTTTGGACCGCCGCCCCCGCGAACGAAGAAGATAATACGATGCCACCTTGGGGGCTGTCAACGAAAACCTCTAGATACACGGTGCCGGGCGTATCTACATACCTTTGACCTGCGGTTTTGCTGAGTTTGGATATGAAGGAAGGTGAATTTGCATATAGCGGTGACATTTCCCGAGGGAACACTTTGGCGTAGTAGAGTGAGCCTGTAGAATATCACTTCGATAACGACTCATTTGCACCTATATATAGGTCGTGGTTGGGCTTCCCAGACAGAAATTTGCTCTTCCCAGGCAAAATCGAGCGTGGATAATCTCCAGGCGGGAGATTCTCCACCCTCGTTTGTCCGGAAATCCTCGCTCAGCCAGGATGACTGGGACCGGTCCGGCCTTTGTCTCGACCTGTAACATTTAGAGAACATTTTCTCCCCTATCTGTTACAGATTGAGATACTACGCAGTAGCCCCGACTTCCGTCTCATTCTGTAACAGTAAGAAAGGTTTTCAGCCTCTTCGTGTTACAGATCGAGATATTACCCGCCAACCCGTCTTAACATCTCAATCTGTAACAGCTTGAAGAGAAATACCGGTCTAGATGTTACAGATTGAGATTGAATCGTTTGGGCCGAATGTCCCCAAGATATTGGCTGGCGGTCACTAGAACTCAATCTCGTCAAAGTCAAAAGCTTTCAAAGTGAGTCCAACGAGCTTGTCTGTGCGCTCCTGAATCTGCTCGCTGGTCCAGGTATCCGTGTTTACCAACTCGTCGTTCAGGTTCAACCCGTTGCGGTATCCGACGTTCGCCCCGTTCGCATCCTTGCGGTCTCGCTTGGTCACAAAGGGCATGTTGCTCAGCTTTGAGTTATATCCGGTGATAGTCAGATTTCCAAGCGTATGAACCTGCTTCTCCTGCACCTCAATCGCCCTGGAAACGTCGCCGTCCGCAACCATCTTCACCCATTCGTCGGGAATGTTCTTACCTTGGGGAAAGATGTGCTCGATTGTCCAAACGTAGTTTCCGGAGTCATATCGATCCCAAAGTGGCTTCATCTCCTTCGTAACGCTCGGTGATGCAATAACGGTCAGGATGTAGCGCGTCATATCGGGATTGACATCGTAAATCGGCCCTTCAAGACGTTCTTTGAAGGAAGCGTCACTGGCAGACACGTCGACGAGGCGCTTCTTGATGTGTTCCGCGGCCGCAATGCCCTTGAGACCCTCGCTTTCGAGGCTCTCGCAAATACTGATGAAGAGCCTCTCCAGGTCACGCGTGGGAGGCGTATCGGTAAGGTTGCGTCGGACAAAGAAGCAGACAAGGAGCTTAACAAGAAGCGCGAGGGTTTCATCTTTTAGCTCCAACTGGTCCTGCTTCTTGAAAAGGAACAGCAGCATCAGGTAAGATGCGACGCCCTGCGCTCTCGAAAGCTCCAAAAGCTGATGCGAAAGCTCGGAATCCGGGCTCTCTTGATCGAGCCCAATGATCTTCGAGTAGAGTGCGGAATTCTCGGTCAGCTCGTCCAACACCTTAAGGGCGCCGTCATCGGCTTCCATCCGCTTCTCGTAGATTTTCAGAAGGTTGGAACGCGTGGCAACGGAACCGAGGGGGAGTTGGGAACCTGATTCGCCGATAAATGGCTTATTTACCTCCCGGCGGAAGGCATCGTAGTTCTGGCGGAAGAAGCGCTCCTGCGTCTTGTAGTCATCGCCGAGATTGCGGAGCACTTCCTGCCAGCGTTCAAAGTAATAGTCGAGCCGTCCGTCATCCACCCCGGCAACCTTGCCGAGAAGCATGTTTTTGATGAGGTCAACGGCGCTCAAGGGGACACCGCGGTTGTTAAGGGACGCGAACAGGGTATAGGCGTCCGCATGGCTATCGACGGTAATCTGGACCACGACTGCGGAGCACACCAGCTTGCAGATATCAAGCAGGGCATGAACACATTCGATCCCGCTCCCGTCTTCAACTTCCTCGCCCAATCGATCGTAAAAATAGTTGAATGCCTTAGACATCTTTCTCAGACCGAGGAACTTCGGCTTTTGCATAACGACGTCTAAACCGATATGTTCCTTCAAGATCCAGCGGTAATCCTCAAGGTTATGATTCTGAACCTGAGGAATAACGCGCGTCCTCGACTTGTCGGATTTCAGGATAAGGCGATTGCGCAGAGGGCGGACATCGTCCAGCATCAGGTCATCGTCGATAGAATCCTTATGCTCCATAACGCGAGCGTAGATGGCAGCAAGGAGAAGGCTGAGCGTCGTCAGGCGTTGCTGGCCATCGATGACTTCATAGTGAATGGTATCCATCTTGGAATTCACAGTCCCGTTCACGACAATAAACGAGCCCAGGAAGTATCCGGCATCGTTTTGGGTGATATCGTCATAGAGATTCGCCCAATCGCGCTGATTCCAAGTGTATTCGCGCTGGTAACGAGGAATGTCATAGATTTTTAGCATATCGGTCGACAGAATATTGGCAACCGTTGGGTCCTCTACGCTATTAATCATCATGAGTCCTTTCAATCACCTTGCTCACAAACGACGGGAAATCCTTGTCGCCCTTGACTTCTCGCGCCGAATTAAATCTAGACTATAGTAATACCCATGGGCTACAGGAAAGAGCGCCGCGCACGGCGCGCAATCTTTCGAGAGGCAGCGTCGGAGCTCTCGGCACCTTGGTCACTTTCCACCCTATCCCAGTTGGAGAAACAAAGCCCAAAACTCTAATGGAGACAGAGCAACTGTAAGCTTTGCTTTTCCTGCTTCGTTGCACGCATTTATGGACATTGGACATCGGTCACAAAACACACATAAATGCAATTCCGATTTAATTGTTGCATGTTTGTTGCATGAGCTGTTGCATGAAAATGCAAAATCGGGAGCCATACGGCCCCCGACCTGCGAAAACTCATGGAGCCAGTGACAGGAATCGAACCTGCAACCCACTGATTACAAATCAGTTGCGCTACCGTTGCGCCACACTGGCACACTTGGCGCTTTCACGCGAAGCCAGTTAAGAATAAAGGAATTGCGGACGAGGCGCAACAGACCCTTTGACCGACCACATCTCAAAACCCTTCGTCAGAACGAATAGTTTTATCTGTTCGCCAGAACCAAAAACTATTCGTTTTGGCGACGGTAAGCCCGCAGCCCATTGATTACAAATCAACGGGCTGGCCAATTGGGAAACGGGTCTCTATGGACAATCCCCTACCTCCCGCGCAACGCCTTGAGCTTGGCCAGCGCATCGGGACTTAGGCGACTGCCCAGGGTCATCTTGATCTGCGGAGCTTCCTCTGCCTCGTGAACGTCGTTATCGATCTGTTTGATCTCGTCCACCAGCATGCGGCTCGAGATGCGCGTAACGCCCTTGCCCATGACGACGGCCTGGATTGTGCCGTCGCTCGATACAACGGAGCACGCGCGGCCTTCCTCGCGCGCCTCGATGCAGAGCTTTTGCACCACGGTATCGGCCGAGACGCCCGTCGGCGAAAACTCGATGCGCACGCCACGGGCCGGCAGGTTGGGGCGCTCGCTGGAGATATTGCCCGCACCGTCAAACACGATTACGGCCTCGTAGCGGCCTTGGGCAAACGCAGCAACGTCGTTGATGAGGGCAGTGCGCGCCATATCGTGAACGTCGCTGGAATACGGATCGTCGGAATGATCGTACACGAGCTTTTCGTAGCGCGGCGTGCAGTGGATCACGTTGTAACCGTCGACCACCAGCAGCTCGGGCTTATTGGAGTGCACCGTCGAGACTGGGTCGGCGATAGCCTGCGCAAACGCATTGCCGCCCACGCCATAGGTCGCAGCCGAAACAATCGGCTTGGCCGAGCCCTCGCCAAAGCGCTTGGCCTTGGACTTGGCGCGGTTCTTCTTGGACATGCGCTACTCCTCCCCCATGAGCTCGCCGGCATTGCGGCGCAGCCACTCAAAGCACAGCGCGGTGGTCGCCTGGGCAACGTTGAGGCTCTCGGTCATGCCACGCTGGGGAAGCTTGGTCAAAAAGTCGCATTTCTCGAGCACCAGGCGCGAGATGCCGTCGCCCTCGGAGCCCATGACGAGCGCCACGCGGCCCTCGAAGGGAGCATCCCAGCAGCTGCCCGCGGCGTGCTCGGAAGCACCGCCCACCCAAAAGCCAGCGGCCTTGAGGTCATCGAGCGCACGGGCGATATTGGGAACCTGCGCGATAGGCAGATGCATGACAGCGCCGGCGGAAGTCTTGTAGCTGCCGACGGTCACGCCGGCAGCGCGCTTGTTGGCAATGATGACGCCCGCCGCGCCCACGACTTCGGCGGAGCGCACGATGGCGCCAAAGTTGCCGTCGTCGGTCACGTGGTCGAGCACAACGACAAGCGCCGGACCGTCGCCCGCGCGGTTGAGGATATCGGCAACATCAGCGTAAGGGAAGTTACCAACCTCGAGCGCAATGCCCTGGTGAGCGCCATGGCTCGACAGCGCATCGAGCTGCGCGCGCGGCACATACTTAATGCGGACGCCCGCGGCGTTGAGGTCGTCGACCAGACGAGACAGGGCGGCATCGCGCTCCCCGCCCTCGGCAATGAGCGCGCACTTGACGGGAAAGCCGGTACGCAGCGCCTCGGCGGCAGCACGGCGACCTTCGATAAACTCGCCCTTGGGGACCTGAACGTTGTCGCGGTTGCGATCGCGCTGAGGACGTGCGGCCTGGGTGCGATCGCGCTGGCCCTTGGGAGCGGCAGCGCGGTCGTTGCGGCGAATCGGACGCGAGCCAGAAGCAGCCTGCTTGCCTCCACGCGGTGCACGCTTGCGATTGTCGGCCATAAAACGGCCTCCTTAAATAGATAACGGACAAGAATCGACCGTCCGAGCCACAGCACCTTGCCTTTCAATCGTCGGGCATGACCACCAGGTCTATGCCCTCCTCTTTCAAGGCAATCTGCCGCACCTCGAACGGTCAACAAATACTAGAGAGTCTTAATACGGGTGCCGGCGGCAGTATCCTCGATCGTCAGGCCCAGGTCCTTGAGCTGGTCGCGGATGGCGTCGGCCAGACCCCAGTTCTTGGCGGCGCGGGCCTCGGCGCGGGCCTCGAGAATCTTGGCAGCGGCCTCGTCCACGTCGTCGCCCGTGTAGGCGACCAGGCCGGCGGCAACGCCTAGCAGACCCAGCGGCAGCTCGACCTTGGGCTCGGGGAGCTCAACGCCAAGCGTATCGAGCAGCTCGGCCAGCGTGTCGGCGGCGGCAAGCGCGGCGGCCTTGTCGGCAGCGTCGCCCGCCTGCTCCAGGTACTGGTTGCACTCGGTCACAAAGCCAAAGACGGCACCCATGGCACCAGCGGTGTTAAAGTCGTCGTCCATGCACTCCTTAAAGGCGGCACGAGTCTCGGCGGCCTTGGCGGCAAACGCCTCGGCGGCAGCCGCATCGGCATCGGCCGTCGCATGGTTCGCGGCCCAGCGCAGGTTCTCGACCGTACCGGCGATACGCGTGAGCGAGTTCTCGGCACCCTCCAGGCGCTCCCAAGAAAAATCGAGCGGCGAGCGATAGCTCGTCTGCAGCATCAGCAGGCGCAGGGCGGCAGCGGAGTGCTGCTCGAGCACCTCGGCCAGCGTAAAGAAGTTGCCGAGCGACTTGGACATCTTCTCGCCGTCTACCAGCAGCATGCCCGTGTGCATCCAGGTGTTGGAGAAGCCCTGGTGCCAGGCGCAGGTGGCCTGGGCGCACTCGTTCTCGTGATGCGGGAAGGCAAGGTCGGAGCCGCCGCCGTGGATGTCGATCGGAGTGCCCAGGTAGCGATGCACCATGGCGGCGCACTCGGTGTGCCAACCGGGACGGCCCTCGCCCCAGGGGCTCGGCCAGCTGGGCTCGCCGGGCTTGGCGGCCTTCCACAGGGCAAAGTCGAGCGGGTCGTTCTTGTCCTCGTTCTCCTCGATGCGCGCGCCAACCATAAGGTCGTCGATGTTACGGCCCGAGACCTGACCATAGTTGGGATCGCTGCGCACGGCAAAGTACACATCGCCGTTATCGGCTGCGTAAGCGTGGCCCTGCTCGATAAGCGTCTTGATCATGGCGATCATGGGGCCGATCTCCTTGGTGGCACGGGGGCGCACATCGGGATCGAGCACGTTGGCGGCGCGCATGACGCCGATGAACTTGTCGGAGAACTCCGTCGCGACCTCGGCAGCCGTACGGCCTTGCTCGTTGGCGCGCTTGATGATCTTGTCATCGACATCGGTGAGGTTCTGGGCGAACGTGACCTCGTAGCCGCTCGCGATGAGCCAGCGACGAATCACGTCAAAGCTGATGAACGTGCGGGCATTGCCGATGTGGATGTTGTCGTAGACCGTGGGGCCGCACACGTACATGCGGACCTTGCCGGACTCGATGGGCTGGAACTCTTCCTTTTTATGGGTAGCGCTGTTGTAGATACGCATTCGTTACTCCTTAACGGTTTTCTGTAGCAGGCAGACGGCCCAGGCGCCGATTCCCTCGCCCTGGCCTTCCCAACCGAGCTTTTCGGTCGTAGTGGCGGCGACGCCCACGTTTTCGACGTCAACGCCCAGGGCATGGGCAAGGTTGGCGCGCATGGCATCGCGGTGCGGGGTGATCTTGGGTTGCTGGCAGGCAATGGTGCAATCGGCATCGACAAACTCAAAGCCCAGCTCGCGCGCGTAGTCCATCACGCGAGCGAGCAGCACCATCGAATCAGCACCCTCGTAGGCAGGATCGGTGTCGGGGAATAGCTTGCCGATGTCTCCCCCGCGGCAGGCGCCCAGAATGGCGTCGGCCAAGGCGTGCGCGAGCACATCGGCATCCGAGTGGCCCAGCAGGCCGCGCTCGTAGGGAATGTCGACCCCGCCGATGATACATCGACGCCCCTCCACCAAACGGTGGACGTCGTAGCCGTGGCCAATGCGCAGGTTACTGAACATGGGGAAGGTCCTCTCCCTCGGCCATGCGACCGAGCAGAATCGCGGTTACGGGACGCAGGTCCTCGGGCACCGTCACCTTAAGGTTATCGCGCGGGCTCTGGACACAGCGGACGCGCCCGCCCATGCGCTCGACCAGTGATGAATCGTCGGTACCGATAAAGCCCTCGGCGATAGCAGCGGCGTGAGCGCGCTTCATGGCGTCGACGCTAAAAATCTGCGGCGTCTGCGCGGCCCAATAGAGCTCGCGCGGCGGCGTCTCGACGATATTATCGCCGTCGACGATCTTGAGCGTGTCGATCGCGGGCTGACCGCACACGACACCGTCGAGCGAGCGGTCGCCCATGAGCACGTCGATAGCGTGGTCGATGGCCTCGGTCGTAATGAGCGGACGAGCGCCATCGTGGATGGCAACGTATTCAAAGCCCGCCGGAACCGCATGCACGCCGGCACGAGTGGAATCCTGACGGGTATCGCCGGCATCGGCAAAGCTGATGGGCGTGTCATAGTCAAACGGGTCGATGGCCAGGCGGCGCATCTCGGCACGGCGCTCGGCAGGGCACACCACCACGATGTGGCCGACCTTGTCGCTACGATCGAACGCGCGGATGGACCAGCTCATGAGCGGACGGCCCGCCACGTTAACGAGCTGCTTGCCGCCGGGATTTCCAAAGCGCTGGCCGCTGCCACCGGCAACGACCACGGCGCATACGGGCGCCATTATGCGTTCCCCTGTTTGGTGCCCTTCATGCGGTACAGCGAGTCCGCAAGAATGGCAGGGTTGTTGACGCCAAAGTCGCCCAGGCGCTCCGGATCCTCGCTGATGTCGTCCATGAGCTCCTGCAGCGAGCCGTACTCGTCGACGATCTTCTCGGCCACGCCGTCGCGTACGACGGACACTCGCGAAAGCGTGCGCAGGCCCAACGGCGTCATGACGGAGTCCTCGTCCAGGTCGTCATAGCCCAGAACTGCCGCCACATGCTGCGGGTCGGACAGGTCCTTAGGCGTCATGCGAGCGAGCTCTGCACGAATCTTCTCGGCGTTTGCCTCGGAGGAATCGCTCGCGTAGTCGCGGATCATCAGGTCGTATTCGGTATCCATACTGGAACCGGCGAGCTGCTCGAGCTGCATCTGCACGAGCTTGCCCTGGTTGCCCAGCTTGACGATGCAATCCTTAAGCTCGGTCTTTGCTTGCTGCATGATCTCGAAGCTCGAGAAAATACCGGTAATGTCGGCGAGCGTAACGTAGTCGTCGAGCTCGAGGGCCGTCAGGCGCAGCAGGGAGCGGTCGAGCGACTGACGAGTAGTCTGAAGCGTGGCGACGAGCTGGTTGACCGAGCTCATGATGGTGGTGACGGGCTGGATCTCGTAGCTCTTGCCGTGAACGTACACGTTAACGACGGCACGACGGGCCGAGACCGAGATCACGATGGCATCGGTGAGCACCGACATGCGAGCGGCGGTGCGGTGACGCATGCCCGTCTCGCTCGTGGCAAGCGAGGGATCGGGATTGAGGTGGAAGTTGGCGCGCAGGATCTGGGTGAGGTCGCCGTCGATGACGATGGCACCGTCCATCTTGGAGAGCTCGAACAGGCGGTTCGAGGTGAACGAAATGTTGAGCGGGAAGCCGTCGTTACCGGCAGCGAGCACGTTTTCGGTGTCGCCGACGCAGATAAGGGCGCCCAGGTGACCGGCGATGATCATGTCGAGGGCGGTGCGGATCGGCTGACCAGGTGCCGTCAGGCGGATGGCCTGTTCCATACGCTTTTGCAGCTCGTTCTTATCCAAGGCATCGCTCCCATCGTATACGCTCCATAAACGCTAAATAGTTTCTCACGGTTTGTCCCCGCGGCGCTTGCGAAATCCGATGCTTACAGAATGAGCGAACACAGCTGAGAGCCCAACCCAAATGGGCTGCTTATGTGGTAGCATCGGGATTCGCATAAATGAGGGAGTAGTCGCGTGATCGGGTTCGCCTCCGGTGGCGCGGCAAGTCAACACACTGGCCGATGCGGCCTGGCTTGCCTTAATGAACGAGACTCGTGGCTGTGCGCGCAACGCGTACGCCACGGGTCTTTTTTGTTACTCCCCCAAGAGGTACACGCGGGCCCGCCCGCAGAGAGGGAGCCAGACTATGGGACTCGCAGAGCTCGTGTTGCTCGCAGTTGGCCTTTCGATGGACGCCTTTGCCGTATCCATCTGCAAGGGCCTTGGCATGAAGAAGATCAACCTTAAGGTCGCCGTGGTGCTCGGCCTGTTCTTTGGCGGCTTTCAGGCCGGCATGCCCGTAATCGGATGGGCGCTTGGCAGCCAGTTTATGGGCATCATCGGACCCATCGACCATTGGATCGCCTTTATCCTATTGGCCTTTATCGGCGGCAAAATGCTGTGGGAAGCCTTTACCGAAGACGAGGATGAAGGCGACGGCAAGGATGCCGAAAAAATCGACCTGGGCGAGTACCTGATCCTTGCCATCGCCACCTCGATTGACGCGCTCGCCGTGGGTATCTCGTTTGCGGCGCTCTCGGTCGACATCGTTCCCGCCGTATCGCTCATCGGCATCACGACTTTTATCTTTTCCGTCTCCGGCGTGGCGATTGGCCACACCTTTGGCGCGCGCTACGAAAAACCCGCCACCATCGTGGGTGGCGTCGTGCTCATCCTCATCGGCCTTAAGATCCTGCTTGAGCACTTGGGAGTTTTGGCGCTGTAGCCTAGCGGCTCACAGTGCACGCGCAGCCTTTCGGCCCCATCTCACCAGACATTACTGCCGTGTTTCCCCTAGGGAAAACACGGTCAACGGCGCCGGCCATCAAAATAGGAGCCCTCGGATGTGGCAAAGGGACTGTCCCTTTGTCACATTGACATGCAGACTTTTGCAGGTCATACTAACATGCAAAAGTCTACATGTTTGGAGGTCGCCATGGATGCCCTTCCCATCACCACACCGCGCCAAGCTGGCATCTACGTGCGCCAAGCGCGCGAGGCACAAGGGCTCACCCGTGCGACCCTCGCTAAAAAAGCCGGCGTTTCGGAGCGTCTGCTCGCATCGCTCGAGCTAGGAGATGCCACCGGCATTCGACTCGACAAGCTGTTGAAGGTATTCGATGCTCTCGGACTGACGCTCGCCGCTCAAGGGGATATCACCGAAACGGGCAGCGAACAATCAGTCAACGCCCCGCATGCCGACCAGGAACCTCGCAGTGCCCCCAAGCGCCATCACGCTCAACGCCCTCAACATAGCAAGCGTCGCAGCGCCGTCATTCCGGCTCTTGAAGATGCACCCTTTACGTCCGAGGTCTACGACAAAGCCTTCGCAGATTTCGCCATGTCCAATCTCGGAATCTCGATTACCACAAACGCATCTGCCCAAGCAAAGCCTGAAGGGAACACTTCTGAGCACTATGAACATTAGCTAATTTGGGACGTGTCTCTTTTAATTACTTCAATCAGCGAACGTGCCCATATCTAAAGTAGCCAAAACCCCATTACACATGACGCACGAGAGAGCAAAATTCACCGACATGAGAATCACGAAAAGCCATGACCCTTTACACCGAAACAACTCGTGAACCGTCTTCTTAAACATGCCAGCTCCCATCAAGCGACCTTTTATCCAAAACTGAATTTGTTCGCCGCTTAATCGCCCCATATATCCCTTGTTGTAAATTCTTGCTCAAGACATTATCGCGGGTTGCGGTGCCCAGGATCCCATTTCGCCTTTATATACATACGAATAGGCCCCCTATTTTCATAGGCAAGCGCGGAGATTATAACGGCAGCCACCATCAGGCCGAAAATAGCCCTTTTGTCCGAAAAAAGGGACGAGAGAAAAAGGCATATTGCGGAGAAAACTATAGCCGCCCCCATCACTCGGTTTACACCTTGAGTCTCGGCCGTCCGCTTTGCCTCCTCTAAACGCTCTCCCGATAGCAATGACATTCCGGCAAGCAATCCCGTGAGCTTGCCTCGATACATCATTATTCCGAACACCAGCAGCAGGCATGACTCAACCATTGGAACCACAACGCCCGACATCGCCATCACTCCAGTCCATTCCTTGTCATCGAATCCTTGCGGCGGCTCAGCGCATCTGGCGTCAAATGCAATCTCGTGTCAAACGGTCTGCTCGTAAGCTCAATTACTTTGCATGAGCTCGAACGCGCCGGTTTAAACGGCATACAGTTTAGCCTCGATGGCCTACGCGATTCTCACGAACATATGCGGGGGCTCCCGGGGCTTTACGACCGGGTGCTCGACGCCATCGATATCGCGCTGAACGAAGCCTCACTGCACTTTTCAATTGCCTTTTGTCCGGCATCGTTCAATGTCGACGATTTCAAGCCAGATTATACGATGCTTCGAGACAAGCTGAAATCGTCGGGTAGAACTGACCGAATTGACCTTCGAATTCAGCCACTCATGCTCCTCGGTAGAGCCCGAAGAAACCGCACGATTCGCCCTTCTAATAATCAATACCGTCGGCTAGTCAACACGATCAACGATCTTCGATACGATCCGGACTATCGAGGCTACTTCATGTTTGAGTGGGGCGACCCTATCGACCACTTGGTCAGATTCCCTCAACTGCAAATGCAATTTGACCAAGTGGCCATCCACGCCAATGGCGATATCGTCGCATCCCCCTATATACCTCTCATCATCGGAAACGTTCGCAAACACAGTCTTCAGGAATACTACGATGCCGGAATGGCAACCGTTTGGGATAAGCCCGTTGTTACCGCGTTGGCCAATCGCATGCACTCGATTGACGAGATGGAAGAGATCTCATCATTGATTGCAGACATCAATATGGACGGCGACCTCTATATCGACCTAATCGACAATGATCTAGGCGACCTGAGTGTCCTGTCCCAATTCTAAGGAGATGTTCCCATGTACGAGCCCCCAGAAGTAGAGAGGATGGATTCCAAAACCGGCTCCGTTCCCGTTGTGGTCAACTTTGCAGCCGTCGTGGATAACGTAGTCGCAGCCGTCTATGATGCCGTCGTTGCGGCCTACGCATTCTGGTACTCAGCAGACAACGACGGCACCGAGACGAGTGCAGCACAGAACTAGTCGCCGGCTCATCGAGCAATCACCTCGCCTATCACTGCATGCGATTGACTGCGCAGCCCCAGCCAACGCCCAAAGCGCCTTGAAGAGCTGCTTGTAACATTCGTTCATTCAACAGCGGGATCTCTTCACCATTCTCGGCCGGCCCGACAGGGCGACACATCAGTCGGGCCGGCCAGACTTATACAACGCGGCGACTCCGCTCACGCCACACTCCCCGAAACTCGCACTGTCATCACACGGGCAATCAACACTGAATCCTGTTGTGCGATATGGGCAAACGGTCACGTGCGCGATTAAAACGAATTCACTTAGCAGACTTCAAGAATGCTTTTGCACCGCAGGATGGCCATACGCAGAGCGCGGCACGCATAAGCCAAAAGCGGCATTAAAAGCCATCCCCTTCCCTGCTGAATGCGCGTCCTAGCCCATCAACCGGTCGGACCATCGCGAAGATGGTCCGTGCTTCCATGCTGCGATGCGATATCAAGCATCACGAATAGTCCCCGCCCAACGGGGTTCTCCCCTCCACAGGCGTTTCGGAACCCGCCCCCATCCCGAATTCCCACACAGCGGCCGCGTTCACCGCCGACACGGGGACCCCTAGCTCCCCCGCGACGCGGCAGACCCTCGGCTGCCCCTCGTAAAGGATGCAGAAGACGCGGTCGAGGTCCGGCGGTTCGCCCATGGCGAGCTCCGGCACCTTCGTCACACGGCCGCCCAGCCACTCAATCTCTGTCATCGCGCGCGTGGTGTAAGCCCCTTCCAACACGGGATTGTCAGCTCAACCCGACCCTTACCCATACGGACGAACATAACTCGCCAGGGGAAGCCCTTGAAGGCCGTGCGCCACAACATGAGGCCGAATCCGCCCCCGGCTGGACAGGCCAACAACGAAGGAGCACACGGAACCGGCGCGGCGTTACAACCGTCCCGGCAAGCGTGTCACTTGTCCAAGTTATGATGCCGACAAACCCGGAAATGCTCCAACGGAGCGCCGAACGAGCGTAACAATATAAAGCCGTGCAACACGCGTTGGACGACCGGAACATCCCAAACAAAGGCCCGTCGGTCCCACCTTCAAGCCCAATAG
This sequence comes from Collinsella sp. CLA-JM-H32B, assembly GCF_040098065.1. Taxonomy (NCBI): domain Bacteria; kingdom Bacillati; phylum Actinomycetota; class Coriobacteriia; order Coriobacteriales; family Coriobacteriaceae; genus Collinsella; species Collinsella sp. CLA-JM-H32B. The sequence goes on along the minus strand of NZ_JBBNNA010000002.1, from coordinate 77,979 downwards.
CAAAATGTGCATCAGCGGATTTGCAGCGATACAAGTCTCAACCGTCACCATCACACCGCAGCGCGCCTAGTCCCACTCATCCTACTGCAAATGTCCCAGAACGAGAAAACGACCAGCTTAACATGCCAACCTTTATATCCGCACGCGCGTAATTCAACTCATAAGGACCGGCTATCCCTTACCTGTGACACAATCTCAAACGCACAGAACAGAATCATCAGTCCAATCATCGCATAAGAGGCAGCCGAACCTTCAAGCACTATTCCACAAAGAACAATCTCCGCGCCGCCAATAAGAACTGTTATCAGGCGCTCTGCCTTTTTGCTCTCGCCGCTCGCATAAAAAGGCGGCAAAGCGCACAAGATCACATATAGCCCGGGAAGGGAATACAGGATCGATAGTCCAAGCCCCCCATCAACCGCAGTGTTTTGCGTAAGAATCAACTGAACCCAAACGGCAATTATCACTGAGCAGGTTGTCGATAAAAGAAGACTAGAAATATAGCACGCAACAAAGTCCCGTCGCATTCGAACAGAGAAATCCGCGAACTCTCTTCGCCGCGTGGAAACAATAAGGTACACAGAAATTGCAATAGAACCAATCAGAGAAAACAGCGGAACAACCAGCAATTCAAGCTTATTACCCCATCGATCAACCACACCCCCACTCCAATGAGCGGGAATTGTATCAGGGAGGACTGACCAAGCCGCCCATAGAATCAGAAATGGAAGAATAGAGAGGATGAAAGATGATAACACTGCAGTAATTTTTTTTGAGGCTCTCATCGATTCCGCATCTCCTTGCGCGCTCACATTCCACTCCGTCTTAAATCAAGTAAAAATAATAGCTTGAATGCAAATTTGTTTTAATTATTGGTTGATCTCATTTCCATTCTTAATAATTGTTATCTTGATTTTATATCGATTATTCGATATATAGTAATCTAAAATGTGTTCAAGGAGGGCACCATGATCCGTATTCGCTCCATAGAGCTCTCAAACGTGAAAAACGTTGCTAACGGCACGATCGGCTTCAAGGACAGCCCCTTCGGTTCCAGCGTGATGGGAATATACGGTCAGAACGGATCGGGCAAGACCGCCGTCGTCGAATCCCTCGCGCGAGTCCAGGATTTGATGTGCGGCTTTCCGCTCGACCGTGAAAGCGTCGATCTGATCGGCCCCTCTGCCGAGTGCGCCAAAATCAGCATCGAGGTCGAGGTGACGGAGGGTTCCCCTTCCTCGCTCGGCTTCGTAGGCGGGCTCGGCGACACCGTAGCGGCCGGGAAGCCCTTCACAGTGTGCTACTCGTTCTCCTTCGACAGGCTCGACGACAGACCGCGCCTCCTCTCCGAGGACCTCTCCGTCCGCGCCGAGGGGCTCGTCAAGAGAAGGCTCGCCGCCTACGATGCGGCCGATACCGAGGACAGCCAGAACCTGAAGCCCGTCAACAGGTGGCGGGCACTCAGAAACCTCGCCGGAAGGGAGGCCGACCTCGACCTCACCGTCGCACGGCGCTCCCCCGACCTGCAGGGCTCCTCGAAGCTGTTCTCGAACGCCATGGTCGCCTTCGCGGTCGCCGCGAGAAAGTCCTATCTCGAGCGCCTCGGAAATAACTCCCTATCCGAGGCGGCGAGGACGGCGTACGAGAGCGTATTGGTTCCACTCATGGACTCCACGACACTCCTGAACAGGTTCGCCGACGATAAGATGAGGGTCTGTGACACGCGCCGAAGCGCGGCGCTGGCGTTCAACATCTTCCTCCTCGCCTCCCCGGGCAGCAGCACAGGCGGATGGTCACCCGAGGAGGCCGGAAAGGCCCCTGTCATCCGCGACGTGTCACTCCCTATCGATCAGACAACGGTCCTCCCCTCAGAAGTCTGCGACTCGGTCCGCAAGACCGTCGAGACCATCAACTGCGCGCTTGGGGCAATCGTTCCGGGACTCAGCATCCAAGTGAACACCCTCCACGGCGAAACGATGGAAGACGGCACACCGGGCGAGCGCGTCGAGCTCCTATCATGCCGGCAGGGGGTACGCGTCCCCTTCAGAACAGAATCGGAAGGAATCAAGAAGATCGCATCGATGCTCGGTTGGCTGATAAACGTCTTCAATGACGACAGCGCCTGTCTCGTCGTTGACGAGATCGACTCCGGAGTGTTCGAGTTCCTGCTCGGCGAGCTCCTCGAAGTCGTGACCGAGCAGGGCAAGGGCCAGCTCATCTTCACCGCTCACAACCTGCGAGCGCTCGAATGTCTCCCGGTCGGATGCCTCGTCTTCTCGACCTCCAACCCCAACAACCGCTACATCGGGTTCCGGGGCATGGCCCCCTCGAACAACCTCAGGAACCAATACCTGAGAGCCATCAACCTCGGGGGCCAGAAGGAACAGCTGTACGAGCCGACCAGAACCTCCGCGATAGGCTCCGCCCTCCTTGAGGCTGGAAGCCCCCAGACCCTCGACTTCGACTCCCTTCTGTCCTCCATGGGAGGCGAGTGACCATGGCAAGGGAGAAGCGGGTCGTCCTGATTCTCGTGGAGGGGCCGAGCAATGAAAACGCGCTCCTCGAGCCCATGCAGGCCGCGCTCGACTTCACTGCAAACGGTGCACTGCCCGAGGCGAGGGCGCTCGCCTTCCACTGCGACGTTACCACGGTGCGACCGTTCTCATGGGAGGCCTCCTTCGCCGTCAAGGACAGGGTGCGCGACACCGTGCGCCAGTTCGTCGTCGACCGCATCGCGTCGCGGCACGAATACGAATGGACCGACCTCGACCGGATCATCCACATCGTCGACCTGGACGGCGCCTTCATACCGAACGAGTGCATCGTCGAGGGGGACTGCGATGGATTCGCCTATGGCCGCGACTCTATCACCGCCCGGGACACCGCTAGGGTGGTAGACAGAAACGAGAGAAAGTCTGCTGCGCTGCTTGAGCTCGCGGGCACGCGCGAGCTCAAGCACAGAAAACACGCGGTCCCCTACAGAGTCTACTTCATGTCCCGTAACCTCGAGCATGCGCTCTACGGCTCCGTACGCGAATTCAGCGATGACGAGAAGAGGCAGCTTTCCGCAGCCTTCGGCAAGAAATACCGGAACGACCCCGAGGGTTTCATCAATCTGCTCCGAAGCGGGGACGTAAAGGTTCCGGGCGATACCGTGGAGGAGACGTGGCGCTACGCCCGGGAAGGTACTAATTCCCTCCACCGGGGCTCAAACCTTCACCTCTTCTTCTCTGGCTCTGAACCGGAATCGCCGTCCCGGCCATCCACTCCCTAGGATCCGAAAGCCCGAATGTCGTGCTGACGCCTGTGCGAGATGATCAGCTTTCGGCAGTCGCTGCTCCCCGTTTTCGATCGCATAGCTCTTCCGAATCGAAAGGATTACTCATGTACATCTTCTGGGACAACTCAAACATTCAATACGCTGGACTCAATAGCGTACTGCCCGTCAAAGAGCCCGATGTCGATCGCGGAAGGTATCGCACCTACTTCAAAGGCCTGTTGAACCTCGTCTCTCGCGGCAGGATTATCGACAAGGTCTATCTTGCCGGAAGCATCCCTCCGGGAGATGACGCTCTTTGGGATGCGGTTGAAAGACTTGGAATCGAAACCACACTGATTCCTCGCAGCGAGTCGAGTGGCGAGGCGGACACAACCGACTTCGCACTTCAGACGGACCTGCTCCGGTTGGGCTACGATGTCCAGGAGCCAGGCACCATCGCCCTGCTAACCGGTGACGGTGCGGGCATTAATTCCGGTAAAGGCTTTTTGGCAGACGCGATGAGGCTGACTGAACGCGGGTGGAAGTTCGAGGTCTACTCTTGGGATGCTGCCTGCAACTCAAAGCTGCGGGAGTTTGCCATGGCGAACGGAAAATACTTCAAGCTCGAAGACTACTATGAGTACATTACATTTATTGTGGGAGGAAGGCGCCCCGTCGAACTGTAATCGAAACAAAAATACATTGCCCGGATACCACTCGCACAAATCACCTAGGGGCACGTCGGAAACACATGCCTCTCATCACGTCCATGGCGTGTCCTCCAGGTGGCTGCCGTGCTTCTCCCCAGCTCCTAATAGGGCGATGTACGCCCTCAAGCTGAAACGAGCACAAAGTAGATGGAGCTTTAAGCTCGTCCGGAAGCCGCCGTCCAAGCCTGTCGCGTACATTCACTCGATGCGCGGGGCACAACGCACCTAATAGCATGCGACCCCTTCAGTCTCGAACAGAATCCGCATATACCGGTCGTCAAATCTAAGGGCAACCATGTCAACGGAGTTGCGAACAGCACTGCATTGGCATATAAAATCGAAGAAGGAGCGACCGAGCCCCTCATCACATTCCCCGGCCAAGATACGCTTCCCTAGCTCCGCCGCGGATGCCAGCTCCTCAGGAATGAGATCATCGGGAATCGACCCCGTCATCCCACTCGCCCTCTCAAGCCTCTCAACCGCCGGGGCGACGACGTCAGTCACATAGCGCACATCAAGACAATCTTCCTCTATGTGGCGAGGGAGGTCGTACATCAGTTCGGACAGACAGATGTAGTAGCCAGCCCATGACTCTTTCAGTTTTGGAAACTACGCGATGCGGACTAGGCGAGCATCCGCGCTTTCTTCCCCAAGACGATTTCTCGGTGGGATATGGACGGTGTTCGACTTCTGATGTCTCCAGGCCGGATTCTCGAAGTTAAGACGAATGCGAATGTACTCTTGCAGCCACACAAAATAGCACGAACCTGAGTCGGCGATAGAGCAACGAAACAGTAGGAACGGGATGGCCAGCATCTCGGCATACAGCAGGGTCTTTGTTTCAAGCTGGAAAGAAATAACCTGGCTATCGTCTATTGGTTTTTCGGTCCCCTTTACTTGAATAGCTGGTAGCTCGCTGGTCGCGTCGCCCCGTCGAAACGTTCGGCAATTATATCAATTCCGAAATCCCGTTCCGTCAGATCTCGAATGACCCAGCTTTCAAAGGGCATCAGCCCCGAAATGATGCTGCAAGCCCTCGAGTCTATCTCGTGGCTCCTCGATCTTTGCGGAGGCCTTGCCATCAACCCCTCCCCCTTCTGACGAAATCTATGATACGAAACGGCCAAAACGCTTGTCGCAACGCCAATCAAAGGAAACGGGCCGTCAATCTCCTCCGACGTTTCATATACATTAACAACCCCAAGAGCATCACCTAACGCGCCGTCGCTTACACCCTCCGCTCGGAGCGGCAAGTATAACGGACCATCAAATCCACCGTGGCTATCGTCGACAGATCCATCCACGGCCAACCTCTTTTATACCGGCAAGCGCCCTCTAGATGTCGTCCAAACCGAACTAGGAATCAACCCCCTCATCGCCATCGGAATATCTTAGGGAAGCGTTGATTTTCATGGAGGCGATTTCAATCAGCTCTTTGAGGTCTTTGTAGTAGCCTAGCGCCTTTGAATCTTTTCCACCTCAGGCGACACCGTAACCGTAAAGCTCGTCGGAGCCTCAACCGTGGAGAATACCGCATTATACAGGTTTCCCACTTTCAGCTCGGGGTTCTTCAAGTCGATTGAGAAACCTTCCACCCCTTCAAATGCTATCCTCCCGTTGCTGAGAATGACGCGAAGCGTCCTGCGCTCTATAGCGTTTGAGGCGTCTTTTGACGACATCAGCTCCTCCTTCCACCGTATCGGCGACGATTCCGAGAATTGAATAATCCTTGCATTCGTATTCGAGCGCACCGCTCTTGACTGTGATCTTCTTCGCCTTATCCCTTCCCAGCACGATGACGTTTTCCGCATCGAGGTTCACGACGAACTGAGGGTTATGCGTGACGATAATGACCTGTCTCTTCTGCCGCATCTCGGAAAAGGCTCTGATGACATCCTTGCGGATTGCGGTCTGCGATATCTGGTCCTCCGGCTGGTCGACGATATAGATGCCCTGTTTCTCGTCTCCCGCCATCAAGTCGAAGTAGATTCGCCCATAAAGGCCGGCAGATGGTTCGCTGTCGAGGCCAATCTTTTCGTTTGTTATCTTTCCTCGCTCGTAGATCGAATCCACTGCGCTGTTCAGTCGACCCTTCATCTCCGACGCCCATCTTTCCGCTGAAGGCTTGCTCACAGAGAAGCCGGCAGCAATCTCCTCTGAAGTGAGATTCGTCTCACCTTCGACGCCGCCGACGATCGACGGCAGCGGCCCTTTGTTGAACATGTCGCCCAGGAGCGAGATGCAGTAGTCCCGATTGATTTTCTTGACACTAAGCTCAGACACGAACTCAAGGCTGCCAAACGACGTCCTTCCGACCCTCATGTCAACGTCAACGGGATCAATCTGTCGGTCCTTTCTCCCGAGACGAAGAGCAACCGCCTCGGCAATCTGGGAAGCCGCAGCGTCGATCCGGTCTCTGTAGGCATCTCTCGAGTTCTCCTCGTCAGTCTTTGCTTGCTGGAGCCGCTTCTTCAGATCGTTGGCAGCGCTTTGGAGAATTCTTCTCTTTGTGTTGTCGAGCTTGATGGAAGTCATCTCTTCCCTGACAAGAGCGAGCAAATGGTCGAGCGCCGCGGTGGCATTCTCGAGGTCTATCTCCGCTTCCTTTCCGAGCCTCGAGAGAACCGCACGATGATCGTCCCCGATGGCGGCAACCTGGTTCCTGACGGACTCGACTGCGTTGTTGAGGCTTTCAACCTCTTTCGTCGGTTTTGAACGCAGCGACCCAACGACGGCCATGCGATCGGAGACCTCGTGAATCTCGAGCGGAAGCACGGTCTCCCCCAAGCGATTCATGTAGTCGTTATATGCGACTTTCGTTTCAAGCGCCTCAACACATGATGCGAGGTGTCTCTTCAGGGCCTCTTTGACAACATCGATGTTCACGTGTTCTTGGAAATAGTCGTCGAATCTGCTGCCCTCCGTCCCATCATGGAGGCCCTCTAGCGCTCTGCGGATGCTACCCTGGTCATCGAACTGAAGCAGCTGCGAAGAGGCAATAGCGCTTTTTACCTCAATCTTCTCGCGTCCGCAGTATTCACGGTACCCCTCCCTGAGACGCCTAGCATCCTCCCCTTCGCCGTAGAGGCCAGTCAAAACGTGCAGGATCATCGACTTGCCGATCGAGTTATCTCCGATGATAACGTTGACCCCGGCAGACATGGGGATGGAGCAGGGCTCTCCATCGATGACAAGGTCGAGGCTGCCCAGCTTCGGTGCGGCAGGATTAAAGAACGAGCGTTTCCGACCCTGATGCGCGACGGGTCGGTGATGGACATGACAAGACCCTCGAACGTCGGAAGGCACTTCAGGGAGCAGAACCCGACTTCATCCTCCCTCCCACGAAAATCGGCAGAGGGAAGCGGGTAGGCGTCCCAATTATGGCAATCGCTCCCCAGGACGAACGGGACGTCCGGCTTCGTGTACCGCTCAACGAGGTCCCGCATATCGACCTCGTTGCGCCTGTTACGGATTTCCAACGCGTCGACGAACTCGGTAAGCACGATCTCGTCGGCGCGCTCAGCCCCCAGGCTGCTGACGTCATTCTTCTGCTCCCTCCCTACGGACTTCTCGTGCCCGATAAGCACCGCGCTCAGGCCGATGTCGCTGAGAATCTGAGAGAAGCGTTGCGAAGAGAAGGTGCCCTTGTCCTTGCTGTCGTACTCCGGCCTTCCCCCTGCTGTCTTGGGGATGTGGCTATCTAGGGCCTCGATTAGGTCGTCTGGACCTCGATCGTCGAAGATCGCGACCACGTGAATCGGAATCGGGCGGCCCATGTCGTCTGGGAGGGCAACGGTGAACTCAACGCCTGGAAGGACCTTCTTTAGAGTTCCATGCCCCTCTTTCGACTTCAAAGCACGATACATCTCGACGTCGAAGCAGTCATGATCCGTAATGGAACACATGTTGATGGGGAGCCTGGGGTTGCCCAACTTTTCCACGAGCGTGTCGATTTTGCTGGACGTGCAGCGGGCAAGCGCCTCATTTCCCGCATCTCGGGTGCGCACGCTCGCCGCCGAGTGGATATGAAAGTCAACTCGCACCGGGCTTGTCACTATCTTGGAATCATCCATGGGTTTGCCCTGCCTATTTCGTCGCAATGTACCTGCTGATTTTGCTCCTTGAATTTACCTCACTGGAAACAAAACCGCGGGTCCTGGGCGCTAACTACCAAAGGCGGCAAAACTTGGGTGCAATATCGCAGATACGGCAGGGCCTAAAGCACCCTCGAAGGAAACGCACTGAACCCGTCTCGCGTCATCGGAGCTAATCAGGCCACAGGAGCAGCCCGCATACACCACACAGCCACCAGCCCCTTTGAAGCGCAAGGGTCTTTCCATCCGGCTGCAATCCGACGACATAAAAACAGCGAAGCCGTCAATTCAACTGCCGCTCTTGGACTAAAGTATCAGGGAGGCGGAGACCACAGACTGTCCGTACGTCACAGGGTAACGACCGAAATCCGGCGAAAGTTGCAGCATGGGAACCATACAACCGCCTTCACGCCCCGAATGCCTGTACATCATTGGCAACGGATTCGACCTGCACTACGGAATAAAAAGTTCTTACCTAGACTATCTAGCGTACCCAAACGAGCACGACAGCGCCCTCTCAGGCCTGCTCGAGGAGGTCTGCCCAGGCGACATCTGGAAGAACTTCGAGAGCGCACTCGGGGCGCTTGCCCCGGGCTCGCTCTTCACGAACACATTCAATCTGATCATTCCCGATAGCGATTCCGAGTATGAATGGGAGCAGCGAAGCGCATCGTGGAACTATCATCTCCAAGCCATGGAAAAAACTCAACCCGAAAAGGATTCGGGCACCTTCAGCGCTTGGGTAAGCAAAATCGATACCGTCGACCGTGCCCACGATGACGGGTTAATCGAGAACACAAGCGATGCCGTGTATCTAACGTTCAACTACACGAAAATCCTCGAGGATCGACTAGGTATCGATCAAGAGAGGATACTGCACATCCACGGCACCGCGGGGGAATCCGATCTTGTTTTCGTACACTCTCCGGTCAGCTGCGGCGCAAGTTCATCCTGGCCACAGAGAAGCCCGCCCGCCTCCTCATCTTTCTTCACAGGGAGTGATTCGATGCGCTCTCATCCGTTCGAGAAATAATTGTCTCAGGTCTCAGCTGCTCAGCAGTCGACCTGCCTTACATCAAAGCCATCGTGAATATAGCGCTCCATGCCGTCTAGACGGAGTTCTCGCAATTCCCGAACGCCGTAAGCGGGAATACCTATGTAGACAATGTCCGAATCGCTCCATATCCCTAAGAGGTGCCGGGCAATCGCCGAAAACGCTTGGCCGTTACGCTTGGACAATGGCGGTCCGACGCCCTTCTCGATATCGGAGTCACTCCAATGCTTCCATGATCTTCTCATTCCGCGCTATGATTGCGCGAGATATGACCAGGATGAACAGGAGGTGTCCCGTCGCACGCGATCGTCCGTGAAGCCGCGAAGCAATACGCATAGGCCATAGCAAGCACGGCCGAAAGCAAAAATGCAGAGACCACGATTATAACGGCAGCCACCATTCCCTCTCTCAAGTTACAGCGCAGTGCGTAATGTCACGGATAGTCCCCGCCCAACGGGGCCTCTCCACAGGCGTTTCGGAACCCGCCCCCATCCCCGATTCCCACGCAGATTCCCACGCAGCTGCCGTGTTCACCGCCGAAACGGTGACCCCGAGCTCCCCCGCGACGCGGCAGACCCTCGGCTACCCTGCGCCTCACCCCTGCTCGCACCTCCGACGGCACGGGCAGGGGCATCGAGGGCGAGTCAAGGATGAACCCCCTTGTATAGCTGCACCCGAGGCGCTTCCCTGTCGCCCTCCGGTGCCGGGGTTCCCCTCCATCACGAAGAGGTAATCCCCGTCCGGCCTCGCCGTCTCTGCAACGCCAAGCCTCCCGAGCGACTCGAGGAGGGCAGGCTCGTCTTGGGAGAGTTGACAATACTATAGGGACACGTCCCAAATTGACTAAAGGGTGATATGGGTTAGACGCCGGGCAATATCCCATTTCTCAAAAGAAGAGGGGCACCCGTCGCTAAAGCTCGGGTACCCCTCTCGGGTCATTTGCGATCTGTCAGCACGTGACTCGGATCGCTATTAGCGCAGCCTTTATGCAGCAAGGCGCTTGAGGACGTCGATAAGCAGCTCGTAGAAGCGCTCGGCAGAAGCGAGCTCCATGCTCTCGTCCGGGGTGTGGACATCGGAGAGCGTCGGGCCCACGGCGATGGCGTCCAGGCCGTGCAGGGCCTCGGCAAACAGGCCGCACTCAAGGCCGGCGTGAATGGACTCGATTCGTAGCTCGGAGCCAAAGAGCTCGCGATAGCTCTCGACAAAGATGTCGCGGACCGGCGAATGCTCGGCATAGCTCCAGCCGGGATACTCGAACTCAAACTTGGCGTCGAATCCCAGGACATCGGCCAGCGTCTGCAGGCGGTCCTTGAACTCGTTCTGCAGCGAGGTGATCGAGGAGCGCGGGGACAGCATGATCTTGACCTGGTCGTCAGAGGTGGCAACCACGCCGATGTTGGAGGAAACCTCGACGGAGCCGTCGGTGGCGACGTTGCGGCGGATCACACCGTTGGGGGCAAGACGCAGAGCGCGAATGAGGGCAAGTGCGGACTTCTCGTCCATGGCCTCGACCTCAGTGTTGTCGGCAATCTCAACCGTGCAGGTAAAGCCGGGGTCGAAGACCTCGAGCTCGGCAGTAACGTCGGCGATGATGCCCTTTGCGATCTGGGCCGCGGCCTCGGCGGCAGCGTGGTCGGCGTAGACCAGAACAGCCTTGCACTCACGGTTGATGGCGTTGTCCTTGGTGCCGCCGTTAAAGCTAACGATGGCGGGCTCGCCGGCAACCATCAGGCGGTCGATGATGCGGGCCATGATGAGGTTGCCGTTGCCGCGCTCCAGGTTGATATCGCTGCCGGAGTGGCCGCCCAGCAGGCCGGAGATGTCGAGCGTGAGGGTGCTACCGGTCTTGTGCTCGCGCGCGATCGGGCAGGTGTAGGTAACGACGACACCGCCGGCGCAGCTGACGGTAGCAACGCCCTCTTCCTCGGAGTCGAGGTTGATCATGGTGCGGGCGCTAATCTGGGACTTGTCGAGCGTCTCGGCGCCGACCAGGCCAGTCTCCTCGTCGGTGGTGAATACGCACTCGAGGGCCGGATGGGCAATCGAATCGTCGTTGAGCACGGTAAGCATAAGCGCGACGGCGATACCGTTGTCGGCGCCCAGAGTGGTGCCGTTAGCGGTGAGGACGCCGTCCTTGACGACCAGATCGATACCATCGGTCGTAAAGTCGTGCTCAACGGAGCCCAACTTGTCGCACACCATGTCGATGTGGCCCTGCAGCATCACGGTCGGGGCATTCTCGGCGCCGGCAGATGCGGGCTTGCGAATGATGACGTTGTAGACCTCGTCCTGATACACATCGAGACCGCGCTCCTTGGCAAACGCGACCAGGAAATCGCTGACGCCCTTCTCGTTGCCAGACCCACGGGGGATCGCGCTGACCTCCTCAAAGAAATGGAACAGCTGAGCGGGCTCGTAGCCGGTAATCTTGTAGTCCATGGTGCCTCCTTGGCGCAACTGGTTAGACAGTAAGACATGCGCCTTGTATATTCCCAGACTTTGCGTGCATAAACCAGTCGAAAACGCCGAGCGCCCTCGCATCATCGGCTAACGGTGGACCGCATAGCGTAACGGTCACAACTTCCGCAGCTCTACAAATCGAGGCGCCCTTGCCAGAGCGCCTCGATTGCACAGATCAAATTGTCGCCACGCCCTACAGCGCGCCGGAACCGGCTTGCATCATGCCGCCGGGGCCCGAGGTCACGCCGCCGCTCACGGGCGCGGCGTTGCCGGTGTGCGGTGCCGCCGGGGCGGTATCGCCACCGAGCGTGCCCGCCGGACGCGGTGCCGGGATCTCGCCCGTGCCGTGGCTAAAGACAAACTTGCCATCGGCCACGTCGCACAGGACGGTATCGCCCTCGCCCCACTCGCCGGCCAGAAGCTCCTCGGACAGCGGGTCCTCGATGAGCTTTTGGATGGCACGGCGCAGCGGACGCGCACCGTTGGTGAGGTCGGTGCCCTCGGCCACGATCTTGTCATAGGCCGCATCGGTGAGCTTGATGTTCATGCCGTTGGCAATCAAACGCTGACGCAGGTCGTCCACCAGCAGGTGCGCGATCTTAGTGAGATTCTCGCCCGAGAGCTTCTGGAACACCACAATGTCATCGATACGGTTGAGCAGCTCGGGGCGGAACAGGCGCTTGAGCTCGCCCATCGCGCGACCACGGATCTCACTCGACGTGAGACCCTGCTCGCCGGTGGTGCCAAAGCCAACGCTCGCATCCTGCGCAATCTCGCGGGCGCCCACGTTGGACGTCATGATGATCACGGTGTTGCGGAAGTCAACCGTCTTGCCCTGGCTATCGGTCAGACGACCCTCCTCCAGCACCTGCAGCAAGATGTTGAAGATATCGGGGTGCGCCTTCTCGATCTCGTCGAACAGCACGACCGAGTACGGGTGACGACGAACGGCCTTGGTGAGCTGGCCGCCCTCGTCGTGACCGACGTAACCCGGAGGGCTACCGATGAGCTTGGAGACCTCGAACTCGCTACCGAACTCGGACATGTCGAAGCTGATGAGCGCATCCTTGCTGCCAAAGAGGTACTCGGCGAGCGTCTTGGCGAGCTCGGTCTTGCCCGTGCCGGTGGGACCCAGGAAGATAAAGCTGCCGCCGGGGCGACGCGGGTCCTTGAGCGGCGAGCGACTGCGGCGCACGGCCTTGGCAACTGCCTCGACAGCCTCGTCCTGACCGATGATGCGCGTCTTGAGCACGCTTTCGGCTTGCAGCAGGCGACGGCTCTCGCTCTCGGTAAGCGAAGACACCGGCACGCCCGAAGTCACGGACACGATGTCGGCGATCTGGGAGACATCGATGGTGAGCGGGCTGGCGTCGAGCTCGGCGGTCCAGGCGGCCTTGGCCTCGGCGAGCTCAATCTCGGCGGCCTTCTGCTGCTCGGTGATCTCGGCGGCCTTGTTCATGTCGTCGCTCTCGGTGGCCTCCTGCGCGGCGGCCTTAAGCTCCTCCACGCGATGCTCGGCCTCACGCACCGGCTCGGGCGCGCGATTCGCGGCGATGCGAGCGCGGGCACCGGCCTCGTCAATGAGGTCGATAGCCTTATCGGGCAGGAAGCGATCCTGGATGTAGCGGTTGGAAAGGTTCGCGGCGGCCTCGATAGCACCCTGCGTATAGCGCACATGGTGGTGCTCCTCGTAGCGCGGCTTGAGCGCGGTCAGGATCTTGACCGTGTCCTCAACGCTCGGCTCCTCGACATCGATGGTCTGGAAGCGACGCTCGAAGGCCGGGTCCTTGGTGAGGTACTTGCGGAATTCCTCGGCCGTGGTGGCGCCGATAATCTGGAAGGCACCGCGCGCAAGCACGGGCTTGAGCATGGAGCTCGCGTCGATGGAACCCTCGGCAGAACCGGCACCGATGATGGTGTGCATCTCGTCGATAAACAGGATGACGTCGTCGGCTTCGGTGGCCTCCTGGATCACGTTCTTGAGGCGCTCCTCAAACTCGCCGCGATACTTGGCACCCGCCACGAGGCCCGGCAGGTCGAGCGTCCAGATATTCTGGTTCATGAGGTTCTCGGGCACGTTGCCGGCTGCAATCTGCTGAGCCAGGCCCTCGACGATGGCCGTCTTGCCCACGCCGGGGTCGCCCAGAATGAGCGGGTTGTTCTTGGTGCGGCGCGAAAGAATTTCCATCATACGCTGGACTTCCTTTTCGCGACCAATTACAGGGTCGAGCTCGCCGTCGCGCGCCTTCTGCGTGAGGTTGGTCGCGAACTGCTTAAGCGTATCGGTGCCACTCCCCTTTTGCTGAGAGGCATCCGAGCCGCTAAAGAACGGCAGGCCCGCACCGGGACGACCAGCACCGGCGCCGGCGAGCGGACGCTTCTTGTCCTGGTCCTTGGCGGTGAGTTTCTCGATAGCCTTTTTGATGGAGGCGGACGACACACCCAGGCGCATGAGGATGTCCATGGCCATGCCGTTGCCCTCTTCGACGATGCCGATCAGCAAGTGCTCGGTCGACACGTAGGTCTGGTTGTTCTCACGCGCCACGCGGAACGAACGCTCCATCACGCTAATGACGAGCGGCGTAAAGGCGAGCTTGGCCGCCTCGGTCTCCTCGCTGGGCTCGGGAACCGTGGTCTGGACCTCTTTGAGAGTATCCATGATGTCATCGTAGGAGATGTCGAGCGAACGCAGCGCCTCGGCGGCAATGCCCTCGTCCTCCTTGGCAAGCGCGAGCAGCAGGTGCTCGGTGCCCACCTTATTTGAATGAAGATCGAGCGCCTCCTGTTTGGCCATGGACATGACCTTACGCGCACGATCGGTAAATCTATCTAACATGCTCGTTTCCTTACATGAGTTCATCGAAATCAAAACGCCCGCCCGTCGGCGGCGCTTTTGTCTCTTTACCCACAGGTCGTCTATGTTAACAGCTGGAGGAATATCTATAAACCCGGCTCACATGAATGCAGGTTATGACCGCATCGCGGGACTCACCGCGCGATGCGCGACGGGCGCCCCGCAAGAGAAACCCTAGACGTCTTTCACCACGTCGGGACTCGTCGCACGCGATGCGCGATAGGCATCGGCCTCCTTGGAGACGCGTTCGAGCAGCTCGGATGTATCGACGCCCTCGACTTGCGCGACCGTTTCAACCGTCTGCATGGCGACCGCCCTCAGGTACGCGCACGCGCTGTCCCCCAGCTGCTCGAGGTCTATCTCCTCGCCGCCCTCCCGGGCAAAGCCGACCGCCATCACAAAGCCCATGATGCCCGAGACCAGAAAGCCCACCGCAAAGCTCGAATCTGCCTTGAGCTCTTCTCCGTCAGGGTGGACGATCTCTCTCACGCGGTCGATGATGATCGTATGGATGCCCTGCACGACCTGCTCGGCGGCACCCGCCCTCATGGTGATGACGATGCGCCGCAGCAGGCAGCGGACGTCGCGCCGGTCGAACGCCGAAAGGTCGCCCTCGCTCGAAAAATGCCAGAGGGCATCGGTGATGAGCTCGTTATCCTGCAGCAGCTGGGCTATGGCGATGGCGACGAGTTCATCGAAATCGTGAAAATAGTAGTAAAACGTTCCGCGATTGCACTGGGCGGCGCGGGTCACCTCGCCAACCGACAGCTCGAAGATGCTGTTGTTCTCGATGAGCTCCCAAAACGCCTCGATGATACGGGTGCGTGCATCGGGCGCATCGGCGTCCTTACGCGGTCTCGCCATGCGCCTCACCGCACCCCTGCGCCTTGGCGTTCATGATGAGCATCTGAAGACGGTTCTCCACGTTGGCGAAGCTCACGTCGGGATCGTAGTCGAGCGGCAGGAACTGCGCCGTGGGATACTGCTCCTTGAGCGCATGGATGAGCCCGCGCCCCACGACATGGTTGGGCAGACACCCGAACGGCTGCAGGATCACGAAGTTGCGGCAGCCGCGCTTGGCGTGCTCGAGGATCTCCGCCGGAATCAGCACGCCCTCGCCCGCATCGAACGTATGGTGCAGGATCTTATCGCTCGCGCGCACGAGCTCGGGCATGCGCGTCGGCGGCTCGTAGAGCGGGCTCGCCGCGCCCAGGCGGTCGCAACGGTCGTGCGCGAGCTCGAACAGGTTGTCCGCTGTGGCGTACCAGGCCTTTTCGGGCAGCGACAGGTCGACGTGGAACTCGCGCGACTGCGCATGCTTGTAGAAATAGGTCTTGCGGATCACGTCGGTCATGCGCGCCTCGATGACCTCGAGCCCGTTGTCCTCGAGGTAGCGCTCGATCTCGTGGTTGGCGCCGAGATGGAAATTGAGCAGGTACTCGCCCACGATGAGAACGGTCGGATGCGGGTTCGAGCGGTCGTACGGAACGGCGTCCATGATCGCAAGCGCGCGTTTGAAGCCCGTCGCCTGGCCTCTCAGCCCGGAGCGCTCCATGCCCTCGATAACCTCATCGAGCGCGCGGTCGAACGCAGCGTCCGCCGCGCCCTTCTCGAGCTCGTAGGGACGGATGCGCCTAAGCATGGCCTCGAGGGTATCGATCATGGGAAGACCGTAGGCGATCTGGATGCTCGGGCCAAGGCCGAGCTTGAAGCCCGGATGCGCATTGTGGGCATCGACGTCGTCGTTGGTGAGCACCGGGACATAGTCGTATCCCGCGTCGTCGAGCGCGCGGCGCAGCAGGGGCATGTAGTGCGTCAGGCGGCAGTCGCCGATATACTTGCCAGTCACCACGGCGACGTCGTGCGGGTCGTACTTACCGCTCTCGAGTGCCGCGAGCGCCTCGCCGATCACGATTTGCGCGGGGAAGCAGATGTCGTTGTGCACATAGCGTTTGCCCAGGCGGATGGCATCCTCGCGCCCGATATCAAGGGCCTCGGCGCGCACGCCCTGATTGCGCATCGCCGCGGTCATGAGCCTGCAGAACGCATGGGAGGTGTTGGGGACCAGTGCGATCTTGTCGTGCCGGTCGCGCTTGGTGTACTTGACCTTATACGGGTCGTCGAGCGGATGGACCGCGTGCACCCGGGCGCCCTCGGCACGCTCCTCCGCGCGACGACGGTTGACCGACTCGATAAACGAACGCACGCGAATGCCCATGGGACCGGCGACGTCGCTCTCATCGAGCTTGATCATCATCGGAACCTTGGAGCCCATCTCGCCCATCATGCGCGCGATCTCGTCGGTGAGATACGCATCGTGGCCGCAGCCGAAGCTGCCCATCTGCACGAGCTCGAGCTCGGGCGTCGATGCGACGATGACCGCGCACGACAGCATGCGCGCATGGTAGTTGTTCACGATGTCGATGCGGCTGTTGGAAAGATCGACGTTGCAGACCCCCGGCACCGCATCGGGCGTCAGCACGGGGATGCCGCGCTCAGAGAAGAGCTTGGGCAGCCCGTGGTTGACCAGCGGGTCGTTGTGGTACGGGCGCGAAGCGATCACCACCGCGTAGCCGCCGTCCTCGCGCACGTTCTCGAGCACCTGCCTGCCGCGCAGCTGCAGCTGGCTCTCAAACGTCTGCTGCGCGCGGTCCGCCTGCTCGGTCGCCTTGGCAACCAGGTCGGCATCGATATCGAAGGTCTCCTTGCACCACGCCTTGAGCTGGCGGTTTCGGTCGCCCTCGTCGTACCAGTGGAACAGCGGCGTATCGAACGGAACGCCGAAACGCCCCTCCGGGTTATCGGAATTGCGCATCACGTAGGGGTATCCCTTTACGACGGCGCACATCCACTCGCTGGTAGAGGCGGTGTTTTCGGTGGGCACCGTCGTGATGATGGGCATGAAGATGCGGTCGACGCCGGCGTCGACGAGATTGCGGATGTGCCCGTGGACGAGCTTGGCCGGGAAGCACACGGTGTCGGATGTGACGTGCGCCAGACCGCGCTCGTACATCGCCTTGGTGCTGCGTCCCGAGACGCGCACCTTAAAGCCGAGCGTGCTGAAGAACGTCGACCAGAACGGCATGGTGTCCCAGAACTCGAGCACACGGGGAATGCCGATCGTGACATCGCGCCCCCCGCAGACGGGAACCGTGGGGTACGACTCGAACAGCAGCTTCTCGCGGTCGACAAAGAGATTGGGGGCAGCCGCGGTCCGGTCGCGCCCCGTGCCGGGTGCCTGTGCCTCGCAAGCACCCTGCGGACGCAGCTCCTCCGCCGCGGGAACCTCGCGCACGAGCTCATCCCATGAGATGGCGCCGCCGCGCGGGCAGCGATTGCCCGTGACGTAAAGCGAGCCGTCGCCAAATGCCACGACCGCGCGCTGGCAGCGGTTGTTGCACCGACGGCAGGTAACGCCGCCGAACTCGCGATGCTCGAAGCGCTCCACGGCATCGAGCCCGATAAACGACGTGCCGGCGTCGCCCTTGCGGCATTCCTCGCGCGCGAGCAGGGCGATACCGATAGCGCCCATCAGCCCCGGGTGGGGCGCACGCGTGACGGGTTTGCCCAGATACTGCTCGAATGCGCGCAGCACCGCGTCGTTTCGGAACGTGCCGCCCTGGACGACGACTTTGTCGCCCAGACGGTTGAGATTTGAAACACGAATGACCTTGGTGAACACGTTCTCGATAATCGAACGGCAGAGACCGGCCATGATGTCGCCCGGACCCTTACCGCGCCGCTGCTCGGAAACGACGCTGCTGTTCATGAACACCGTGCAGCGGCTGCCGAGAACGGCGGGGGCTTTGGACGAAAATGCCTCGGTCGCGATATCCTCAACGGCTATTCCGAGGTTTTTGGCAAAACCCTCGAGGAACGAGCCGCAGCCCGCAGAGCACGCCTCGTTGACGACGATATCGGTCAGCACGCCGTGGTTGAGCCAGATGGCCTTCATATCCTGTCCGCCGATGTCGAGCACGAAGGTCGCATCGGGAACGCATGCGCACGCGGCGTGGGCGTGCGCGACCGTCTCGACCGTATGGTAGTCGGCGTGGAACGCGCGCGCGAAAAGCTCCTCGCCGTATCCCGTGGTGCCCACGGCATCGATCGCAAGCGTGACTCCCGCTGTCTCCCAGCGGTTCTTCAAGCTGACAAGACCCTGTTGGGCGACGTCGAGCGGTCTGCCGTTATTAGACGCGTAGAACGAATCGACAAGCTCACCCGCCTCATCGACCAGGGCGAACTTGGTCGTCGTGCTCCCCGAATCGATACCGAGCGCCACACGCACCGTCTCTCCGGGCGCATACGCATCCGGACCCTTTGCCGGCGTCTCTTTGCCATGGCGTGCCGTAAAATCCTCCTGCTCGGCAGGTGTGGCAAAAAAGGGCTGGGCAAGACGTCCCTCCCCGCTTGCGGGCGCGACCGTCTCGAGCTTATCCAGCCGGACAAAAGCGTCGGGAAGGTCGATCGGTTGGGACGATGCGAACATGTCGGTCAGCGACAGGGCGGCACCGCGCGCGACCATGATCTGCGGATCGCGCGGGACGATAACCTGATCGTCCGATAGATTCAGTTGCTCCCGGAACACGCGGACCAGCGTGGGGTTGTAGGCGAGCGTACCGCCCTCGAAGATTACCGGCGGCTCGATGTCGATACCCTGGGCCAGACCGCCGATCGTTTGGCGGGCGACCGCGTGAAGCGCCGAAAGCGCCAGGTCGGTGGTAGGAATGCCCTCGTTGAGCAGCGGCTGGATATCGGTCTTTGCGTACACGCCGCAGCGGCCCGAGACTTCGTGGACGGTCGTTCCCCGGCTTGCGAGCTGCTCGAACTCGCCCGATTCGGTGCCGACCCCCATGAGCTTTGCCATCTCGTCGATAAATGCACCGGTACCGCCTGCGCACGAGCCGTTCATGCGCATGTCGGCAACCTCGATGTCTCCCTTATCGTTGGTGCGGAAGAAGATCATCTTGGCGTCTTGGCCGCCCAGCTCGATGGCGCAGCGCGTCTGCGGATAGAACCTGCTGATCGCGAGCGCGTTGGCGACCACCTCCTGAACGTACGAGGCGCCCAGCGCGGTCGCGATATCGCGCGCACCCGAGCCGGTCACCGCAACGCGCAGCGACTCATGGGGAAAGCGCTCGGCGAGCTCGCCGAGCATGGCGCGCACGCTCGCTGCCTGACACGCCCCGTGGCGGCGATATCCCCACCACGCCTCGGTCATATCCTCGTGCATCGCGTAAACTTTGGTCGTCGTCGACCCTACGTCCAGTCCTACTAGCAACGCCATAATGCTCCGTCTCTCGCATTTTTCCTGCTAGAGATATACCACTCTACGTAATACAACAGACTGTTGTATTTAAACTCCGTATAAAAAGCGGCTGCCGAAACGCTTCAGCAGCCGCCGAATGCACCAACAGATTGTCTGCGCGCTAGCACGTCGGGCAACGGAGCAGCACGGGCCCTCCGGTCATGCGCACCGCTCGCGCCCGCGATGTCGCCGAGCGAGCTATCCACGCTTAGGGCTCCAACCAAGCAAGTCGCCCGCGCTCAGCAGGTCCCTAAGCGAGCTACTCGCACTCAGAAGCCATAGCCTGCTCCAAGAGCTCGGCATGCTCCTCCTCGAAAACCGTCCCCACAGGGAAGGCGCGACGGAAGACGAAGCGGGAAATCGGACCGGCTACCAAAAGGTTCCACGGCAGCGCCATCACAAAATTATGCGGGATGTTGATCATCCAGATCGCGGGCACGGAATACAGGTTCGCAAGGATGCCGCCGGGCATGTGCGTCAGACCCTCGCAGGCACCGTACAGCGACATGATGATGACCATGGGAACGACCATGCAGGAGCTGACGGCGAGCGTCATGGCAAGCGGCGAGCTCTTGCCCGGCGTGACCAAGTACTTAAAGGCGAAACCCTTGGCGAGCGGGCTGGCGACGAACCAGTCGCAGCACATGGCAAAAATGTAGGCAACGGGGGAGCCGAGCCACGCAGCGGCAACGACCTCGCCGTTGATGGCCCCGTGCTGCAGGGCAACGTTGTAGATGCTCATCCAGAGCACCATGCAAAAGCACATGATAAAGGTGAACAGCAGGCTCTCTCGTTTGTTGATAGGCATGAAGGGCAGATTCCTTTCTGTGTTACGCCGCGGCACTACGCAACAAAAACGGGCGGGCGAGATGGAGCTGTTGGGACTTCATCTCGCCCGCCCGTGGTACGTGCGTCTGCGACTACTTATGTGGTGGAACCAGCCTAGCACGAAAACCCTGCGCTTCGTAAGCGTTGAGTTTATGAAGATGCAGGGTACCAATAATCCCCCGACCCCATAAGTTGCGGTGGAATACGGACTGTTTTGACCCTTTGAGCAGCAATTCAGTCCCTATTTCACCGCAACTCATTTGGTGCAAAGTGACCTGTCCCCCCTTGCACCAATTAGCTGGTGTGGCGCCAGCGAGGGTCGGTGAGCGTACGCGCCACACCCAGGCCAACGGGCAAAAACGCCACGATGAGCACTGCGCGCACAAACCAGCCGAGCATATTGACTGTGTCGAAGGTGCACATGTAATACATCGAGCGATACAGATACAAACCCGGCACCATAATGACAATCGAAGGCACCGTGAGAGCGATACGCGGGTAGGTGAGCTTGACTTCGGCCAAGCTTGCCAGCAGACCCGATACCAGCGCGCCGATAAACGCTGCTGCCTCGGGAGGCATTCCCGTGCTGAGGCCCAGGAAGGGAATCATCGTCGGCGCATCGACAAGGGTCAGACGCAGGGTATTGGAAACGGCGCCGATCAACCCAGCCGCCGCGGCCATCTTTACCGGGCTGTTGAACATAACCGAGAAGCCAAATACACCGATAAAGCTCATCAGTATGCGCAAGAGCGTAAGAGCCAACGGTGAGAGGCCGAGCGGGGCGAAGTCATCCGGCGCCAGCCCCACACATTCGGCAACCATCCAGCCTACGAGGGTCGCCATCACAATAATCGACACAGCATACGAAAGACGCTCAATGCCGCTTCGCATGTCGAGCTTAGCGATGTCGAGGCCTGCCGTAATGAGGGGAAAGCCGGGAATCACAAAGAGCATGGCGCCGATATAGCCTTCTTGGTGCGACATTGCCCCCGGTACGACCTGGCCAAGGCCGAGCAATGCCAGCAGATACGAAACGCAAGCGAGCGCAACACCGGTCGTCAGCGCGCTGAACTGACCAAGGCCTTGCTTGAGAATATGGGAGCGGGCAAAGTTGCCGACACCCGCGCCCACAAACGCGCAGGCCATCTCGATAGGGCCGCCGCCGAGCAAAAAGACGAAGGCGCCGCAAGCACAGGCTGCCGCAAGGCCCTGTTGCCAGGGAGAGTAATCGGGCTTTGAGCTCTCAACGGTCCTGAGCATCTCGTGGTATTCGTGCACGGTAAACCGGCGCCCATACGTCTCGATTTCCTTTAAGAAGCTCTCCATCATCCAAATGCGATGGGTATTGACTCCCGTTGTGGGCAGGCTGACAACCTCGTTAAAGCAGTGGCCATCTTCGATGCAAGTGCACTCAAACGACAGAAGACTCAGGTCGACGTGAATCGTGACGCCGAGTACGGCAGCAACACGATTCATGGTATCGCGCACGCGCCAGGCACCTGTTCCGCTTGCCAGCATAAGCATGCCGGTGCGGCAGATGATGGATGACTTGTCGGTGAGCGGCGCATCGACGGCAAGCTCATCGCCTGCCGTCACGATCTGGTGCCAATCAGTTTTCATATGGAGCGCGCCGGCACGAACGCCGTGGTGCATGGGGGCTCTCGAAAGCAGCGAGTTAAGGCGCGAAGACTGTGGGAACTCCGTTGATTCGTCCTCAACCTCATCAGTCTCTTCATCGACCAGATCAAAAGAATCAAGCGGCGCTGGCTCGCGACGGTCGATCAGCTCCTCGTCCTCATCATCAAAGTAATTGAACTGATCGAGCATGTCCTCTTCGATTGAACGCTCGCTCGCGTCGTCCATATAGACGCTCCCTTCCTACCGACTAACCCCCATCCTAGGCAGCAACGGCTAAAGGAAACATAAAAGAGACGGCTGTCATGCATGGAAGGCGCAAACCCCCAATGCGCCGGTAGATCCCCAACGACTAGGACTGTCCCCAAGTGCCGGCAGAAAAGGAACGTCCCTAAGTGCCAACCAGGGCAACACCGCAGATAGAGGACGGACAGCGAAAGCCCGCCAGAGCGAGCAAGGTCCTTTGGGGCGAGATGACACCATAGGTTGAGCATAAGTCAGCGAGCGGGCCGCATTTGTGACAAGGTGACGTGAAACGAAAGGGCGCTGACCTTCTGGTCGCGCCCTTGAAGTTGAACGTCAGATTGTCCAAATGCGGCCCGCGCAGCGTCGAGCCGTTACGCGGTTTGGTAAAACCGCGTAACCCCCTAGTACATCTTTGCGCCGGCGGGGATGGAGGCGTCGAGCTGGATCAGGTTGAGGCGCTCCTCGCCCTCCTCCTCGTGGACAGCGCTGATCAGCATGCCGCAGCTGGGAATACCCATCATCTTGCGCGGAGGCAGGTTGGTGATGGCGAGCAAGGTCTTGCCAACCAGGTCCTCGGGCTCGTAATAAGCGTGAATACCGGAGAGGATGGTGCGGTCGGTGCCGGTGCCGTCGTCGAGCGTAAAGTTCAGCAGCTTCTTGGACTTCTTGACGGCCTCGCATGCCTTGACCTTCACAGCGCGGAAGTCGCTCTTGGAGAAGGTATCAAAGTCGACGAACTCCTCAAACAGCGGCTCAACGGCGATCTTGGAGTAATCGAGCGTGGGCTTAAGCGACTTAACGAATGGGCTCGCGGCGTTGCCGGCCTCGGCAGCCTTGGCGGCAGCGGCACCGGACTGGAAACCCTTCTCGGGCTTCATGTGCGGGAACAGCAGCACGTCGCGGATAGAAGCCTGGTTGGTAAGCAGCATGACCACGCGGTCGATACCAATGCCAATACCGCCCGCGGGAGGCATACCGTACTCGAGGGCGCGCACGTAGTCCTCGTCATACTCCATGGCCTCATCGTCGCCGCCGGCCTTCTCGGCCATCTGGGCGGCAAAGCGCTCGGCCTGGTCGACCGGGTCGTTGAGCTCGGAGAACGCGTTGGCGTACTCGTGGCCGGCAATAACCAGCTCAAAGCGGTGCGTCAGGCGCGGGTCGTCCTCAAAACGCTTGGCAAGCGGGCTGACCTCGATGGGGTAATCGCACACGAAGGTCGGGTTGACGATGGTGTCCTCGCCCAGCTCATCGTAGATCTCGGCGATAATCTTGCCGGCGGTCCACTCGGGCTTAATCTCCAGGCCCTTCTCGCGCGCGGCGGAAGCAAGCTCCTCGACCGGCGTGTCGATGGTGACCTGCTTGCCGAGCACATCGGAGACGATGTCGGTCATGGGACGGCTGGCCCACTCACCAGAAAGGTCGATGGTCTGGCCCTGGTACTCGATGACCTCGGGGTTGCCGATGGCCTTGTTAGCCGCCTTAATGACGCCCTGGGCGAGCGCCTTCATGCCCTCGAGGTCGGAGAAGGCACGGTAGGCCTCCATCGTGGTGAACTCGGGGTTGTGGGTGAGGTCCATGCCCTCGTTACGGAAGATGCGGCCGATCTCGAACACGCGCTCAAAACCACCGACGATGCAGCGCTTGAGGTGCAGCTCGGTGGCAATACGCAGGTAGCACTCCTGATCGAGCGCGTTGAAGTGGGTAATGAACGGCTTGGCAGTAGCGCCGCCCTGGATGGTCTGCAGGATGGGGGTCTCGACCTCCATGTAGCCGTCGGACTCCATAAAGCGACGGAAGGTGGAGAGAATCTGCGAACGCTTACGGAAGGTCTCGCGAACGTCGTCGTTGGCGATCAGGTCAACATAGCGCTGGCGATAGCGGGTCTCCTTGTCGGAAAGACCGTGGAACTTCTCGGGCAGCGGACGAACGGCCTTGGAAAGCAGGGTCGCACTCTTAGGGGCAACGGAAAGCTGGCCGCGCTGGGTGCGCACGACCACGCCGGTCACGCCCAGGATGTCGCCCAGGTCGAGGGCCTTGAGCGTATTCCAGGCAGCCTCGTCCATGTCGTTGATGCGGCAGAACAGTTGAATCTCGGCAGTCGCATCGCGCACGACGATGAACATGATCTTGCCCTGACCGCGCTTGGCGACCACACGGCCGGCGATCTTCACGACATCCTCGGTGTCCTCACCATCGGCAAGATCGGCGTACTTAGTCTCGATATCGGCGACGTAGTCCTCAAGCTCAGAGTGCTCGGGATAGGGGTTCTGGCCCGCCTCGAACAGGGCGGCGCGCTTGGCCAGGCGGGTGGCGCGCTCGTCGTTGAGCGTCGATGCCTGATCGGCGGCGTTCTGGTTCTCTGCCATAAGTTAGCTCCTCAAACTAAAACGCTCCCCAGGATTCGGTCCCAGGGAGCGAAAACATACCTTTACGCGGGACCGTGGTCTAGCGTGCGATCTTGGCGATGGTGTAGACGCGAGTCTTGCCGGAAGGCGTAACGACCTCGACGGAGTCGCCCTCGCCGTGACCGATGATGGCGTGACCGACCGGAGACTCGTTGGAAATCTTGTGCTCGAGCGAGTTGGTCTCGGTGGTACCAACGAGCGTGACTTCCATGACCTCGCCGTTGGGATCAATCAGCGAAACGGTGGAACCGATGGAGACGGTCAGGTCGCCCGTGGTGGCAGCAACCTGAGCGTTGGCGAGGATGGCCTGGATCTCGGCAATACGAGCGGCGTTCTGGGCCTGCTTGTCCTTAGCGGCGTCGTACTCGGAGTTCTCCGAAAGGTCGCCGAACGCGCGGGCTTCCTTGATGTCCTCGACGATCTCCTTGGCGTAATCGCCCTCACGCCAAGCGAGCTCCTCGACGAGCTTCTGGCGGCCCTCAGCGGTCAGTACGATCTGGCTTGCGTCCATACGGATATCTCCCCAACTCTGATCAAACAATCAACTGTCAACAAAACGAAAAAGACCGGCTAGCCTGCGGGCAAGCCGGTCAGGTGCTCACCCCAAAGGGATGGGACTACTCTGCGTCCGCGTCGCTGTCCTCTGCCTGCTTCTTCTTGGCAGCAGCGAGCTTGGCCTCGAGCTCAGCGATCTCCTTGTCCTCCTCGGACTGCTCGACCACGACCTCCTCGGCCTGCTTGGTCTCGGCCTTATCGTCGCCCTCCATACCCTCGCGGATATTCTTGACGGTAGAGCCGAGGGACTTGCCGAGCTTCGGCAGGTTCTTGGGCCCGAAGATAATCAGGACAACGACGAGAATAATGATGAGCTCAGGAGCCCTCAGTCCAAACATGTAGACCTCCACAATACAGCGAGACAAGCTCGAATGAGTATACCGCGGGTATCGCGGTATCACAACACTAGCTAAAAAAAGGGACCGCAAGAAGCGGTCCCTCCTCATGCTCTGGTCGGGTTGACTGGATTTGAACCAGCGACCCCTGCGTCCCGAACGCAGTGCTCTACCAAACTGAGCCACAACCCGTTAGCTCGACTATAATAACAAAGATTTTCGCCGCGTGCTAGAGAAATTTTTATTTCTTTGAAGCGTCGATTTGAACCGTGTTGGGAATAAGCTCAGTCGCGCAGGCCCACCAGCCATTTTGCTGGGCAGCATCGGCAAGCCTTTCGGCCGTGGCAGCGGTGTCGCAAATGGCAAACGAGCAGGCACCCGATCCGCACACATCTACAGCAACGGTTCCGTCCTGTTTACGCAGCCAGTCGAGGACCGTTTGAATCTGCGGCTCCATCTGTGCGGAAATGACACCAAGGTTGTTATGGATGAGTGCATATGCCGTCTCGGCATCACCGGCACGCAAGGCAGAAGCTATCGCGCCGGGCTTGTCCGCAGGCACCGGGGCCTCGTCAAAACGTCGATAGGCTTCAATTGTCGAAACGCTCGCCTCCCGCGGCTTAACCAGTACGACGGGCGTCGCGGGCAGCGCGAGGTACTCAGTTGCCAGCACGTCTCCCCCACCTACGTAAAACGCAGGGCTCGCGTGCAAAAAGAACGGGACGTCGGCACCAATGCCCCGCGCAATATCGTCGAGCGCTGGGTCGGTGCGATCAATGCCCCAGAGCTCCGCCAAGGCGACAATGACCGCGGCCGCATCCGTCGAGGGGCCGCCCAAGCCGGCGCACAATGGAATGCGCTTCTCAATCGTCACGCAGATGTTTGCCTCGCGACCATAATGCTCGGCCATAGCAACCGCAGCCCGATACGCCGTATTCTTTTGCATGGGAAAGTCGGATGCCGGAACCGTCTGGACGGTCAACTCCTGCGCCGGGGCGACCGTCACGATATCGGCAAGACCGGCGGCTGCCATCAGGGAATCGACCTTGTGGTAGCCACGGTCATCACGCTCGGTATGAACCCCCAGGTAGAGGTTTATCTTTGCCGGCGCAGAAAGGGTCAGGGACCAATCGGTCACCGTTAGTGCTCCTCGAGCTGATTGCCAAGCGGGGTAAAGATGTGCTCGCCGCTCTCGGGGTCGAACAGCTCGACCTGGCCGGTAAGGACATCGATATACTGGTAGGACTGGCGCGACTTGCGGCCACGGCGCTCGTCAACCTCGACGATAAAGACGGCGGGGTGAACGCTCTTGATGGTGCCCATGCGCTCGACGACGCGGGTGCGGCCCATGTTGGCCTTCACCTTAACGCGATCGCCCACCATGTCGGTCAGCTTCTCGTGGATGTCGTCGACGTGATTGACTTCCATCTCTTCCATGAACAGGGCCTCCAGAAGGTGCAATTCAAAAAGGGGATAATACCCCTAAGATAGACAAAAATCTAATACTATAGCACCCTGCTGCCATCATACGCAAGTAGCTAAATAAGCCCCGTCCCAAATTGACTACTTACAGATTGTCTGTGTCAAGAACGATGGTGAAGGGGCCGTCGTTGACGAGGCTGACCTTCATGTCGGCGCCGAAGATGCCGTGTGCCACATGCTCGACGTCTTCGCGCACCAGCGTCAGGAAGTACTCATAGAGCTCGTTGGCCACATCGGGCGCGCCGGCATCCGTAAAGGACGGACGGCGACCATGACGGCAATCGGCAAACAGCGTGAACTGCGACACCACGAGCACCTCACCGTCGACATCGGCAAGCGCCAGATTGGTCTTGCCGTTCTCGTCCTCGTTAATGCGCAGGCCGCGGAGCTTGCCCCACAGTTTATCGGCCTCGGCGCGTGCATCGCCATGGCCCACGCCCAGCAGTACCAGGTAACCGCGGCCAATCTTTCCCACACACTCGCCGTCGACCGTCACACCGGCATTGAGCACGCGCTGCACTACCGCACGCACGGCCTACTCCTCGCCCGTCAGCTTGGCAGACAGGTGCTCGAGTGCATGGAAGCGATGGCTAATGGCGTTCTTCTCGTCCGCCGTGAGCTCGGCCATCGTCTTGCCCGGCGTGTCGACCGGCAGGAACAGCGGATCATAGCCAAAGCCGTGATCGCCGCGGCCCTCGTGCGCGATAACGCCCTCGCAGGCGCCCTCGCCATAGGTAACCAGACCATCCGTGTCGATGAGCGCAACGACGCTCATAAAGCGCGCGGTGCGATCCTCGTCGGCCACGCCATCCAGGTTAACGAGGAGTTTGGCGTTGTTGGCGGCATCGTCGCCGTGCACGCCCGCATAGCGCGCGCTATACACACCGGGCTCACCGTCCAGCGCGTCGACGACCAAGCCCGAATCGTCGGCAATGGCCATAAGGCCCGTCTCCTCAACCGCGGCTTGGGCCTTGATGATGGCGTTCTCCAAAAACGTCGTGCCGTTTTCCTCGGGATCCTCAAAATCACCCAGCTGGCCGAGCGCCACAAAGCGCACCTCGGGCATGACCTTGCCCAAAATGGCCTCGATCTCGGTGAGCTTATGAGCGTTTCCGGTTGCCACGACGATGGTCGCCGCCGGGTCGAGGGTGTCGATGTCAATCTTCTCAAGTGCCATAACTGGCCTCCTTGTCTCTATAGCAATGCCGAGTTGAGGACGACGAGGACTTCGGTCTCTCTCCCGTCTCAATCAACGGCAGTCTTATACTTCGACGTTTTCCCAGATAAAACCTGCCAAAATTAACATCCCTTTTTGGCAGGTTAGGCGAGGGCTTGGCGCTGAAGCTCGATGAGCTCGGCGATGCCCTTGTCGCCCAGGTCGAGCAAGGCGTTGAGACGCTTGCGGTCGAAGGGCGCCTGCTCGCCGGTACCCTGGAGCTCGATCATCTCGCCGGTGTCGGTAGCGACGAGGTTCATGTCGACCTCGGCGTGGCTGTCCTCGGAATAATCGAGGTCGAGCATGGTGTTGCCGTCGACAACGCCCATAGAGATGGCAGCAACCTGGCCCGTGAGCGGAATGCGCTCGATCTTGCCGGCCTCGACCCACATAGCAAGAGCATCATGCAGCGCCACCCAGGCACCGGTAATGCTCGCTGTACGCGTGCCGCCATCCGCCTGGATCACATCGCAGTCGACGGTGACGGTGTACTCACCGAGCGCCTTCATGTTGACGACGGTGCGCAGGCTGCGGCCGATGAGGCGCTCGATCTCCATGGAGCGGCCCTTACGCTTGGCGTACTCGCGCTTGCAACGCTTGCCGGTCGATGCCGGCAGCATGGCATACTCTGCGGTTACCCAACCGGCCTTGGCGCCCTTGCGCCAGCCCGGCACGCCCTCCTCGATGGTGGCGGCACACAGCACGCGCGTGTCGCCGAACTCAGCCAGGCACGAGCCGTGGGCATGTTTCATAACACCACGGGTGAGCCTGACGGGGCGCAGCTCATTGGCGGCACGACCGTTGGCGCGGTTGACCTGCATGTACTCCATAGAAATATCCTTTCGGCAAAAGAAGGGGGCAAGTCTTTGGACGGTAACCCTACATCTATTTCAGTTCGTCGATATCGACATGCTCGATGCTTTTGAGCGGCTGGCCAAAGATAAAGCTACCCGCCACCGCAAACTCGGCAATGTTGTCAGACGTGGTGGCAAAGCGATGCTGCGGTTCGGCAGCGTCGCCCGCCAGCTGCTCACGACGCGTGAGGATATCGGTCAGCTCGCGCGTAGTCTCCTCGGCGGAACTCACCACGCGCACCCCGGGCCCCAGCGCATGGCGAATAGGTCCCACGAGCAGCGGAAAGTGCGTGCAACCAAGCACCACGGTATCGATTCCACGATCGCGCAGCGGCTCAACCGTGGCGCCGACCAGCGCTCGCACGGCCGGCGTATCGAAGATGTCCTCGTTCTCGAGCCACTGCTCCTGCAGATGCGCACCCGAGGCGAGCTCGTGCTCGACGACCTCGACAAAGCTCGAAGCCGGGCATCCATACACGTCCACACCGGCATCCAAATCCTGAATGGCACGCGTGTAAGCACCCGAGCGAATGGTGAGGTTGGTGGCGAGAACGCCCACGCGGCGTGTGCGAGTGCTGTTAATCGCCGCACGTGCGCCCGGCGCGATGACACCGATCACGGGCACGTCGAGCACCTGCTGAGCCAGACGCAAGGCCGCTGCAGTCGCCGTGTTGCAGGCGATGACCATGATCTTGACGTCGTGCTTCGACAGCCAGCGGCCCGCCTGCAGTGCAAACGAGCGCACCTCGTCCTCGGTGCGAGTGCCATAAGGGCAGCGTTTGGTGTCGCCGAAATAGTAGACGGACTCATGCGGCAGCGCCGTCGCGATGGCGCGTGCAACTGTCAGACCGCCCAGACCCGAGTCGAATACGCCAATGGGGCGCGTGTCGCCAGCCAGATTCTCGATATCGGACATTACCTCACCAGATTCTCTCTCGAAAAGATATGGCTCAGAACGATAGGACCGTACTACGAACGAGCCGCGACAAGCAGCTCCGCCGTTGCCGCCCAGCCGTCGACAATCTTGCCGCGCGTGACGTAAGCGTTGTCGCAAGCGTCCAAGAACTCGGGCGCGCCGGCGCTGGTCAGGCCGTTCTCGACCAAGCAGAACGTACCCACGTGGTCGGCCATGTAGAAATCGGACTCGGAGTCGCCGAGCGCCAGCGTCTCCTCGCGCTCGATCCCCAGGTGCTCGCAGAAGCGCGCAATGGCAACGCCCTTGTTGAGACCCGCCGGGTTGATGTTGAAGGCACGGCCGTCCTCGACACGATTAAGCTCGAGCGTCGTCGGCTTGGACAGATGGGTTAAATGGCCGTTGCAAGCCCAAACCAGGCCGCAGCCGGCCTCGTCGAGGATGACTTGCGCCTCGTCATCAGGCACATCGCCGCGCATGCCGACAGTGACCTCGCGGTACTTGTAACCGGTCGACATGTCGTTGTGGTACTCGATCTTGTGCGGCCAGCGAGCGAGAATTTTCTCGCACACGCCGGTCTGCTCGATCACCTGGTGCGGTGTGAGACCGCAGGCGGGATCGTAGGGCATGTCGCCGGTCAGGTACTCCCAATCGTTGGCCTTGAGGTCGTACATGACCAGGCCGCCCATCTCGCCGATGTAGGAGTTGAGGCCGAGCACGCGCGCGTCCTCGTGGATCATAGTGCGGTTGCGACCCGAGGTGGGAACCACCTGGATGCCGGCGCGGGCGAGCGCGACGACCGCCTCGACAAGCTTGGTCGAGGGATTGCCGTCGTTATCGCGCAATACGCACGAGCCAGGAGCGAGCATCGTGGCGTCCAGATCGGTAAAGACGTACTTGACCTTGGCCAGACGCTCGCGCATCTCGCCCGAAAGCTCGGCAACGGTCGGCAGGGTGTTGTGGGACATGGTCACTCCATTACGTAGAAGGGGCTTGGTCTAGGCGTCATACGCCGCAAGGGTGCGCTTGAGAATCGAACCGTCGCGCTCGCAAGGCTCGGGCCCGTTCTTGCGCAGCATACGCTCTTCCTCGCCCTTACCGGTCACGATGACCACGGCAGGTCGGACGGTTTCGCGCACGGCAGTCTCGATAGCGGCAACGCGATCAGTCACGATTTGCCAGTTATCATTTCCCTGCGCTTGAACGTTGCGCGCGATCTCGGCACAAATATCCTCGACGTCTTCGGGGCCAGGGTCATCCTCGGTAATCACGATTCGGTCGGCATACTTGCCAGCGGCGATGCCCATCGTGGTGCGTCGATCGACACCCTTACCGCCCGTAGCGCCAAATACAACCGCCAGCTCGCGCTCGGGATAGTTCTCGCGCAAGTCACGCAGGAGTGTCTCGAGGCTCATGCCGTTATGTGCAAAATCGACGACGCCCAGGATTTTGCCCGATACGGACGGATAGAGCTCCATACGGCCGGGAACGAAGACGCCCTCAAAGCCGTGGACGATACCCTCTTCGGAAATGCCCAGGGCCTCGGCGCAGGCAATAGCGGCAAGCGCGTTGGACACATTGAACTTAACCGGCGTGGGAATCACAATGTCGCGCGTAAAGCGGGGCGTGCGCACCGTTGCCACCACGCCGCAGTCGCCATTACGAATCGCCAGCGCAAGCACGTCGGCACGCTCGTCGGTCAGGGAGAACGTCACCGTACGTTCGCAACGAGATGCCGTCTCGAGCACGCGATCGACCTTGTCCATATCGAGATTGACCACGGCAAAACGGCTCTGCGAGAAGATTTTGAGCTTGCTGGCAAAGTAATCCTCGAGCGTCGGATGCTCAATCGGCGAAATGTGATCCTCGCCGATATTGGTAAAGGCGCCGACCTCAAAGGCGATCTTGCCCGTGCGCTCGTATTTGAGGCCCTGGCTCGATGCCTCCATAACCAGCCACGGGGCACCCGCCTCCGCAGCATGTGCGATGCGAGACTGCAGCAGGAAGGATTCGGGGGTCGTCAGTTTGGAAGGGCCCGCCTCGATGCCGTCGTCGAACTCAATGCCCGTATTAAGAGCGGGTCGGTGACAGCCCGTAAGCTTGGCCTCGTTGACGAGAATGCCGCGCAGATAAAAGCTACAGGTCGACTTGCCCTTGGTGCCTGTAAAGGCACAGACCTTCACCTTGCCCGACGGGTGCCCATAAAAGGTATCTGCCACCACGGCGAGCGTGCGACGAATATCACTCACAATCACCGCGGGAAGATCAACATCGTAATCGACCTCGGAAACGTAGGCCACGGCGCCATCGGCGATTGCCGAAAGCAGGTACTCACGCTTAAACGCGCGGCCCTTGCAGACAAACAACGTGCCCGGACGCACCTGGCGCGAGTCGTCAGTCGCAAACTCAATGCGCTGGTCGCACGAAGCGCTCGGTTTGGAAACAACAAGGTCATCTTCCTCGAGCAACTCTATATAGCGCATCAGAGTTAGCTTCTCTTGTGTCGGACTCGACATACAAAGACCTCTCTCGCTAAATTCAGCCTTAAAGGGCAAAAGACGTCCCGCGGCAGAAACGATGAAACATTCTGTATTATCAACCATCCTAATATGCCACCCGACCCTGCGCGCACTGCAGCCTTCTAAAAAATTGCATGGACTGTGTCGTGGGTTAATAGATGGCAACAGTGTTCACCCCGCGTAAAAACAAGGAAATCTGGGTGCTATTCTTTAGCATAGTGTTCGCAACCACGGCCCGCCGCTTCGTCTGAAGATCGGGCCGTGGTTTTTTCGGTTCGCTCGGCGCTTATGCCCTATCACGAAACAAAAGATTGGCATGATAGTAAAGATTATTTGACATCAGCTGCCGTAACCCTTGCGGCAGTACACCTGAGCCGTCAGCAGAAAGGATCTTGCATGTGCGGTTTTGTCGGTTTTACCGGTACAGATGAACAGAGTGAGCTGGTTCTCACGGCCATGATGAATCGCATCATCCACCGTGGTCCCGATATGGGCGGCCAGCATATCGTCGACAACGTTGCCCTTGGCTTCCGTCGTCTTTCGATTCTTGATCTTTCCGAAGCTGGAGCTCAGCCCATGTCGAGCGATGACGGCAAGGTCACGATTGTCTTCAACGGAGAGATCTACAACTTCCAGGAGCTTCGCGCCGAGCTGGAGGCAGCCGGCTACGCCTTCCACTGCAACGCCGATACCGAGGTCCTGGTACACGGTTACGAGGAGTGGGGCGAGGACCTGGTCAACCGCCTGCGCGGCATGTACGCGTTCGTGATTCACGACCAGAACAAGAACAAACTCTTTGGCGCTCGCGACATCTTTGGTATCAAGCCGTTCTATTACTACCAGGCATCCGATGGCTCGCTGCTGTTTGGCTCCGAAATCAAGAGCTTCCTGGACCATCCCAAGTTTGAGAAGGCTGTCAACCACGACGCGCTGCGCCCCTACCTGACGCTGCAATTCCCCGCCACGGAGGAGACCTTCTTTAAGGGCGTGTTCAAGCTTGCCCCGGCGCATTGCTTTACGTATGACCTGACGACCAACACCATGGACATCAAGCGTTACTGGAGCTGTGACTTCACCGACGACAACTCCAAGACCTTCGAGGAGTACGTGGACGAGTGCGACAAGGTCGTGCACGAAAGCGTCGCTGCGCACCGAATCGCCGATGTTAAGGTGGGCTCGTTCCTTTCTGGCGGCGTGGACTCCAGCTACATTGCCGCCTGTCTCATGCCTGACACCACGTATTCTGTTGGCTTTGATTACAAGAACTTCAACGAGACCAACTACGCTGCCGAGCTTTCCGACAAGCTGGGCATCAAGAACGTGCGCAAGATGATTACCGCCGACGAGTTCTTCGATGCGCTGCCCGATATCCAGTACCACATGGACGAGCCGCAATCGAACCTGTCCAGCGTTCCGCTGTACTATCTGGCGCAGATGGCTTCCGAGGAGGTCACCGTCGTCCTTTCGGGCGAGGGTGCCGACGAGCTGTTTGCCGGCTATGAGTGGTACGAGGACACCCCCGAGATGCGCTCCTTTAAGAAGCGCGTGCCGCTCGGCGTGCGTCGCGCCCTGGGCTCACTCGTTCAGCATCTCCCCTACTTTAAAGGCCATAACTTCCTGACGAAATGCGCCGAGGTTCCCGAGCGCTGGTATGTGGGTCAGGCAAAGGTGTTCGATCCCTCCGAGGTCGACGAGGTGCTCAAGCCCGCTTATGACACCGGCAAGAACGCCGCCGAGATGTGCGCCGAGTACTACAAGCAGGTTCCCAACTGCTGTGAGCTTTCCAAGAAACAGTATCTGGATATGAACATGTGGCTGCCTGGCGACATTCTGCTCAAGGCCGATAAGATGTGCATGGCGCATTCTTTGGAGCTTCGCGTCCCGTTCCTGGACAAGAAGGTCATGGAGTTTGCCGAGCACATTCCCGCCAACTACCGTGTTAACGAAGAGGGCTGCAAGCTTGTCCTGCGCCACGCCGCCAACCGCACGCTGCCCGATGAGTGGGCCACGCGCAAGAAGGTGGGCTTCCCCGTACCGGTCAAGTACTGGCTGCGCGAGCAAAAGTACTACGACTACGTAAAGGAATACTTCACCGCGCCGTGGGCTGCCGATTTCTTTGATACCGATGCGCTCATGAAACTGCTTGACGATCACTTTGAGGGTCGTGCGCTCAACCAGCGCAAGATCTATACCACGCTGACGTTCCTCATCTGGTACAAGCGCTTCTTTATCGACGAGGACAAGGGCGCTGAAGTCGCCGCGTAAGTTTCGTTATGAATTAGCGGTGAACAGCATAGGGTTTCCGCTATACTCAGTCCCTGCGGGCGATTGGCGCAACGGTTAGCGCAGGTGCTTTACACGCACAAGGCTGGGGGTTCGAATCCCTCATCGCCCACCACTTGATTGAAAAGGCTCGCAGCGATGGGGGCCTTTCTTTTTTGTGCCCAGTGCAGAGGGATTCGAACCCGCAAGGGTGCGGAGCTGAGGAAACGCGAAGCGTTTTCCAGCGCAGCACGCGAGGAGCGAAGCGACGAAGCGGAAGCGGGCGGCGCCAGCCGCACGCGGACATCCCTCATCGCCCACCACTTGATTGAAAAGGCTCCCAGCGATGGGGGCCTTTCCTTTTTGGGCCCATCGCAGAGGGATTCGAACCCGCCAGCACGTCTGTCACAAAGGCCATGG
The DNA here is from genome assembly GCF_040098065.1 of Collinsella sp. CLA-JM-H32B. NCBI lineage: Bacteria > Bacillati > Actinomycetota > Coriobacteriia > Coriobacteriales > Coriobacteriaceae > Collinsella > Collinsella sp. CLA-JM-H32B. The sequence goes on along the minus strand of NZ_JBBNNA010000002.1, from coordinate 42,567 downwards.
CCAAAAAATGGCAAAAATGAGTACTGCTACCTTGGTTACAACATATAAATAGATAGTATTTGCTTAAGTTTCGCAACATATGTCCATTATAAGGACTAACAGTCGGACCAGAATCGTGCATTCATCGCCATTTCGACTTGCTATTTGGTCTGATTAGTCCAAAATTGCTGCTACCAAATCGGTAACAGTACTCATATTTGATGTTTTTTGACCAGTAGGTCTCCCAGCCTTAGCAAATCTAAGGCAAAAAGGGTTCCAGACCGCTGAATCATGCCGCATATGGCACGTCCGCAGTCCGGAACCCGGTCCAAATTGAATCATTGCGCCGAACTAGCCCAAGACACCCGACAAAATCTCAATCAGGCTATCCACATCGGCCTCCTCGCACACGAGCGGCGGCAGGAAACGCAGCGTATGAGCTCCGGTCGCGTTAATCACGGCACCGGCCTCCAGCGCTCGGGCAACAATGTCATGTGCATCGCCCGCAGCGCCATCCAGGTCGCAGCCGAGCATCAGGCCGCGGCCACGGACCTCAACCACGTGCGGAAGCTTGGCTAGCGTCTGCTCCATATAGGCGCCCACCTTGGCGGCATGCTCAGCGTAGTCGCCGCGCACAAGCGCGGAGAGCGTCGCAGCGCACGCCGCGACGGCCAAGCAGCTACCGCCAAAGGTCGAACCGTGGTCGCCAGGCTTAAACACGTCGGCGATCTCCTTCTTTGCCACCACGGCGCCCATGGGAACGCCGTCGGCGATGCCCTTGGCAAGACTCATGATGTCGGGCTCCACGCCATAAGTCTGGAACGCAAACGGCTTACCGGAGCGGAACAGACCGCACTGGACCTCGTCGGCGATAAGGACGGCACCGGCCTCGTGCGCCAGGTCGCGCGCGGCAGCCATAAACTCCTCGGTCATGGGATGCACGCCGCTCTCGCCCTGAATCGGCTCGAGCATCACGGCGCAAATCTCGCTTCCCAGCTGCTTAAAGATTGCGTGCAGCTCATCGATATCGTTGGGTGTGCAGGCCACAAAGCCGCCCGGCAACGGGCGGAAGCTATCCTGCAGCCAATCCTGCATGGTAGCGGCAATGGTCTCGAGCGTTCTGCCATGGAAGCCACCGCGCATGCACACGATGGTGTTGCCACCGTTACCGGCACGCTTGGCGTACAGGCGAGCAAGCTTCATCGAACCCTCATTGGCCTCGGCGCCGGAGTTGGCAAAGAACGTCTCCCACACCTGCTCGCCCGCCGTCGGAGCACCGAGCGCAGCTGCCGTGGTCTCATCGCCGGCGGCAATGGCATCGGCAATCACGCGTGCGCTGTCCACGTCATCGTTAGCGAGCTTGGACAGCAGCGCCGCGACCTGGCCACGCTGCTCGATGTAGAAGTAGTTAGACACATGCAGAAGCTTTTTGGTCTGAGCCTCGAGCGCCGAAAGCACTGCAGGACTACCGTGGCCTAGGCTACACACGCCAATACCAGCGAGAAAGTCGAGATACTCATGACCATCGTCACCGGTGAGCTTCATACCGTGACCTTCGACAAACTCAACCGGCGAGCGGCCAAAGGTATGCATAACGTAGTGGGATTCGAGCGATTGTTGAGCAGCAAGTGACATGGGATGCCTTTCGTTAAGCGCCAGGTAGCGCGGGCTATGGGTGTACGGATGCGGCGCCAGGACGTTAAACCGTCTGGAGCTTCTCGACCTCGTCGAGGTTCTCGGTCAGACGTGCCGCAAAGGTCGAAAGCGGGTGCGGGTGCGTATCGAACTCATAAGCCGTCTCGGTGGAATGAATCACGGTACCGACGCCGGCATCGGTCAACAGCTCCAGCAGCAGCGAATGCGGCGTGGTGCCGTTAATGATGTGCGCGCGGAACACACCGGCGGCAAGCGCATCGACAGCGGCGCGTAGCTTGGGAATCATGCCCTTGTCGACTTCGCCGCCGTAGAGCATCTCATTAACCTCGTCGAGCGTCAGGTTGGAAATGAGCGAATCCTTGTCGCTAAAGTCCTTATACAGGCCATCGACGTCGGTAAGGAAGATCACCTTATGCGCGTGGAGCGCCGCCGCGACAGCACCGGCGGCAGTATCGGCGTTGATGTTAAAGAAGCCGCCGTCCTCCCCCGCCGCGACGGTAGCGATGACGGGAATGTACTCGCTATCGAGCAAGCGCTCGATATAGTCGGTGTTGACATGCGTCACTTTGCCCACGCGACCGAGCTCGGGGTCGAGCGGCTCGGCGATGAGCGTGCCGGCATCGCTGCCCGACACGCCCACGGCCAGGTTACCGTGCTGGTTGATGGCAGCGACCAGCTCCTGGTTGACCTTGCCGCCCAGTACCTCGCGCACGATATCCATGGTATCCGGCGTGGTTACGCGCTGGCCGTTCTTAAATTCGACAGGGATGTCATAGTGGCTGAGTGCTTCGTTAATGGCCTTGCCGCCGCCATGCACGATAACGGGGCGCATGCCGATGATCTTGAGCAGAACGATATCGCTCATCACGTCGCGGCGCAGTTGCTCGTCGACCATGGCGGCTCCGCCGTACTTGATAACGACCGTCTTGCCGGTCAGGTTTTTAATCCACGGCAGCGCCTCGAACAGCAGCTGCGCGGTCGCTTCGTTGGATTCGCTCGAACGACAATCGCGTGCGAATTTCATAGTCTGCCTCGTCTTTCGTGTAGCCATTGAGCCATGCCCCGCCGCTCGCAATCACACCGGGACGCACGGCACGCCCAGAATCTAGGAACGGTAGTCACCGTTGATGGAGATATATTCGTGCGTGAGGTCGCAGGTCCACACGGTCGTCGCCGCATCGCCTGCGCCGAGATCGGCCGAAATCACAATCTCGGGCGCCTCAAAACGTCGCAGGGCCTCGTCCTCATCGAAGGGGACCGTCAGGCCATCGCGACAGACGGGCATGCCCATCATGTCGATGGAAACATCTTCCTGGTTAAACTTCACGCCGCACTTACCGAGTGCCATGGCAACGCGGCCCCAGTTGCAATCGTGTCCGGCAATGCAGGTCTTGACGAGCGGAGAGTTGGCAACAGCGCGCGCCACGATATCGGCCTCCTCGTCGTTAGCGGCGCCGGTAACATTAACCGTCACGAGCTTGGACGCGCCCTCGCCGTCGGCGGCGATGTTGCGCGCCAGGCTCTCGCACACCTCGTGCACGGCAAATGCCAACTCGTCAAAGGCATCAGTGCCCTCGACGATGGCCTCGGCATCCGCAGCGGCGCCGGAGGCAAGCATGATGCAGGTGTCGTTGGTCGAGGTATCGGAGTCGACCGTTACCTTGTTGAAGGTCTGTTTGACGGTCGAGAGCAGCAGAGCGTGGAGAGCCACCGGCTCGACGGGGGCATCGGTGGTAATGACCGAAATCATAGTGGCCATGTTGGGCATGATCATGCCCGAGCCCTTGCACATGCCACCCACCGTATAAGCGTTGCCCACATGGCCCGCGGCCTCGCTGCGGTAGCGAACGGCATACTCCTTGGAATGGGTATCGGTGGTCATGATGGCGCGGGCGGCATCGGCGCCACCATGAGCGGAGAGTGCCTCATAAGCTGCCGGAATCGCCGTCTCGAATGTGTCGATCGGCAGAATCTGACCAATCACGCCCGTGGAGGCGACCAGGATTTGCTGAGGCTCGCAGCCGATGACCTGCGAGGCGATGCTGCACGTCTCGCGCGCGCAGGCAAGGCCTGTCTCACCCGTGGCGGCGTTGGCATTGCCAGAGTTGACCGAAACACCGGCGATGATACCGTAGCCCTTGTCGGCACCGCCCAGGTTGGCACGGCTCACCTGCACGGGCGCCGCGCAAAAGCGATTGATGGTAAACACGCCGGCACCGGGACAGGGCTTATCGGGCACGACGAGCGCATAGTCCAAGCGCTCGGGATTCTTCCGGAATCCCGCATGGATGCCTGCGGCCTTAAAGCCGGCAGCTGCCGTAACGCCACCCTCGACGGCGCGAATCTTGATATCAATCAGGTCGGTATTCATCGTCTTTATGGCTCCTTATGTCAAACAAAAAACGGACATCGGTTGGTGCGCCATGCCAGTCGTGATCATGAGACCAGCTTAAGAGTGGCGCCCCACTCGATGCCCGACTACCAAATCGTTAACAATCGAATGTGCTACACCGGGCACGCCACTGTGGGCAAGCCTCGTCGCTCGTCAAAGCCAAAGACGATATTGGCGCACTGGACCGCTTGGCCCGCAGCGCCCTTGCACAGATTGTCGATGGCGCCCGTCGCCACCAGCACGCCCGCGCGCTTATTGAGCGCGAGGCCAATCTGGGCGGCGTTGGTGCCGACAACCGAAGCCGTCTTGGGCTGCTGGCCAGCATCGAGCACGCGCACAAAGGTGCGACCGGCATAGAACTGCTTGTAATAGTCGACAACGTCCTCAAGAGCCAAGGAGTCGATGGCCTGCGGCGCGAGCGGCATCGTCACCGTGGAGAGCAGACCACGCTTGAGCGGTGCCAGGTGCGGGGTAAAGACAACGCGATCGGTCAGGCCAAGGATTTGCTCAATCTCGGGCGTGTGGCGATGCTTGCCCACGCCGTAGGCCTCCAAATTCTCGTCGGCGCTGCAAAAATGCGTACGAGCGTTGCAGGACTTGCCGGCACCCGTCACACCGCTGATGGCATCGACAATCACGGGACCGTTCTCGGCCACCCAGCCCGCACGCACGGCAGGAGCGGCAGCAAGGCTCGTTGCGGTGGGATAGCAGCCGGCGCAGGCAACCAGCACGGGTTTGCCGTCGGCATGATCGGATGCAGCGGTCTCCAAATCCTGGGAGAACAGCTCGGGCAGACCGAAGGCGCGGGTCTTGAGCAACTCGGGGCTCGTGTGCTTGGCGGCATACCAGGCCTCAAAGGTGGCCGGATCGCTCAGGCGATAGTCGGCCGAGAGGTCAATGCAGGAGACTCCCGCGGCAAGCAGGGCGGGCACCTGAGCCATGGCCGCGGTATGCGGCACGGCCAAGAAGACGGCGCCGCAGGATTTAAGCTCGGGGGCGTCATGCGTGGTGAAAACCAGATCGCTCACGCCAGCAAAGCTCGGATACACCGCGGACAACGGCTGGCCGGCATCGGCGTTGGACGTAATGGCGACAAGTTCAAACTCGGGATGACCGAGCACGAGGCGAATGAGCTCGGCTCCGGCATATCCAGCCGCGCCGACGATTCCAACCTTCAAAGACATATCAGACTCCTTGTCTGCGATTTATGCACTGATGCGCATTTCGCAGCGGTCGTTATGAAGTGGGTTGAAACTTTAGCACCAAAAGATGCATTAACACGTAAATGGTTTACATATTCATGCATTGAAACATTCCCGACACATTCGCTTGAAGGAATTGACAAATGGAGCGGGCCCCGTATTGACCGGCGCTCCTAACGGCGCCGGGCAATACGGGGCCCGCCCATGCGAAAACCAAATTGTTAGGATGAGCCAGCTGGCTAGAGCTCGACCGGCACCCATTCGTCGTGATTGCAGATAAAAGCCTCGGGATCCTCGACGCTAAAGAAGACGAGCGTGGGGTCGTTAGGCCCCTCATAGTGCTCGCCCAGGCGCTCTAGATGCTTCCACCCGGCTTCGCGCATTTCGTCTAAGGCCCGGTCATCCAAGCCGGCACGCCCGCGCAAGATGAGCCAGCCATGGCCCGGCCACCAACTCGTGGCCTCAAAGCGCTGATTTTGTAGCAGCTCTTGCCACACGTCTTTGGTGCGCGCTGTTACAAACCACAGCTTGCCATCCTGGATCTGCGCAAACGAAAACGGACGCACATGAGGCTGTCCGTCAACGCTCGTCGCCAAATACCATGCCGGCACCGACGTCAGATACTCCAACACCGTATTCAATCCGTCCATGTGTCCTCCTGTCGCCTGACCAGTCTTTTTGGAATGGGTAATCAATTTGGGAAATTAGAGCTCCAGGCGCTCCTCGCTGCCGTCGATATCGCAGAACCGCGCGGCGATGTTGCGGACCGAGAAGAACGCAAGGCGGCCGTCGTTGGCGCTCTCGTGTTCCTCGCCGATGCCCACCATGTGCTTAAAACCCGCTTGACGCACCTTGTCGCTCGCAACTGCGTCGTCCTCAAGTGCGGCCTCGCCGGTCAACACGATCCAGCACTCCCCCGGCTTCCAGCCCGAGAGTTCAAACTTGGGATTCGCACTCAGCTCCGCCCACACATCCTTGTCGCGCGATGCGCAAAACCACAGCTTACCGTCATCGACCATGGCAAATGAAAACGGCCTCACGCGAGGCTGATACCCGTCGGCCACATCGGTCGTGGCCAGATACCACGCCGGAATGCGCCTGAGATACGAACAGGCGCGCTCAAGCTGAGCCGTGCGGTCGTTGTCGGTCATAGGGACCCCTTTCTTGCGCTCGAATCGCGCCTAAACAAGTTGAAGATTGATGACGATGACGCAGATGAGCAGCAACGCCGTCACCACCGCCGCCAACGCATCGCTGCGGCCAAATGCAAGCGCATGCAAACGTGTGCGGCCCTGCTCGCCATGATAGCAACGGGCATCCATGGCGGCCGAAAGCGTCTCGGCATGACGGAACACGCCCGTGAACAGCGGAATCGCCACACTGCCGAGCATACGCACGCCGCCGAGCGGACCGCACGTCACGCGCGCGCCGCGGCTTGCCTGCGCGTCCGCCGTCTGCTTCATCTCGGTGGCGAACTGCGGCATAAAGCGCAACGCGATACCCATGATCATGCCGAGCTCATGCGCAGGGAGCCCCACGCGCGCAAACGGTGCGAGCAGACGCTCAAAGCCCGCGGTGAGGTCGAGCGTGGGCGTGGTGAGCGTAATGGCGCTCATGCCGGCCATCATCAGGGTCAGGCGGCACGCCATAAAGGCGGCAGAACGCAGCGAGCCCTCGCTTATCTGCAGAAAGCAGAGCTGCCACAGGATGCGCCCGCTCTGGTCGGAAAACAGGTTGAGCACTGCGACCACCACGACAATCGCCAGCAATGGTGCCATCGATGATAGGACCCGGCGCAACGGCACCCGGGACACGGCATAGATCAGGACAACGAAGATTGCGACCGGGGCCAGTCCGCGGAAGCTGCTGACTGTGAGCGTCGTGATCAGAAACACAAAGCCCAAGAGCAACTTAGTTCGCGGGTCTAGGCGGTGGATCGCACTATCGCCGGGATAGTAGCTGCCAAACGAAAACGCCTCCATTAGCAGCCCTCCTCTCGCGCGACCGTCTTTGATTTAGCAATGTCCGCGACGTTAGAAGGACCGCCCGAGCGACCGATTAGCAGGTCCACCAACTCGTCTGCCAGCGACTCAACCGTATAGAGGCCGTCAAAGCGCAGCGGCACGCCTGCCTTCGCGAGCGCCAGCGCCATGCGCTGGGCGGCGGGAACACCCAAGCCGATTGATTTAAGCTCATCCGCATGCGCAAAAACCTGCGTGGGCGTTCCCTCGGCAAACACCGCGCCCTCGTTCATCACAACGATACGGTCACAACAATTTGCCAGGTCATCCATGCTGTGCGAAACCATGACAACGGTCAGGCCTTCGTCATGTAAACGGCCAATGAGCTCCAGGAAATCCCTGCGGGCAGCCGGATCGAGGCCCGCCATGGGCTCGTCGAGCACCAGCACCTCAGGTTCCATGGCGAGCACGCCGGCAAACGCCACGCGACGCTGCTGGCCGCCCGAAAGCTCAAAGGGGCTCTTGTCGCCGACCGTGGAAAGATCGAGGCCCACGCGCGAGAGCGATGACTCGACACGACGGTCGACTTCATCTTGCGGCAAGCCAAGGTTGTGCGGACCAAACGCCACGTCCTGCGCCACGGTTTCGGCAAACAGCTGACGCTCAGGATACTGAAACACCACGCCGACCTTGGCCTTAACCGCAGCGGCGTCTTTCTTGTTTGATAGGTCGAGCCCCAGCGCGCAAATGCTTCCCTCCTGCGGACGGATCAGCCCGTTGAGATGCTGGACCAGAGTCGATTTACCCGAGCCGGTATGGCCTGCTAGCCCCAGGAACTCGCCGCGACGCACCGTCAGCGATACATCGCGCAGCGCCCACGGACTGCTGGGGTCGTTTCCCCAGAGAGCCTGTTTGCTCGATTTGCCCGCAGTGGCCGAGCGCTTATGCCAGCGGCGGCGCTCGCGCGGACTGAGCGAATAACTGTACGAAACATGGGATAGCTCTATGACGGGCTCCGACGCGTTGCCCTCGTTGTCTACCGGAACAGTGCCGTCAGCGATTTCCAACTGGGATGCGGAAGACTGCCCCGCGGTGCCTGCCCCACTTCGCTCGGCATAAGTCTGCGCAATCTCGGCGACCATATCCGCCTCACGTACCTGCGCGCAAACGGGCACGCCCTTCGCACGAAGTGTCCTACCTAAGCAGCACGACGCCGGCATATCCAGGTTGAGCTGAGCGAGTTCATTCGCCCGCGTCAGAATCTCCTCGGGCGTACCCAGCATGGCAACATGCCCCGCCCGAAACACCGCGACACGATCGGCCTCGGCGGCCTCTTCCATAAAGTGCGTAATCATCACGATGGTCATGCCGCGAGCGTGCAACGCGCGGCAAGCCTTCATGAGGCCCTTGCGTCCACGCGGATCGAGCATCGAGGAAGCCTCGTCCAATATGAGCACGCGCGGTTCCATGGCGAGCACGCCGGCAAGCGCCACGCGCTGCTTTTGGCCGCCCGAAAGCGCATGGGTCTCGTGGCACTCAAAGCCCACCAGGCCCACGCCCTTCAGCGCCTCGCGTACGCGCTGCGCAATTTGCGCCGATGGCACGCCAAGGTTTTCGGGACCAAACGCAACGTCATCTTCGACAAGCGTTGCCACCAGCTGGTCGTCGGGATTCTGGAATACCATGCCCGCGGTCGAACGAATGTCGTAGACCAGCTCGGGCTCGGACGCATCCATGCCGTTGATGCGTACCGTGCCCGCATCGGGCTGCAGCAGCGCATTCAGATGCTTGGCAAACGTCGACTTACCCGACCCATTGCCACCGAGGATGCAGAAAAACTCGCCGTCCTTAATGCTCAGATCGATGCCGTCAAGCGCCTGGGCGGCACCGTCATAGCTAAAGGAAACGCCCCGACACTCAATCATGCGCGGCCTTTGACCTGGTCCTTTTTAGGCGTGATGAGGTTGGAGACTGCTTTATACACCACCAGCGTCAACACCGAGTTAAGCACGGTCTTGATAAGGTTGAACGGCAGTACGGCAGGAATCATGAGCGGGGCGATCGCATCGACCGAGCCATACCAGAACCAAACGCCAATGGTAAGGTTTGCGACCATAGACAGCGCCGTAGCGGCAATGACGCCGAGCACCAGGCCAATCACGGCACCCTTATAGGTGTGCATCTTCTGGTAAACGGTAGCCGCGGGCAGAATGTAGCCCAGCGTGGCAACCAGGTTCATAAGCGCGCCGACCCAGTCACCCGTGGTGAGCGCATGGATAACGATCGCCATGGCGGCAACAGCAGTGCCGGCGCCAGGACCATACGCAAAACCGCACACCATCGCCGGCACCAGCGACGGGTCATACGTCAAAAACGGCGCCGAAGGAAGGATAGGCAGCTGCACGTACATAAACAGGGCGCCCAAGGCGCACATCAACGCCATGGTAACGAGCTGTTTGGTGCTCCACCTATTCGTGTTCTCAAAATGGATATGCTGCGACTGTTCAGACATAAGATCACCTGCCTCTTTCATCCGGACTCTAACCGTTGGTACTGGGATCTCACCAGTTCAGCCGGCATGCGAACCAACGCACACACGGGTCGCGGACTCATCGGCTCGGTCGCAGGCATCTCACCTGCGCCACGGTACCCCTTTGGCACCGCCCGATTTACCGCCAGTGGGGAATTCCACCCCGCCCTGAAACAGCAATTGCAAGTGTAGCACGAGCAGGTTTTCGCGCAAGTATGCCAAGGGTAATTTGTGGCGGAGATCAGTTGCCGCAACAACCACGTTCCCCACCCATCCCAAAGTAGCGCGCCTTTCGCGCAAAGCGCGAAACAGCGAAGGGGACACGTATCCCCATCGACCACATCCTTCTCCGCCCGCCGACCTCAAGGCCGTAAACGCAGGGAATCCGGGGGCGGGACGGGGACTTCTCTCCGGAATATTCCGCAGGACGCAAAGAGGCTCCGCAGCGCGAAGCGCGATGCGGAGCCTCTTTGCATGTCCGAGGACGTTCCGGAGAGAAGTCCCCGTCCCGCCCCCGGATTCCCGGTGGGAGTTCTAGACCTTGTCGGCCTTAGTACATACCGCCGCCCTGCTGACCAGCGGTGGCAGCAGCGATAGCATCCTCAAGCTGAGTGTTCTTGGGCACATCGGAGACGGTAGCCTCGGTGATGAGGATCAGGCTGGCGACAGAAGCAGCGTTCTGCAGGGTGACGCGGCTGACCTTGACGGGGTCGAGGACGCCCATCTCAATCATGTCGCCCCACTCGCCGTTGGCAGAGTTGAGACCCTGGCCGGCAGGCAGCTCGGCAACCTTGTCGACCACGACAGCGCCCTCAAAACCAGCGTTCTTGGCGATGGTAGCGACCGGAGCGGTCAGAGCCTTCTTGACGATGTCGACACCGATCTTCTCCTCGGGGTCGTCGAGCTCAACGGCGTCGAGCGCAGGAGCAGCGTCCATGAAGGCGACGCCGCCACCGGCGACGATGCCCTCCTCAACAGCAGCGCGGGTTGCCTGCAGGGCATCCTCGACGCGGTGCTTGATCTCCTTGAGCTCGGACTCGGTAGCAGCGCCGACCTTGATGACGGCAACGCCACCGGAGAGCTTGGCCAGGCGCTCCTGGAGCTTCTCGCGGTCGAAGTCAGAGGTGGTGTTCTCCATCTCGCCCTTGATCTGAGCGATACGGGCGTCGATGGCCTCCTTGGAGCCAGCGCCGCCGACGACGACGGTGTTGTCCTTGGAGATGGTGACGGACTTAGCGGTACCGAGCATATCGGCGGTGATGTCAGCGACCTTCACGCCCAGCTCGTCCAGGGCAGCCTGGCCACCGGTGAGGACGGCGATGTCCTCGAGGATGCGCTTGCGGCGATCGCCGTAGCCCGGGGCCTTGACGGCGCAGACGTTGAGGGCGCCACGGATCTTGTTGAGGACCAGGGTAGGCAGAGCCTCGCCGTCGATGTCCTCAGCGATGATGAGCAGGCCACGGCCAGCGCGCTGGACAGCCTCGAGAACGGGCATGATGTCCTGAACGCTGGAGATCTTCTGGTCGGTGATGAGGATGTACGGATCCTTCATCACGGCCTCCATGCGGTCGTTGTCCGTGACGAAGTAAGCGGAGACATAGCCCTTGTCGAACTGCATGCCCTCGACGGTGTCGATGGTGATGTCGAACGTCTGGGAATCCTCGACGGTGATGACGCCGTCCTTGCCCACGACCTCCATGGCCTCGGCGATCTTCTCGCCGACCTCGGGGTCACCAGCGGAAATGGTGCCGACGGAAGCGATCTGCTCCTTGGTCTCGACCGGCTTGGCCTGCTTCTTCATCTCAGCGACGGCGGCGTTTACAGCCTTGTCGATGCCGCGACGGATGGCCAGCGGGTTGGCGCCGGCAGCGACGTTGCGCAGACCGTCGTTGACGATAGCCTGAGCGAGCAGGGTCGCGGTGGTGGTGCCGTCACCCACGGTGTCGTTGGTCTTGGTGGCGACCTCCTTCACCAACTGAGCGCCCATGTTCTCGATGTTGTCCTCGAGCTCAATCTCCTTAGCGACGGAAACGCCGTCGTTGGTGATGGTCGGGGCACCGAACGTGCGCTGCAGAGCGACGTAACGGCCCTTGGGGCCCATGGTGACGGTAACGGCGTCGGCCAGAGTGTTGACGCCCTTTGCGAGCTTGGCGCGGGCATCGGTGTTGAACGTAATGTTCTTTGCCATGGTAGGTAATCCTCCAAAAGAAATGTGACTCGCGTCGCCGGTTCCGAGTCCTATGCGGCGATCGCGTTCAAAGACGAATCAGAGATTCTGACGAGACTAGGCCTCGACGACAGCGTAGATGTCGTCGGCGCGCATCAGCAGATACTTCTCGCCGTCGACCTTGACCTCGTTGCCACCGAACTTACCGTAGATGACAACGTCACCGACCTTGACGTCCATGGGGATGCGCTCACCCTTGTCGTTGACCTTGCCGGCGCCCACGGCAACGATGGTGCCGCGCTGCGGCTTCTCCTGAGCGTTGCTGGCGATATACAGACCAGAAGCGGTCTTCTGCTCGGCCTCGTCGGGCTTGACCAGAACACGATCTGCAAGCGGCTTCAAAGACGACATGCTTGTCTCCTCCTTTTTGGGCCGCGCGGTTATACCACGCGAATTAACCCTTTTTGTTTGCGTACGCGTTGAATGGTACCCACGAATGGCGGGTTATACAACACGGAGTCAAAAAATCTTATTTTTTGGCACTTAGATTTTCTGAATGCCGGGGGATAACTTAGCGGAGCCACACGGGAGGCAGGTTAACTAATTCGGGCCCGACATTCAGAAAAGTCAGTGCAGCAAAATGGCGATGCAGATGTTGCGAACAAGAAAGGGGCACGTTGCTGAAACGTGCCCCCTATGAGTGGGGTATGAGGCTAGCGCTCGTAGATTACGTTACCTGCCAGGTAGGTGGCCTGAACCTTGGTGGCTTGCAGTTCTTGGGGGTCGATGGTGAGTGGGTTTTGATCCAGGACTACCAGGTCGGCGTATTTGCCGGGTTCCAGGCTGCCGAGGTTTTGCTCGTCGCCCGCTGCGTACGCGCTGCCCAGGGTGTAGTTGCGCAGGGCTGTTGCTGCATCGATGCGCTCGCTCGGCAGCCAGCCGCCCTCGGGCCAGTGGCTTTTGGGGTCCTGGCGCGTGATAGCCGTGTAGAGCACGTTCATGCTGGTAACAGCTGTGATAGGGCTGTCGGTACCGAAGGCTTGGCGAATGCCGCGCTGCTTATAGGTCGCAAACGGCCACATGATGCGGCTGCGTTCCAAGCCCAGATCGCGCTCCGGACCACCCGGGTCGAGCGTGATATGGCAGGGCTGGCTCGAGGCAATGACGTTGAGTTTGCGCAGACGATCGATGTCCTCGGGCAGCAGATTCTCCAAATGCTCAAGCGTATTATGGCCGTGCTGGGGCAAGCCGTAGAGTTCTGCCGCCTCCTCAAAGATATCGAGTGCGGCATGGATGGCGCCGTCGCCGATAACGTGGATGCGCACGGTGTGGCCGCGCTCGGCTGCCGCCAGAACCAGCTTGCGCATGCGCTCGGCGGGAACCGTCAGACGACCCTGGTCGCCCGGGAAGCGCGGGTTGGTATAGGGATCGGTGAGATATGCGGTATGCTCGCTCGACACGCCGTCGAAGAACTGCTTAAAGCCCGGCGCCGAGAGCAACGCATTGTTTGCGTAGCGAGTCTGAAGCTCTTCCAAGCGCGATTGGTCATCCAACAGCGTGGGGAACAGGTGGGCGCGAATGCCCAGCTTGCCGGCGGCCTGCAACTTGTCATAGACGTCGTCGCGGATAAAGTCGCAGCCCGGCATGGGCATGAGCGACATGTCGCAAATCGAGGTAATGCCCTGCTCGGCCATGCGTTTCATTTGGTCGGCATACGCGCTCGCGATGCGGTCCTCGCCCAGCCACTCAAGACAGCGCGGCAGCAGCTGCATGGCCGCAGCCTCGTGAGCGATACCCGTGAGCTCGCCATTTGCATTCTTGTCGTAGCTGCCACCCGCCGGCGGCTCGCTGTCACGCGTCACGCCGAGCGCCTCGAGCGCGCGGCTGTTGAGCCACAGCGTATGCCCGTCGCCCGAGTACATAACACAGGGGCGATCGGGAAAAGCAGCATCGAGCGACGCCTTGGTGGGATGCTCGGGCGGATCCCAGCGGTAATCGCGCCAGCCCTGCGTCACGACCCAGGCGTCGTCGGGCAGGTCCTGGGAAAACTCGAGTGCGTGCTGCACCAGCGCCGCCTCTGACGTGCCCATATCCATGAGCATATACGGCGAGGAGCCAACCGAGGTATGGAAGAAGTGCAGGTGCGCGTCATGGAAACCGGGGCAGATGAACTGCTCGCCGTAATCGATCACCGGCGTGACGGCAGGCGCGGCGGCAATCACGTCATCGGGCGCGCCGACTGCAACGATGCGATCACCCGCGATGGCGATCGCCAGCTCGCGGGCGGTATCGATGCCGTCTTGGGCGGTAAAGACGTTCTTGGAGCGGATAATCCGATCGATATGTTGCATGGGCATCCCCATCTCTGGCGGGTAATTCAACACCCCGAGTGTACTTCCCCGCCCTTGCAACAAAACCCCAAGCGGCAAACGGCAACTTTACCAGCCCTAGCGGCAGGTGGCATACTGAAGAGAGCCTGTACGATTTTGCGATCAACCCAGCAAGGAGCAAATCGACCATGACGAAGACCAAGGCACAGCAGATTATGGCGGCAACCGAGGTTCGCGCGGCAGACGACGTCACCGCGGCCATCCGAGATATCGCCGCCGAGTTTGAGCCCTATATCATCAAGCAGCGCCGGCACTTCCATAAGCACCCGGAGCTGAGCCTCGCCGAAGAGCGCACGACTTCTGACATCGCCAACCAGCTCGACGCCATGAATATCCCCTACGAGCGTCCCCTTAAGACGGGCCTGGTGGCGACCCTTCGCGGCACCGCGCCCGACGCCTATCGCGAGGACGGCACGCCGCGCCGCCGCATCCTGCTGCGTGCGGATATCGACGCCCTGCCCGTCACCGAGCAGACCGGCGAGGAGTTCGCCAGCGTCAACGAGGGCTGCATGCACGCTTGCGGCCACGACTGCCACATCGCCATGATGCTCGGAACGCTGCAAATCCTGCGCCATATGACCGACGACATCCACGGCGAAGTCCGCATCGTCTTCCAGCCCAGTGAGGAAAACGGCCAGGGCGCCAAACTCATGATCGGCACGGGTGTGCTCGACGGCGTCGACGGCGCCTACGCCGCGCACATCTGGAGCGAGGTCGACGCCGGCACCGTAAGCTGCGAGCCCGGCCCGCGCATGGCCAATACCGACTGGTTCCGCATCGATGTCCGCGGCACCTCGTGCCACGGCGCCATGCCCCAGCGCGGTCACGACGCCGTTATGGTGGCCGCCGAGATCGTCAACGCCCTGCAGACCATCGTCTCGCGCGAGATCAGCCCCTACGAGCCGGCCGTCATCACCGTCGGCGAGCTGCACGGCGGCACCGCACGCAACGTTATCGCCGGCACGGCCTACCTCGCCGGCACGGTGCGCACCTACGGCGATTCGACCCACGAGGAAATGCCGGAGCTTATGCGCCGCATCGTGGAGCATACCGCGGCCGCCTTGGGCGCCGAGGCTGAGCTCACCGACTACACCATCGCCAACTACAAGGTCGAAAACGACGCCGCCTCGAGCGAGCGCTGCCGTCAGGCTGTTATTAAGTGTCTGGGCCCCGCCGGCCAAGGCCATTATCGCGGCACGCTCTCGGGCGAGGATTTTTCGGAGTACCTGCGCCGCGTACCGGGCGTGCTCGCCTTTGTAGGTACGCGCAACCCCAAGATTGGCGCCACGTACGCCCAACATTCCTGCTTTTACAAGATTGACGAGACCGTGCTGGCAAAGGGCTCCATGGTGGCCGCCCAGTATGCTATCGACTTTTTGGCCGAGCCCACGCAAGAGGAGCTCGACGGCCCCACGATCGCCGCGGTTGCCGAGACCAACCCCGACTTGGCCGCCAAGCTGCGCTCTGCCAAGGCAACAGCCGCTGAGGCGCGCGACGCCATGCACGATGCTCGCACCGCTCGCCATGCTGCAATCAAGGGCATCCACGATGCGCGGGCTGCCGCTCGCCACGAGGAGAAGCGCGACGAGTAGCCATCACGCCCACCCATAACAACCTGGCTAGAGCAAAGCGGGGGCGAACGTTATCTCAACGTTCGCCCCCGCTTATGTGTCGACCGCTTTTCTAGCGCGTCCTCCGTCACGACAGGAAAGAGCGAAGGATGGTGAGCCAGCGTGGGGGTTCGAGGTGGATGATGTCGTCGGGGACTCCGGCGGGCGCATGGCCGCCAAAGAGTAGGCCGGCATCTACCGGATTGATGAGGCGCACGATCCATACGGCGATGACCAGCATGCACAACACGGTGACTGCAATGTCGACACCACGCTTTAGCTTGCTCGATGCCACCTCCTCGCGCACGAACGCGAGCACAAACGCAATCGGCACCACCCAAAACAGCGGATGGTAGGCAAAGGCCGCCGCAAAATCGAGACGCAGCGCCGCCAGCCACGCCCTCGTCATGCCGCATCCCGGACAAGGAGCGCCCGTCATCATTCGAAAAATGCAGCCGATATCGAGCAGGTAGAGCGCGAGCCAGGCGACAAAGAGCGCGCCGGTGCAAAAAAGGGCGCGGCGAAGGAGCTCTGCCGTGCCCCTATGTCCCTGGGAGCTGTTCACGCCGCCCTTATTGTTAGGCACGAGCGCCAAGGCGAGTGTTGTAAGCCGTTGCCATGGCATTGGTATTATTGATGATGATGTTCATAGCGAAGATGGGACCAAGGCCGCACAGGAGCGCGCCGAAGATCTGCCACAGAAGAACGGTGGTGCCGTTTTCCTGGAACACCAGGCCGTAGCGAGGAGCGTTGGCCTGCAGGCGGTTGCCAATCTTGTAATACCAGTAGTACGCGTAGAAGCCGCAGGTCACAAACGATAGAAGGATGAATTCCGCCAGACCCGGCGTGTAATCGCCGTCATCCTGACACAACGTGTTGACGTCGCGTGCCAAGCAATACAGGAAGTAGAACGAATAGATACCGCAGGTCACAAGAGAGAGCAGCAGCCAGCCGATCAGGCTGCGGTCAGCCTTAATGGGGCCATAGCCCATCGGAGCGGATGCGGACTGTTGGGCGTATTGACCGGTGTACTGCTGCTGAGGCTGGGGCACGGGCTGAATAGCCTGGGCCGGAGCGGGCTGGGGCTGCGGGGCCGGAGCGGCAGAAGCGGCACCAACGGCGGATCCGCAAACAGGGCAGAATTTGGCATCATCCGAAATGGGAGAACCACAAGTGGGACAGAACATGAGCCTCTCCTTTTCCTAAGGCGTCGCACGCCTTCAAACCTTACACGTCTACGTTCTCAACAATAGCCGCGACGTTGTTGCGCAACATTGACCAATTTCCGAGAAATTTTGCTGCAACCGTTTTCCCAGGCATTTTCTTGCTTTCGCAGTAGAAAAAGGCACCCCGGGCTCAGTTGCCCAGGGCGCCTCGACCGGCTATTCGGTTTGATTGTTTTCGGCAGCAGGATTATCGCCCGGCTCATCCGCCGGCGTGGCAACGGCATCCCAATCGGGCTCCGCAGGCGTCGCCTCGGACGCCGGTGCGGGGACAGGAGCAGGTGCCGGGGCAGGGGCAGGCGCGGGTGCCGGGGCAGGTGCAGGCGCGGGTGCCGGGGCAGGCGCAGCACCAGTGGCTGCCGTGGGATTGAATCCCGCAGGAGCAGGCTTCTTCTCACCCGGGAGCACAAAAGTCAAAACGTCGTCCTTGTCCTCATCGGCCCATTCGCTTGCATAACGTGCAGCCCAATAGCCAACGGCACGGTGCTTGAGCATCTTGCCAAAGACCGTAAGGAACACCGTGACGAATGCAATCAGCACCAGGAACAATACGAGCGTGACACCACCGGCGGTAACAATCGCCTCGATACCCGTGGGGCGATAGTAATAGCCGTACGCGCCAATTCCGGCGATGGCACCAAAGACAGCTGTCAAGATCCACGTAATGGCGTTGGAAACCAGGCCCGTCAAAAACTCGGGAAGGAACGAAGCGCAGAACAGCTTGGTCTTGTTGTGCTTAAACGCCGCCCAGACCTTGTCGAGCGAAAACGCGCTCTCAACGCGCCCGGTCACCGCAAAGTGCATCACGGCAATGTCGGCGAACATCTTAAAGAAGACCCCCAAGACTGCCGTGGCAATCATAGCCAGGACAAGCAGGCCGAGCGAACCGAACAGCGCAGCCTCGAGCGCATAGGAGCCATAGTAGGAGTACGAGCCTGCGGCACCAAGCGCCACGCCCTCCACCAGCGAAAGCACTACACCGATAACGGGAATGGCAGCGATAACCTCGAGCACGACCGAAATAACGCTCGAAAAGACTCCGAGACCAAACGACGTGGAACGCATCAGCGGACGATCCATGCCGTCATCGATCTTAAGCGACAGATCGCGACCCCACTCGATGCCAAAGCCGGAACCGCACACGCTCGCAATGCAAGCTGCCAAAAAGCCGATGGCAGCCGCAATGCCGCCAATAACGGGAATAAACAACACGAGCACCGACACAACGCAAATCAGCGCCGGCAAAAACGCGATTTGGCATACACGCTGAAGCACGCCCGGAGTCTTTGTCATATCTTGGAACGCCTGAGCCGTGCAGCCCTTTGGCGCATTCGCCACGGGCGGTTGCGGAACAAACTGCTGGGGCTGAGGCTGACCCTGAGGGGTGGAAGCTGCAGCACCAGCATTAGGAGCACCGCACACGCCGCAGAACTTGTCGTTATCGCCCATAGGAGCGCCACACTGCGAACAGAACATCGAAATCATCCCTTCGTATGTTGAGCGAATCACCTGGATCGCAAACGATGTCTTTGGCATCATTATCACCCAATGTGAGGACAAATACTCTTAGATGACGTATTTGCAACGCGCGAGGCGCTTTTCGATTGTTTGATGAATGCGTTCGCGCTAGTTCGTGCCGCGGAAACCCTTGCCGACGATCTCGGAGCTGTCGACAATCGTGATAAAGGCACCCGGATCGACTTCGCGCGCATAGCGGCGCAGTTGCACGGCCTCGCGACGGCTCAGCACGCTCATGATCACCGTCACGCACTTGCCCGAGAAGGCACCGTAGGCACGACTGATAGTCGCCGTACGATTGAGATGCTTGACGATAAACTCCTCGACCTTAAGGGGCTCGGAACAAATGACCGTGCAGACCTTACGAAGGTGAATGCTCTCGATGGCCTTGTCGACCACGAGCGTCTTGGCAAACAGGCCGAGCACGCAATACAGGCCGACACGCGGGCCATACAAAAAGGCCGCGATGGTCACGATGCCGATATCGACCAACAGCAGTGCGCGGCCAATCTCGAGCGTGGTGCGGCGCTTGAGGATCATAGCGAGGATATCCGTGCCGCCCGTCGAGGCGCCGATATCAAAGACGATGGCGCTGCCGAGCGCCGGCAGAATCACGGCAAAGCACAGGTCAAGCCACATATCGCCCGTCATCGAGATATCGGTCGGGATAAAGAGCTCAAACAGCGAAACATAGGCGGACAGTGCAAACGAGGCGAAGACGCTCCACAGGATTGCCTTGCGCTCCAAAAAGATAAAGCCCAAAACGACGAGAACCGCGTTGATAATCCACATAAAGACGCCGACGGGCAGGGTCGGGAACAGCGTGGACAGAATGACCGACACGCCCGAGGTGCCGCCAAAAGCAAAGTGATTAGGGGTTTTAAACGCAACGATGGCAAAGGCCGTAAGAATCAGGCCCAGATTGAGCTCGGCGAAAAAGCGCGGGAAGCCTGGCTCCTGGCTGCGCTTTTGGCCGGCACGCTCACCGCGCTCGATATCGGTGCGATCGACCACGCGCTCCATCGGCACCACGGGAGGACGATGCATCTCCTCGGCAGCACGCGATGCCGCCTCTGCCGCGGCGGCCTCAATCGCCCATGCCTTGCTTTCTGTTTCGTGCTCGTCGGCCATTACGGCAACCCCTCGTTAACAATTTGGAAACAATGCGTCCATTAGGGTAACGCGGAACGCGACGATTGCAACCCCTAGTTAGACGAGCGGTATGCCTACATCGGGGGGCATACAAATAACGGCCGGCCACGCTTTTGCTTGCGCGGTCGGCCGTTTAACGTTTTCGCAGATAAAACCTGCCAAAACAAACCTGTCCCTTTTTGGAAGGTTATTCGTGCTGGCTGGTGCGGTGCTCGTACTCCTCGGGGGTGATGACGTCCTCGATGCGCAGGTTGACGCCCGCCACCTCAAGGCCCGTCATCGCGGCAAGGCGCTCGGTGACGCGTGCCTTGACATCGTCGAAGATCGCGGGCGCATAGGCACCGTACTCGATAATGACGGAGATGTTGACGACCACGCGATTGTCATCGGTGACCTCGACCGTCACGCCCTTGGTCAGATTCTCGGCACCAAACTGCTCCTGCACAAAGTGCATGAGGTTACCCTTCATGCCCAGAACGTGCGGAACCTCGCGGGTGGCCATGGCAACGATCTTCTCGATCACACCGTTGGAATAGGTCAGCGAGTCCTCGGACTCGTCCGCCTCCTCGTCGTCCTCATCCTCATCGGACTCGACCTCGACAAGAGCCTCGTCCTCGAGCGTCACATCCTCGGCTTCGGCGACGACCGCCTCGTTCTCCTCGAGCTCGGTATCGGCTACATCGACCTTCGTGTTAAAAGCCATGGTTCCTCCTTATGCCTGCCGCAGATGCGACAGTCGAATACATATTAGCGGCCTATTAGCGGCCGCTAAACAGACGGCCGAAGAAGTTGACGATCCCGTTCTCGCCGTCGCGAATTTGGCCGATCACAGCGCCGATCAGCACGAAGAATGCAATGACGAGCGTGTCCCACAGGCCCAACGTGAGCACCAACACGGCGAGGATAAAGCCAGCGACGGCGCCAAGCGTGGTGTTGGGATGACGCACGGCATAGCTCCAGATGGCAGCGCCCGTACCCTTGATGAGACCCATAGCCTCGTCAAAATCCGCGGCTGCCGCGTCTTGTAACTCGGTTGCCTCTGCTTTGGAATCAACAGGTTCGTTCGCCGGCGTGGCGCTCTGGTCAATCGTCAGGCGCGGCGTACGAGCGGTCTTGTCTTGATTGGTATCACTCACCGGAAACCTCCACGGTCTGGACGGTAGTCTTGGACGGCAAAAAACGAACGCGTGCGGTCGTGCCCGGCGTGCCAAGCATGGTGTCGCAAGCTTCCTCGATGCGCCGCTGCATCGCAGTAGCCAGAGATGCCACGTCCTTATCGTCAAGCGCGATAGCCTCGACCTTAAATCGGACGTGCGAATCGTCGGAGCCTTGGACGCGGGCCTCGACATGCTCGACCATCACGCGGTCGTCGCGCTCGGCAGCAGCCCTAGCACACGAAGAAAGCGCCGCAAGGGTGACCTCGATATTGCGCTCCCCCGCCGGATGCACACAGGACGGCTCGCGACGAGCAAACATCAGGCGGAAGAAGCTTACCAGCACGCCGATCGCCACAACTCCGCCGCATGCCGTCACGACAATGCGCGGCATGGGGTCGCGCATCAGCAGCATAAAGCGATACGTATACGGCCCCCAAAACTGGCAGACAAGCGTACCCAGCGCCACGATGGCGGCGGCAAGATACACAATCGCTAGGGCTCGTTTGAGTACGCGCACGTGGCGCTCCCTTCAAATCTCGGCACTCGAAATACAAAACGGTTCGCATCATTATAAAAGAGCCGGGTCCGGTGCTCTACGCACGCGGATCCGGCTCATCTATTCCACGAGGCTTGCATGCTCGCTTCATTATGCCCAGATATGCACGGCTTAACCCGTGCGGGCGCTACTCCTCCTCGAGGGCAGCGATGACCTCGTCGGTCATGTCCATGGTGCTGTAAACATCCTGGACGTCGTCGAGCTCCTCAAGACGGTCGATGAGGCGCTGAACCTTCTTGGCGTCGGCGCCGGAGACCTCGGTCGGGGTGGTCGGGACCATGGTGGTCTCGGAGCCCTTGACCTGGACGCCCTGCTCCTCGAGCGCCTTGGAGACAGCCATGACCTCATTAGCAGTAGTCCAGACGATCCACTCCTCGCCGGCATCCTCGTAGTCCTCGCCACCGGCCTCGGCGATGGCCATCATGAACTCATCCTCGTCACCGGCAGCACCGTTGGCGATCATGGTCTCCTTCTTGGCGTTCTCGTCCAGGATCTCCTTGGCGACGACGATCTGGCCCTTGCGCTCAAACTGGAAGGCGACGGAGCCCGAGGTGCCCAGGTTGCCACCAGCGTGGGAGAAGGCGGAACGGACATCAGCGGCGGTACGGTTGCGGTTGTCGGTCAGGCAGTCGACGTAGACGGCGACACCGGCGGGACCGTAGCCCTCGTACACGATGTTCTCGTAGACGGCGGCATCGGCACCCGAACCAAAAGCCTTGTCGATAGCGGACTTGATCTTGTCCTTAGGCATGGACTGAGCCTTGGCCTTGGCAACGGCAGCGGCGAGGCTGGCGTTGTTCTCGGGCAGCGGGTCACCGCCGAGACGGGCAGCAACGGTGATGTTGCGGCTGAGCTTGGAGAAGAGGGCGGAACGCTTGGCGTCCTGCGCGCCCTTACGATGCTTGGTTGTGGCCCACTTAGAGTGTCCGGACATACGTGTCTCCTATCGGTTTCGACCTAAAGCCCAGCGCAGATGCTCGGGCAATATAAACAAACGTCGTTATGATATACCTACTGCCCTGCGAGATAAACCCCAAAATGAAGGCGTCGTGATGATGTCCCCTTTGGTGCAAAGAAACCTGGCCCTCAATGCACCAAATTAGAACCAGAAGAAGTCGCTGCGGGTGACGGTGGCGCCGATGGCGAAGGGCATGCAGGCGATGACCGGATACAGGTAGCGCATGTAAGTCGAGCCGTTGCACGGGCCAATCAGGCACACAGCGAGCACGCCCAACAGCGGCACCCAGATCGCCAGCGCACGCCATGAATGACGACGCAGCAAGTAGACCACCACGGCGATCATGATCCACACATAGGTGGCCGAGCTCATGGTGAGCGAGATAAAGGGAACACGCTGCACCGCCACACGGTACAAATTGATCAGGTGGTCGCACCAGCGCACCACGTTGCTGTCAACCGGATGGAAGTCGAAGTACTTGAGGTTGTCGGGACGCGCCATGATCTCGGCACTACGCGCCGTGCTGTAGACCCAGGCATCGCGCGCGCTCGGATAAAAATAACCGTAGTAGTTATTGATGAGCGCCGAGATATAGCACTCGGGATCCTTTTTGAACATCTGGGCCCACACCTCAAAATAGGCCTTGATGTCCTCCTGCGAGGCGTACTCGTTAAAGCAGTTCTTGACGGCATCGGACTTGTCGGGGTTGTAGCGGCGGCCCAGATTCTCGTACTTGAGCACGCGGTCGATCACGGCGCGCTCTTCGTCGGTCACCAAACCGTCGCAGGGTGCCTCCACGATGGTGCCGTCCTCCTTAACCGTAGGGTTGACGCCCGAGTTGAGGCCGTCGTGCTTTTGGACGAAACGAGCCGTCTGCTGGAACGGAATCGAAAGGATTTCGCGCTTGGAGCCGGGCGTAATGTCGTGCGCCGGCATAAAGACCTTGGTGAAGTACATATTAGAGGCAAGGCAGAGCGCGAGCACCGCGAGAACGCCAACCCAGCGGAAACGCGGGATGGCGCCCGAAGGCGCAGCGCCAGTCTGCTTGGCTGCACGACGAGCCACATGCACGTCCCATACGCAAAACGCCGCCGCGATTACGCATGCCGCCAGGGGAAACACCAGGCCGCCGTTGCGCAGAAACGTGGAACCCATGGCGCCCAGAGCGAGCAGCAGCCAGTCGTGGCGCGCAAAGAGCACGGGGGCTTTCTCGCCCGCTCGCTCGACATTGGCATCACGACGGGGCAAGCCACATGCCACGAGCTTGACGGTCTGCACCAACAGCACCAAAAACGCGTCGGCAAAGAGCACGTCTTTGGTGAGCAACGCCGCGTAGTTAGAAAACATCGGCATAAACGCGAAGAACAGCAGGATCGCACCGCGAACCGGCAGGCTCACGCCCAGTTTGCGCAGCGACGAAATGGAATAGGCCATGCAGGCGGCCGTGATGACGAACTGAGCACAGGTGTAGATGGCAAGACCTGCGTTGGCGCTGTTGAACAGCGAAAGCCCCAGCTGAACGCACGAGCCGATAATGGCCGTGTGCACTACGGGATGATGCCCGTTGAGCAGCACGTTGGGGTTGAGTAGGCGCAGGTAGTCGCTCGTGCCGTTGGGATAGTTGAACCACTGGCGAATCTGCGCGCCCGTATCTCCCATAAAAAGGCCAGGCAGCGAAGCGATGAGCGTGGGCGCCCAGGCGATCATAAGCACCAGGAAGGGCCCGGCAAAAGGATGGACCGAGAGCACGGCGTGAGCCACACGCCATACGCGGCCAAAGTGCGCTTCCGAAAACGGAATGCGCCGAGAGCTCAGCCAATCTAGACACTCAAAGGCAAGGTAGAAGGCAACGATCGCTAGGAGCATCCAGCCCGCGCCGCCAATCCAGGCGCAGATGATGCGGGCTTTGTCGCCAAGGACAATCTCGGCCGAGTCGGTGAGATCGTAGCTGCGGCCGAACACCATGCAGATGGCGAAGAACAGCGACGGCAGAATGATCGATGGACGCCAGGTGTCGCCACGGCCAAAGAACACGTAGCGAAACGGCAGAGTGAGCAGGCAGGCAAGCGCAAGCAGCATGACCGCGTCGGTATGGCCGGCAAACGAGAGGAGCACCTCGTAGCACACGTACAGCATGCCCGAGGCGTTGGGGTCAATCGCCAAGACTGCGTTGCTCGACACCGGGGAGGGATCGATGGAAAACGCCGTGGTCGCCAACAGCGCGAGCAAAAATGCGATGAGCGTCTGCTTGGCGGGGTAGCGCTTAAACCAGACGATGCGGGCAGCGTCGCGCGCAGCCGTTGTGGAGAGGTCGGAATCCTTCACAGTCCGAAAGCCTTTCTAGAAACCTACCAAAAAGGGACAGGTTTATTTTGGCAGGTTTTATCTGGGGAAACGTTACGGTTCTGTCATCGTTGCCCAGCAAACCACCACAAAGGTGCCTGTCCCCTTTGTGGTGGTCTTGGTTAGGCGTCGAGGTAGATGCGCTGGGGGCGATTGCGGTGTCGGGCGAAGATGACGAGCGCCAGGCCCACGATTACGAGCGGCAGGCTCAGCAGCTGTCCCATCGTGATGACGCCTCCCAGCAGATAACCCAGCTGCGCATCGGGCACGCGCACAAACTCAATGAGGAAGCGAACGATGCCGTAGCCCATCACAAAGACGCCCATAAACGTGCCTTGGGGCAGCAGCGGCTTTTTGCGGCTGAGCACCTGCAGAATGCAAAAGAGCACGATGCCCTCAAGAAATGCCTCGTAGAGCTGGGAGGGGTGACGCGGCATATCGCCCGCAGTCCCGCCAAAAACCACACCCCAGGGCAGATCGGTCGGCTTGCCCCACAGCTCTCCGTTGACAAAGTTGGCACAACGGCCCAGGCACAAGGCCAGCGGCGCGCCTATGACGGCAAGGTCTGCCAAAGTCCATGCGTCGAGCTTATACATGCGGCACACGATGATGCCGCCGATAATGCCGCCCACCAGGCCGCCATGGAAGCTCATGCCGCCCTCGTTGGTGGCAAAGATCTCGAGCGGGTGCGCCCAGTAGTAGCCATCACCGTAAAAGACGACGTAGAACAGGCGGGCACCGATAATGAGGCCAAAGACCACGCCGACCACGACACTCGTCAGGTCGTCAATCGTGATGTTAAAGCCCCAGCGGCGCTGCGTGCGGTACATGACGACCGCCGTGAGCAGAGCGCCGACCACGTAGGCCAGGCCGTACCAGTAGATAGTGATGGGGCCCGCCGAGATCGCGACAGGATCAAGCATATGGTAGAAGTCGTTGAGCATGTCGATCCTCCTACTCCCTACATACAAATGCGGCCGCGGGCCTTGCGCTCGCAGCCGCATATTTGGGCGTAACGTCTATGCGGAGTATGCCGTCCGCAGCTTTCGCATCTTAGAACGGCGCGTACTCGTCGTACAGGTCCTCGGCCTCGCCGGAAGCATTGACCTGCTCGACGCGGGTAACGCCGGGCACGTGCTCCTTCAGGATACGCTCGATGCCCATAGACAAGGTCAGCGAGCTCATGGGGCAGCCGGCGCAAGCGCCCTGCAGCTCCAGTTTGACGACGCCCTCGTCGTCAACGCCCACATACTCCATATCGCCGCCGTCGGCCTGCAGGTTGGGGCGAATCTCTTCAAGAACCTTCTTAAGCAGCTCTTCGTTAACAGCCACAGGGGCTCCTTTCTCACAATTACGCGGGCGCGCCCGCGGACAGAAGCTATGTTACTACAGCCATGTACCCGCTTAGGCGCCAGCCATGCGTGCGGACACGACTTTCACGAGCGGTCAATTTGGGACGGGTCTCTTTTGGCTGTTTTGCCGCCAGCTGGCGTTGCCACGAGCTACTGCTGAGCCTGCCCCTCGGTGCCGATGTGAACATCGACGATAACCTGGCGGTAGCTGATGCCACAGGAGTCGAGGATGCGGCGGCTGATGCGTCCATCATCGGTATCGGCGTACTTGTTGTCCAGGTAGACGACCTCGCCCACGCCCACCTGCGCCAGGATCTTGGCGCAGTCGTGGCACGGGAACAGCGTAACGTAGACCGTGGAACCCTCGAGATCCTTGAGCGAGCCACGGTAGTTGAGCACGGCGTTGGCCTCGGCATGGACCACGTAGTTGTGCTTGTCCTGCAGCGGGTCGTCGCTCGTACCCCACGGGAAAAAGTCGTCGTTGAGCGCCGAGGGCGTACCGTTGTAGCCCACCGAAAGGATGCGGTGGTTGGTGCTGGCGATGCACGCACCCACCTGCGTATTGGGGTCCTTGCTGCGGCGCTGCGCGGCGATGGCCACGCTCATAAAGAACTCGTCCCAGCTAATGACGTCCAGGCGCTTGCCTGACGAAGTTTGATGAAGATCGTCCGACATGGCAGACACCTCCGTAATCGCAATAGTTTGACCCATTGTAGCAGGTGAAAGGTGGGGGCGTTTGTCCCACCGGCGCCCTCACCTTTACACGCGGCGGGGCTTTTGGTTGATGCGGTAGAGCTCGGCGAGACCCCGCAACGTCAGCGCGTCGTCGACCGTCAGACTGTGACCGACAAGGGCCGCAAGTGCCTCGGCATCGTCGCCGGTAATGACGATGGGCACATCGCCCTCCCCCGCGGCCTTGGTCGCGCGCATCTCGGCAAGCACCATGTCGAGCATGCCGTCGATGCGGGCTACCTCGCCCAAGACCACTCCCGAGCGCATGGCCTCGCGCGTGTTACGGCCGATGACGTGCGTCGGTGCCGAGGGCTCGACCTGCGGCAGACGCGCCGCAGCGGCCGAAAGCGAGCGGGCGCCGAGCGCCAGACCCGGCGCGATGACGCCGCCCACAAAGGTACCGTGCGCGTCGATGACCTCGATATTGGTCGTCGTGCCCAGGTCGATCACGATGCACGGAGAGCCGTAGACGGCACGGGCCGCCACGGCGTCGGCGATGCGGTCGGGGCCGATCTCGGCCGGGTCGTCGTAGTGCACGGGCATGCCGGTCTTAAGTCCCGGCCCCACGGTGAGCACGCGTCCCGTGCAGGTACGGGAAAGCGCCGCCTTCCATGGGCGTTCGAGCGCCGGCACCACGCAGCTCAGCACTGCGGCCGCGGGAACGAGTGCACCCGGCATGCCCGCATCGGCTGCCAATGCGCCCATGACCTGCGCGAGCCTCATGTGCGCCTCGTCTGCCGTAATGCTCGACGGCGTCGTGATCTCGCACGTCGCAAGCGGGCATTCCTGCGCCGCGGCCGAATCCTCGGCAAACAGGCCAAAGCGAATGAACGTGTTGCCCACGTCGACCGTCAATATATATGCGCACCCATTAAGCATCGTCGGCGCTCCTTTCGTCTGCCCAGCAGTATATCGCCTACCTAAACCAGTCATCCCAAAATGACTAGCTTGCGGCTATACTGGTGCGCGGTCGCGCGCGAGCTCACGCGGCGGCCCTTGGTAACCCGACTTCCCGCGCCGTATCCGTAGCGGCGCTCCCGGGGGAAGCGGATATACGCAAAGGAGTTCTATATGAGCAATCCCTCGAACCGCGCCTCGATGCGCGGGCAACTCACGCTGCGCGGCGTCGTCATCGGCGTCCTTGGCTGCGTGATTATCACGGCAAGCTCGGCCTACACCGCCCTCAAGATGGGCGCACTCCCCTGGCCGATCGTCTTCGCTGCCGTCATCTCGCTGTTCTTCCTTAAGCTCATGGGCAACGCCAGCCTCAACGAGGCAAACGTCACCCACACCATCATGTCCGCAGGCGCCATGGTCGCCGGCGGTCTGGCGTTTACCATCCCGGGCGCCTGGATGCTGGGCTATGCCGACCAGATCAGCTGGCTCGACATGTTTATCGTGGCACTCGCCGGCACCATCCTGGGCCTGCTGGCCACCGCGCTCATCCACCGTCACTTTATCGTGGACGCCGCGCTTGAGTTCCCCACCGGCAACGCCGCAGCTCAGACCTTGCGCGCGACCGAGGCTGGCGGCAAAACCGGCAAGCAGCTCTTTGGTTCCATGGCCATCGCAGGCATCTATAGCGTGCTGCGCGACGCCCTGGGCGTGGTGCCCAGCATGCTGTGCACGCTCAATATCCCCGGAGTGACCTTTGCCATCTACAACTCGCCCATGCTGCTCTCCGTCGGCTTCCTCGTGGGCTTCGCCCCGGTCGCTTTCTGGTTTGCCGGCGCGCTGCTGGGCAACTTTGGCATCATCGTTGGCGGCACCGCTGCCGGTCTGTTCGACGTTGTGACTGCGCAGGGCATCGTCAAGTCCCTGGGCATGGGCCTCATGATGGGCTTTGGCGTCGCCGTCGTCCTCAAGGACATCCTGCCGCAGGTCGCCGGTATCGTCCGCGGTCTTGCCGCCGACAGCTCCACCGACACCGACGAGCAGTCGCTCATCTCGGGCTCCCTTAAGCTCGACGCCGGCATCATCGGCCTGGGCGCTGCCGCCATCGCCGTGATCATCGCCATCGTGCTCGACCTTGGCCCCGTTCCGGCCGTCATCGTCACGTTGTTCACCTTTGTCACCACCATCATGAGCGCGCAGAGCTGCGGCCAGACGGGCATCGACCCCATGGAGATCTTTGGCCTCATCGTTATGCTCATCGTGGCTGCCTTTGCACAGATCGCTCAGGTCAAGCTGTTCTTTATCGCCGGCATCGTGGCCGTGGCGTGCGGCCTTGCGGGCGACGTCATGAACGACTTTAAGGCCGGCGCCGTGCTGGGCACCAATCCGCGCGCACAGTGGGTCGGCCAAGCCATCGGCGGCATCGTGGGCGCCCTGGTCGCCGCCGCTGTCATGGTCGCGCTCGTCACCGCCTATGGCCCGGACGCCTTTGGCCCCGACAAGAGCTTTGTTGCCGCGCAGGCAAGCGTCGTCGCCACCATGGTCTCGGGCATCCCGAGCGTGCCGTGGTTCGTTGGCGGCTTTATCGCCGGCATCGTCATGTACTGGCTCGGCATTCCGGCCATGATGATCGGCCTGGGCGTGTACCTGCCGTTCTACATGTCACTCACGGCATTCCTGGGCTCCTGCGTCAAGCTCGCCTACGACAAGTGGTCCGCCCACCGCGACGCCACCGCTGGTCTTTCTGACGAGGAGAGGGCTGCCAAGGACGCCGCCTTTCAGGAACAGGGCCTGGTTGTCGCCAGCGGCCTGCTCGGCGGCGAGTCCATCGTCGGCGTTATCCTGGCGTTTGTCTCCGTGGGCTTAAGCCTGCTGGGCTAAGCTGAGCAGCTGCTCGACAGCAACCATATTGCCTACGATTTGCCCGGTCGGTAGCTTTCGCGGCTACCGACCGGGCTTTTTGATACCAACGCAAAGAAAGGCCGACGTGCTGCGTATGACAGCGCGCCGGCCTTATCGTTTGGGTATCGAGACGGTCCCGCTATGAATTGAAGTTCACTGCAGAGCCGACGCCCGAATCACTACATGTGCTTGCGACGACGATCGCCCAGCGTCACGCCCGCGGCAACGAGCGTAATGCCGCCGATAACGAAGACCTCGCCCGCAAGCGCGGAGGTATCACCGGTCTGGGCGAGCGCTGCGTCCGCAGCCTTCTTCTTGGCGACAGGAGCCTTTGCAGCAGCCTGCGCAACCTGAGCCTTGGCCTGCGGCTCAGCCTTGGGATGATACTTGTCGTACTCGGTCTGCGCGGCAGCCAGGGCATCCTTGGCATCGCCAAGCTCGGCAAGCGCGGCGGCATAGGCGTCGTTGGCATCGGACAGCTTGGCATCGGCATCGCTCAGAGCAGCCTTGAGACCAGCGGCGGCATCGACGGCAGCCTTATAGCGAGCGTAGGCAGCGTTCAGCTTGACCAGCTTCTCGTTGCCCGTCGTGCCCGCGGCAAGGGATGCCTTGTGGTCGACAGCCTCAAGATCGGCCTTGAGCGCCTCGTCGTTGGCAAGCTCTGCCTTGGCCTTGAAGATATCGAGGTTCGCATCGACGACGGCTTCGTTGGCGGCCTCGAGCTGCTTCTGGGCATCGGCGACACCGGCGACGGCGGCGTCATAGGCGGCCTTGGCGTCGTCGACCGCCTTCTGGGCGCCGGCGAAGCGCTCGAAGGCCTTGTTTGCGGTGGCAAGCTCGCCCTCGGCGGCCTTGGCCTTCTCCTGTGCGTCGGACAGGGCCTGCGCCTTGGCGGCAACCGCCTGCTTGGCGTCCAAAAGAGCAGTCGCGGCCTGGACATCTGCGGCCTGGGCCTTGTCTACACCAGCCTGGGCGGCATCGTCGGCCTTCTTTGCCTCGTCAAGCGAGCGCTGCTTATTCGCAAGGCCCGCTTGGGCGGCATCGCGCTTGGCAGCAAGGTCCTTGACCGAAACCGTGGCGTTGTCATACGCCTCATTGGCCTGTTCGGACTTTGCCTTGGCGGCATCGCGGGCGCTGCGAACCTTCGCCTTGTGAGCAGCGGCCTCGGCTGCCTTCGTCTTGCTGTCAGCAAGCGTGGCGTTTGCCTTATCGAGAGCCGCCTGGGCAGTAGCGGCCTCGGCCTTGGCGGCATCGAGGTTCTGCTTGAGGGACTCGATGTCGATTCCGCCGAGTGCGTCCTTCGCGGCGTCGTATGCCGTCTTCGCGGCGGCGGTACCGGACTTAGCCTTCTCGTACTCACCCTTGGCGGTGTTCATGTTCACATCTGCTGCGGTGAAAGCGTCCTGGGCGGCATCCTGCCCGTTTACAGCTGCGAAGTAAGCTTCCCTAGTAGTTCCAAAGTTCTTCTGCGCCTCGGCGAGCTTGCCCTGAAGCTCCTTGAGCTGCGCCTTCTGCGCCTGCGTGCCGCCAGCGTTATAGGCAGAGTCGATGTAGTCGTTCACGAGCTTCTTGAACTCGGAGACAGTGAAATCCTTCTGCCCCGTGCTCCCGCTATAGTCGAAAACGGTTACCTCGGAATCGGTATTCTTACCGCTACCGGTCGCGATGCCGATAGCCTTCGCGCCGGCATCGATGATGTTTAGATAGTGCCCGCACTCATGGTAGATGCTGTTGTAGTGCTGGTAGATATAGTAGGAATCATATCGATGGCTTCCAAGTGCGTCACCATACTGCTCGACGTACTTATCGAACGCCTTTTTCTCCTGGGTGTAGAGACCGGTATATGGCCAGCCGAGGGTATCCTCGGTCTCGCCTCCGGTGTATGCCCCGCCGCCGCCTGCAAGATTCTCACCTTGATCGAAATAGCAGTTCGAGTGTCCCCAGATGTTCGATGAATATGATGTATTGAGGGCGGCTGCCGCAGTCATGCGGAGGCTGACGCTAAGCTCAGACTGGCCGTTCGCCTTGCGGAGGTTGTTCTGGGTATCGAGGTAGGTCAGGGCGTTACGCATCTGCTCCAAGGAGAGCGGATTGGTGTCGCGAGACATGTCCTGATCGACGTACTTGTCATACCAGTCCTGTTTCTCTGTCGTCCCCATGAGCATCGACGCGGCGGTACTTGCATTTGACTTCTGCTGGGCGGTGAAATCGCTGCTGTTGCTGATGTAGGCCATAAAGCCGAGCATGCCCTTATTGATGACTTCCTGGTCAACGGTCATGTTGGACTTTAGGTCTGCAATCTGCTGCTCAAGAGCCTCAACCTGGGCATTAGCAGCGTCATAAGCCTTTTCCGCGGCGTTCGAAGCGGCGCAGGCTGCCTCCCACTCGCTGCGCTTCTGCTTGCGAACTTCGACAAGCTTATCGTACTCAGCCTTCTTGTCGGCCTCGGTCTGCTGGGCCTGCTCGTATGCCGTCTTCGCGGCGTCACGCTTACTGGCCGCGTCCTTGTACTCCTTGTTTGCCGCATCGTATGCAGACTGGGCAGATGCCACAGCAGCGTTGGCGGCGTTGGCCTTCTCCTGCGCGGCAGCGACGGCAGCCTGGGCGACCTGCAGATTTGTCTGTGCGGTGGCGTCGGCATCCGTCGCGGCATTGAGCTCCGCCTGCGCGGTCTTGAGCTCACCAGCAGCAGCGATTTTGGCGGCCTCAAGCGCACTCAGGTCGACACCCGTACCCGAGACGGCAGCATCGAGCGCGGCCTGCGCCTGGTTGAACTTCTGCTGGGCGTTATCGCGCGCGGTGGTTGCGGCTGCGAGCGCAGCGGCAGTCTCCTGCTTCTTGGCCTGGGCAGTCGTCAAAGCTGCCTCGGTATTCTGCTTTTCCTGCTGGGCGCTGGCCTCGGCAGCCTTGGCCTGGTCCAGATTGTCCTGTGCAGTAGTAACGGCCTTATTGGCGTCATCGAGCTTTGCCCGCGCGTCCTCGACGGCCTTCTTGGCGGCCTCGTACTCGTCCATACCCATGGCCTCGAGCTTGGCCTGGGCATCATCGAGGGCCTTCTTGGCCTCATCCTGCTTTGCCTTGGCGTCCTTGAGCGCCTGGGTCTTATCCTCGACACTCTTGTTGGCCTGTTCGAGCTGATCGTTCAGGTCGCCCAGCTTCTTCTGCTGCTGCTCGGTCTTTTCGACGGCTGCCTTAAGCTCGTCGATCTTCTCCTGAAGCGCGGCTACCTCGGCCTCGTTCTGCTCGGCGGCGTTATCGGTCACGGCCTGCGAGGCCTGATTCTTTTGCTGCTGTGCCTGCTTTTGAGACTGGCCCGCCGCGTCGGCCTTCTTCTGGGCGGCATCGTAGGCGGCCTGAGCGTCCTTGAGCTGCTTTGCCGACTCCTCGGCCAGCTGGGCAGCCGTCTTTACGACCGCTTGGTTACCGGCGGCAACGGTATTCTCTACAGAACTACCCCCCCCCTGAACAGAATCGCCGTTATCGGTTGACGGTGCGGCGATTGCCGCCAGCGGCGACATGAGCGGCTGAGCGATGAGGCCCGCCGTCAAAACGGTTGCGACGGCGCGGTTGGCAACGCCCTTGACGTTGACGGCCTTGGCCCGAGGCTCAAAGTGTTGTGGACTGTAGTTTGCCATGGCTTTCTCCCTTTGACACGGATATATCCATACGTATCAAACGGTAGCTGTCGATTTTTGAATTCTGTTGCGCAACATTGGCGACCAGCGTTTTTTTGAAATTCACGCTCTCGTGCTTCACAGTTTCGTCACATTTGAAGGAGCTGGTGCATCATATTCTCGCGGGATGGAATTGAGCCTGTGATTTGCATTTGCTCCCGCGTCATCCGCCCTATCGGATTCCGCATCCAACAGACACCCCGCCCGCCACGGTGTAGAGTTAGGACAACGGGCGCGTTGCGCGGACCGCGCTGGAACGAGGTGGACATGGAACTCGACAAACAACAGATCAAGCGACTACGCAAGCGTCATCATCGGCGTCACGGCATCCGCCCTGCCCATAGTGAGGCTGCCGAGCAGGCTGGTCGCTTTTTAAAGCGCGCGTTCAACATTCGCGAGGGACGCGCGCCCTACCACGAAATCCGCAAGCGTTTTGTAAACGGGGCGCGTCTGACTGGCTCCCACCTATGCATCCTCATCATCGCCATGCTGATCGCGAGCATCGGCCTCGATATCGATTCGGACATCGCCATCGTGGGCGCCATGCTCATCTGCCCGCTCATGGGCTCGGTCCTTGCCATGGCATACGGCATCGCCACGCTCGACCGCGAGATTACCGTCGAAGCCGTCGCCAGCCTTGCGCTGCAGATGGCCTTTTGCCTGGTCACGTCCACGCTGTACTTTAAGCTCTCGCCCCTTGGCACCACCACGGCCGCCATCATCGACAACTCGACACCCACCGTCTGGGACCTTACCGTCGCACTCGCAGGCGGCTTTGCAGGCGGGCTGGGCAACTCGCGCGACCAGGAACCCGCCACGCTCATCGCCGGCGTGGCCGTGGCGACCGCGCTCATGCCGCCCCTGTGCGCGGCGGGCTACGGCATCGCCATCGCAAGCGGGTCACTGTTTCTCTCGGCGCTTTATGAGTTTGGCATCAACGTGGTCTTTATCGCGCTGGCTGCCGAAGCCGTGCTGCTTCTTTTGCGCGTGCCGCTCAAGCGCGACCTGAACGGCGACGGTATTGTGACCGCTGAGGAAGACGCCGAGGTCAACGAGCTGTCACGCAAGGTGCGCCGCCGCATCATTGTGGGCACGATGATCTTTACCATCCCCTGCATCGTCATGACCGCGGGGTCCATTGGCTCGGCGCAGGCCGGCGTGCAGGACGGCTACGGCGTCACCGAGACCACACGCGAGCTTGCCGCGGTGCTGCCGGGCTTTAAGGATTACACCGTCGCCGTCGAGACCTCGGCCACCGAAGGGGACGAAGAAGGCATCGTCGAGCGCGAGATTGTCGCCCATGTGACGACAGGCGAGGCGCTTGGGGCGCACGACCGCCGTGTCGCCCGCAAACTCATCGACCTCAATGTGCCCGAGCTCGATCGCGTTGAGTTCGATGTGAAGTGATGCGGGACGCGAGGCGGGCCCGGCGCGAGCGCGCGCAGCCACGGGGCACAGACGCAGCCAAGCGCAGCGCTACAGCTCGTACTTGTACACGCGGTAGATGTACTTCTCGGCTTCCATCTCGTAGGTGGCGATGGGCAGTCCATAGCGATCGTACTCGGCAAAAGTCTTGGCCATGCCCGATGCCACGAGCATGCTATTCGAATCGCCGACGCGCTGCGCACTGCTCGCATAGCCCGAGAACGGCACGGCGATCTGGTCCACAAGCTCGTAGGTGCGCACGGTCTCGTCCACCGTAAAGATGCGCCCAAACGAATGCGTTCCCTTGCTGTAGTCGGTCACCACCGCGGCGCCCAGCTGGCCCCAGTCGAACTTGGGATAGCGCTCGGTCGCACCAAAGTTGTTGTCGTATAGCAGCACCTGGTAGCGACCAGTCGCTGCCGTGTCAGAACTCGGCAGATACGTCACGCTGTGCTGGCCTGCATTGAGCGAGAAATCGCCCTGGGCCTGCAATAACTTGTCTTCAAAGCCCGAGCCAGCCCATTGCCACTCCTTTCTATTTCTGGGTCCATCTTCTCACTGCTGGCGGCCGAAAATGATCCGTTTTCCTCCGACCCCGAGGGATCGTTCTTAGTACTTGAAGAAGCCCTCGCCCGAGCTTTCGCCCAGCTTGCCTTCGTCGAGCATTTTCTTGAGAACGGAGGCCATGGCCTTAAAGTTGTAGGGCATCATCATCTTCTTGAGCAGCGGGCTCACCAGGCCCGGCACCTTCTGATACTGCATGACGATGTTGTAGGCCGTCTGGATACCCACCGTGTCGAATACGCGGAACGGGCCCTTGGGAGCGCCGGTGCCACGCGTCCACGCGAGGTCGATGCTCTTGGGATCGCTCACGCCCGAGACGTACAGATCAAGGCCCGAAAGCAGCCACGGTACCAACATGGAGTTGAGCAGATAACCGTTCTTTTCCTTGTTGACGGGCAACGCCAGCATACGGATGTCGTTGGCAAAGTCGACGAGTTCATCGAAGTAGCGCTTGTCGGTCTGGTCCTGTGCCATGACCTCGGTCAAGTTGTTCTTCCAGATAGAGTTGGCAAAGTGCAGCGACAGGTACTTCTCGGGGCGGCCAGTGTACTTGGCAAAGGTACTCGGCAGTAACGTGGAGGAGTTGGTCACGACGACGGTCTTTTGCGGAAGGACCGGGGCGAGCTTCTTGTAAAAATCGATTTTTGCCTGGGTGTCCTCGGCCATAGACTCGATGACCAAGTCGGCGTCGGTCACTGCCTTGGCAAGATCGAGCTCCAGCTTGAGTGTGGAGTAGGCGCGCTCAACGGCGGCGAGTGCCGCCTCTTTGTCGAAGGGCTTGCCGCTATCGGCGATACCGGAGCACCACTCGCCCGTGCCGTCCGCCATACCCTCGATTGCCGCGATGTACTCCTCGCGCACATGATCGATCTTGGGCTGGGTGCGACCGATGCTGCCCTCGCTGCGCAGCCAAATCGTTACATCGAAGCCGCAGTAGGCAGCCTGAAAGGCAATCTGGCTTCCCAGCACGCCGCCGCCGGCAACGCAAACGGTCTTGTAGCTCATAGGAACAGTCCTCTCTTACGTAATTCCATAGATGTGTATTTATTCAACCGTAAGAGGGCTGCACACTGGGGGTGGGTTCTATAAACGGACGGTAATTTGCGGCGAACGGCTACATCTGTTCATTAACTCTCGATTTTGAGGCCATTTTTTGGCGCTGCTGAACCGCTGTTTTCGGAAGTGCGGGGAAAAATCGGGTTTCGCCGACCAGATCGGCTTTTTTGACAACAAAACCGCAGGTCGCGGGAGTCTAAAAAGGCGGTGTGCTCGGGAGGTTCGCGTTTTTCACCGCACTTCTGAAATACGAGCCCACGGAAGGCTGTAGCAAGGTCATTTGCGCAACATGTGTCCAGCAAAAACGGGTGGTAGCCGATATGTCTACCACCCGCTTGCCTCATATCCAGCCCAAAGCAGGCCAGCTACTTCTTAATGCCGCGTCCCAGACGCTTGGCGACCGATGCAACAGCCTCCTCGCTGGCCGGCCCGCAGCTCACGCAGCCATCATGGGCACGCATCTGGCCAGTGACCTCGTCCATCGCGAGCGGCGCCACCTTCTCGAGCTTAAAGCCCTTGCCGGCGCGCATGTTCTCCTTGGCCACGCTGATCATGAGCTTAATGCGGTTGAGCTGGTTGACCTCGGACGCACCGGGGTCGTAGTCCACCGCGACGATGTTGCTCTCGGGGTGCTGACGGCGCAGCTCCTTGATCACGGCCTTGCCCACCACGTGATTGGGCAGGCACGCGAAGGGCTGCGTGCAGATGATGTTGGGCGCACCATGGTCAATCAGGTCGAGCATCTCGGCCGTGAGCAGCCAGCCCTCGCCCATGTTGTTGCACACCGAAAGCACCGTACGGGCCTTGTCGGCCATGGTGCCGATGCGCTCGGGCGCCTCAAAGCGGCGGGACTTTTCGAGCATCTCCTCCACCGGCGTACGCATCCAGTCCACCAGCTTAATGAGCGCCTGCATGCCAGCACGCGTGGTGGCAGAGCTTCCCAGCTCGTCCTTCTGCAGCTCGGCATTGCTCATGGAGTACAGGAAGAAGTCGAGCAGGCCCGGGACCACGGCCTCGCAGCCCTCGCGCTCGATCACGTCGACCACATGGTTGTTAGCCGTGGGGTGGAACTTGACCAGAATCTCGCCGACCACGCCCACGCGTGGCTTGGTGCCCTCGCCCACAAGCGGCATAGTGTCGAACGCGCGGATGGCCTCACGTGCAAGCTTGGTGTAGTTGTGTCTGTTGAACTTAGGCGCCAGCTTGCGGGCACGTGCCATGTACTCCTCGTAGAGCGCGTTGGCGGCACCGGGCGTGGCCTCGTACGGGCGGCAGCGATAGAGCATCTGCATCATCACGTCGCCAAAGAGTACCGCGTAGACTGCCTGCTTAAGCAGTGCCGGAGTAATCTTGAAGCCGGGGTTGTCCTCGCCGAGTGCCACAGCCGAAAGCGAGATTACCGGGATCTCGGGGTGGCCGCTCTCGCGCAGGGCCTTGCGGATGAGTGCGATGTAGTTGGTGGCACGGCAGCCGCCGCCAGTCTGGCTGATAACCACGGCCGTCTTGGACAGGTCGTACCGGCCGCTCTCGATGGCCTCCATAATCTGGCCCGTTACCAGAATCGACGGGTAGCAAATGTCATTGTTCACATAGCGCAGGCCGGCCTCGACGGCATCGTGATCGGTCGAGGGCAGCAGCTCTAAGTTGTAGCCGGCACCGCGGAACACCTCTTTGACCAGGTCGAAGTGGATCGGCGCCATCTGCGGGCACAGGATGGTGTAGCCCTCGTCGCGCATCTGCTCGGTAAAGGGCACCTTGGGCCATGCAGTCGATGCGCTCTCGCGCTGGGCCTCAAACGTGTACTTGCGGCTCGCGAACGCGGGAGCATCCGTGGAGGGAGCCACCGGCGCGGCATCACCCTGCTCGTAGGCCTCGCCCGCGGCCGTGGCCTCTGCCAGGCGCTCGGCCTCTTGGTCCTTGAGCGCTGCCATGAGCGAGCGGATGCGGATGCGCGCGGCGCCCAGGTTGGACACCTCGTCGATCTTGAGCACGGTGTAGATCTTGCCGCTGGCCTCAAGGATTTCCTGCACCTGATCGGTAGTCAGGGCGTCGAGACCGCAGCCGAAGGAGTTGAGCTGAATCAGGTCCAGATCGTTGCGCATCGTCACAAAACGGGCGACGGCGTACAGGCGGCTATGGTACATCCACTGGTCGACGACGCGGATCGGACGCTCAGGCTTCACCAGGTGCGCGAGCGAATCCTCGGTAAAGACCGCAAAGCCAAAGCTCGAGATAAGCTCGGGCAGGGCGTGGTTGATCTCGGGGTCGTTGTGGTAAGGACGGCCGGCGAGTACGATGCCGTGGCCGCCGTGGTCCTCGACCCACTTAAGAGCCTCCTCGCCCATGGTCTGGATATCCTCGTGGAAGCGCGCGTCGGCCTCAAAGGCAGCGTTGACGGCGGCATCGACCTCGGAGCGCGTAATCTTGGGTCCACGCACGCGACCGCGACCAGCCTCGGCATCGGCCACACGGTCGACGGCGAGCACCTGATACAGGCGGCGCTTGAGCTCGGTCTTGTCGTGATAGGGCACAAACGGATACAGGAACTCGATGTTCTGCTCGCGAATCTCGTCGATGTTGAGCGCCAGCGCCGTGGGGTAGCTCATGACGATGGGGCAGTTATAGCAGTTACCGGCAGTCGGGTCCTCCTTGCGCTCCCAGCGCACGCACGGCATCCAGATAAAGTCGACGTCACGGTCGATAAGGTTCATCACGTGGCCGTGGCTCATCTTGGCCGGATAGCACACGCTCTCGGACGGCATGGACTCGATGCCCGCCTGGTAGGTCTTCTTGCTCGACTGGTCGGACAGCTGCACGCTAAAGCCCAAGCGCGTAAAGAACGCGTGCCAGAAGGGGTAGTTCTCGTACATGTTGAGCGCGCGCGGGATGCCGACGGTGCCGCGCGGGGCCTCGTCGGGACTCAGGACCTCGCGGTTAAAGAGCAACTCGTTTTTCTTTTTGAAGAGGTTGGGGGCCTCGGTCTTCTGCTT
Source organism: Collinsella sp. CLA-JM-H32B (assembly GCF_040098065.1). Taxonomy (NCBI): domain Bacteria; kingdom Bacillati; phylum Actinomycetota; class Coriobacteriia; order Coriobacteriales; family Coriobacteriaceae; genus Collinsella; species Collinsella sp. CLA-JM-H32B. The sequence continues at coordinate 3,184 of NZ_JBBNNA010000002.1, read as the reverse complement.
TTTGTGGCCGGCGCCCTTCTCGCAGCGGTTGCCGGTAATGAAGCGCCTGCCGCCGCCAAAGTCGTTGACGGTGAGCTGGCAGTTGTTAGAGCAGCGACCGCAGCGGACATGCTTTTGCGTCACGGTAAGGTGCGCGATGTCCTCAGCCGAAAGGATGGTCGAGGTGCCGTCGGCGCCGGCGCGATCGCGGGCGAGCAGGGCCGCACCGTAGGCGCCCATACAGCCGGCGATGTCGGGGCGCACGGCATGCACGCCGGTGAGCTGCTCAAATGCGCGCAGCGTGGCGTCGGACATAAAGGTGCCGCCCTGGACGATCACCTGGCTGCCGATCTCCTTGGGATCGCGCAGCTTAATGACTTTGAACAAGGCGTTCTTGATGACGGAATAGGACAGGCCGGCCGCGATGTCGCCCACCGTGGCGCCTTCCTTTTGCGCCTGCTTAACGCGCGAGTTCATAAAGACCGTGCAGCGGCTGCCCAGGTCGACCGGGGCCTTGGCATGGATGGCGGCATCGGCGAACGCGCGCACGTCCATGTTCATAGAGACGGCGAAGCTCTCGATAAAGCTACCGCAACCCGACGAGCAGGCCTCGTTGAGCATGATGTGCTCGATGACGCCGTCCTTGACGCGCAGGCACTTCATGTCCTGGCCGCCGATGTCCAGAATAAACTCGACGCCGGGCAGGAATGCCTTGGCGCCGCGCAGGTGCGCGACGGTCTCGATCTCGCCGGAATCGGCCTTGAGGGCCTCGATGAGCAGCGCCTCGCCGTAGCCCGTGGTGGTCACGTGGCCGATGGTGCAGCCGGCGGGAATGTGGTTGTAGAAATCGGCCATGATGACCTTGGCCGTGCCCAGGATGTCACCGTTGTTGTTGCCGTACCAGGTGTGCAACAGCTGGCCGTCCTCGCCCACGAGCGCGGCCTTCATGGTGGTGGAACCGGCGTCGATGCCGATGAACACGCGGCCGGCGTAGCCGTCGAGCTTGCCCTTGGGGACGACTTCCTGGTCGTGGCGGGTTTTGAACTCGGCAAAGTCCTCGTCAGTGGCAAAGAGCGGATCCAGACGCTCGACCTCGGCACCCTGCGTGTCACCCAGGGCATCGATGGCCTCGATGAGCTGCGGGAACGTGCTGAGCTTGTTGGACTCGTGCGCCATGGCGGCGCCGCTTGCCACAAACAGATGGGCGTTTTGGGGCACAATGCGGTGCTCCTCGTCCAGGTTGAGCGTGAGGTAGAAGCGGTGGCGCAGCTCGGAAAGATATTGCAGCGGGCCGCCCAGGAAGGCGACGTTGCCGCGGATGGGGCGGCCGCACGCCAGGCCCGAGATGGTCTGGGTCACGACAGCCTGGAAGATGGAGGCGGCCACGTCCTCGGGGCGGGCGCCCTCGTTGAGCAGCGGCTGCACGTCGGTCTTGGCAAAAACGCCGCAGCGGCTGGCGATGGGATAGATGGTGGTGGCGTTGGCCGCGAGCTCGTTGAGGCCACTGGCGTCGGTGTGCAGCAGGGTTGCCATCTGATCGATGAACGCGCCCGTACCGCCGGCGCAGGTACCGTTCATGCGCTGCTCGATGCCGTTGTCGAAGTAGATGATCTTGGCGTCTTCGCCACCCAACTCGATGGCGACGTCGGTGGCCGGGATAAGGGTCTCGACGGCGCGCTTACTGGCGATGACCTCCTGGACAAACTCCAGGTCGAGCCACTGGGACAGCAGCAGGCCGCCCGAGCCGGTGATGGCGCAGGTCATCTGGACCGTCGGCAGCACGGTCGCAGCGCCCTCGAACAAGTCGCGGGCGCAAGCGCGGACGTCGGTGTGGTGACGCTGGTACTTGGCGTAGACAATCTGGTTGTCGTCGTTGAGCACGGCGAGCTTAACGGTGGTGGAGCCCACGTCGATGCCCAGGTGCAGGTTGCCGCGGGCAGCCTCGGGGTTGAAGATCGCGCCTTCGGGGGCCTGGGCGGCGGCTACGGGCTCAGCGGCGGTGGCGGGCTCGCTGACGACGGACGTCTCCCCTGCCACGTTCTTGGCATCGGCGACAGCCTCGGCAACTTTCTCGGCAGCCGCGGTCGCGGCCTTCTGCGCGGCGTCCACCACGGCGGGCGCAGCCTCGCGTGCGGCAGCGACCACACGGTCTTTAATGCCCTCGACGAGTTTGCTCATTGTCTCTCCTCTTAGTTGTTGGACTCGATGGTTGCGGCGGTATCGGCCGCGTCCTCGAGCTGCAGATTCAATAGCTTCATGCCGTATTCCGGCACGTTGATATCGATGGGTTGGCCATACAGGTCACCAGGGCGCACAAAAGCGATGACCGTCATAATGCGCGCCATGGTCTCGGGCGATTCGGAAAGGTCACGCTCAAACCAACGTTGGATCATGCCGACCTCGGCACTCACAACATAGGTGACGTAGTAGTCAAAGAAGGTGCCCAGCGCCAGGCCCAAAATGCCCGTCTGCGCACGCGGCACCACAGCCTCACGCGCGGTGTCGATAATCCTTTTAATAAAGGCCTGATCGCCGCCCGGACCCAACAGCGCACCGATTAAGTCGCGGTTGGCCGCAAGATAACGCAGCAGCTCAACCGAACCGGGTGCCGGCTCGAGTTCATCGATGTTGTGATAAAGGTCGGGCAGCTGAGCTGCGGTGATGAGCTCAATGCGCTCACGGATCTCGGCCAGCAAGCCGTCCTCGATTTGATTGATAAAGTCAGGGATATCGCGGTAGTGCGAATAGAACGTTCGGCGCGTAAGGCCGGCACGCTCGGTGAGCGACGCGACATTAATGCGCGAAAGGTCGCCGCTTTCGGCAAGCTCGCTGGCAAGTGCCTGGCGAAGGGCACGCTGCGAGCGAAGGGACCGGCGATCGCATTTCTCGAGCTGGGACAAGCGTCCTCCTTGTTACTCAGCCTGTGCGCTATTGCACAGTGCGAGTATTATTGCACACCGTGTGCATCAACACGTAAAGGCAATATTTTAGATGTGACAAAGGGCAGCCCCTTTGTCACATTCCGCCCACCTTTTGAATCGGCATTACCGATTGTCCGAAATGGCATTCGTGGGTAGAATAGTGTCGACGGCAGCCCAAGTTGTAGCTAGCTGGGCAGCGCCGTTGTTTGCATTAGGGGGTCAACGCCTTAGCGGCGGCGACCCCTTCTGTTGCGCTTCGAACGCTGCTTGAGTGCCTCGGAAAG